>DXIW01000020.1 GCA_019112625.1 Candidatus Acutalibacter stercorigallinarum | reverse complement strand
TCCCGCTTGATGGAGGAGACGGTGCGCTCCGGGTTGGTGATGGCCTGGCGCTTTGCCACCTGGCCCACCATGCGCTCGCCGGTCTTGGAGAAAGCCACCACAGAGGGGGTGGTGCGGGCGCCTTCCGCGTTGGCGATAACCACGGGCTCGCCGCCCTCGATAACCGCCACACAGGAGTTTGTCGTACCTAAATCAATGCCGATTGTCTTTGCCATAGTAAATCTACCTTCCTTGTTATAAATATCGATGGTTCGTTGTGATGTCTGTCACTCTATCGTCCACCCGGCGCTGCCGGGGAGCGTGCTTTTTCAGTTTGCCACCTGGACCATGGCGTGGCGGACCACCCGGTCCCCCAGCTTGTAGCCCTTCTGGTACACGGCGGCGATGACGTTCTCGCCCAAGTTCTCGTCGTCGATGTGGGCCACGGCGTTGTGCAGGTTGGGGTCAAAGGGGTCCCCCACCTGGCCCACCTCCGTGACGCCCAACTTCTCAAAGGCGCTTTTGATCTGGGCCTCGATCATCTCCACGCCCTTCTTCATGTCCTCAGCCGAGGCGTTCTCCTGGCTCAGGGCCCGCTCGATGTTGTCGGCGATGGGCAGGATGGCCTGCACCGTGTCGCTCACCGCGTTGTTGTAGATGGCGTCCTTCTCATGGGCGGTGCGCTTGCGGAAGTTGTCGTACTCCGCCAGCACCCGCAGGTACTGCTGCTTGTGCTGGTCGAATTCTTTCTGCAGCTTTTCCAGGGCCTCCCGGTCCTGGGAGGCTGCCTCCTTCTCCGGGGAGGCGGCTGCCTGGGGCTCTTCCCCGGCGGGAGGAGCGGCCTCCTGCCGCTGCTCCTCCTGGGGCGCCTTCTCCTGTTCCTTTTCCTGTTTCATGGGTCTCCCGCTTCCTTTCTTCTGTATTCCCTAAGGGCGCTGGGCCCTATTCCTCTTTCATCAGCACAGTGAGCATGCTGCCCACCCGCTGGGCCAGATACTGTGTGAGCGCGGTGAGCTTCGGGTAGTCCATACGCACCGGCCCTATCACGCCCAGGGCGCCGGCGTCCTGGCCGTCTACGCTGTACCGGCCGATGACCACCGAACAGTCCGCCAGCTCCGGCCTGCCGCACTCCCGGCCGATCAGGATGGTGACCCTGCCGGGCTTCTGCCCCAGCAGCCGCACCACGTCGGCCTTGCGCTCCAAAAAGTCCATGACCTGCCTGGCGCCGGTGTGCTCCAGCTCGGGATAGAACAACAGGTCCATTTGGCCGCTTAAAAAGACCTCCGTCTCCAAGGTATCCCGGGCCACTTCCAGCAGGGCCCGCAGGGGCGCCCCCACCAGCACGTACATCTGGCCCAGAGAAGCTGCCATGGACTGGACGAACGCCGGGGTGATTTCCGCCACGCCCCGGCCGGTGACCCGCTCGTTGAACACCCGGAAGAACACCCGGAGCATCTCGGTGGTCAGGTCGAAATCGCAGTGGAACACCCGGTTCTTCATGGTCCCGGCGGAGCTCATCATCAGCAGCATGGCGGTGCGGCGGCTGGTCTGCACCAGTTGCACCGCCTTCACCTTGGCGGTGGCGCCGCTGGGGGTGGTGGCCACCACGGCGTAGCGGGTCAGCCCCGACAGCACCTGAGAGGCCCGCAGCAAGAGGCGTTCCGGGTCGTAGGCGCTGCCCACCAACAGGGAGTCCAGATACCGCTTCTCCTCCTCCTTCAGGAGGGGGACCTCCATCAGCCGGTCCACGTACTCCCGGTAGCCCTTCTGGGAGGGCACCCGGCCCGCCGAGGTGTGGGGCTGTTCCAGAAGCCCCAGCTCGATGAGGTCGGCCATCTCGTTTCGCACGGTGGCCGAGGACACGCCGATCTGCTCGGCAATGGCCTTTGACCCCACGGGCTCGCCGCTTTTTACAAAGCCGGCCACCACGGAGGAGAGTATCTTTTCTTTCCGCGGAGTCAACTCCATCTCGCTTCACCTCGCTTTAGCACTCTTTTTGTTCGAGTGCTAAACTCTGATACTAAATCTACCACTTAGGTCAGCAAAAGTCAAGAAGCTATTTGTAAATTGTTTATGAATTGGAAGATTTTCGTCACATTCCCGCCCCCTTGACAGCCCCCGGCCGCCGTGGTATGCTTCCCCCAAAAACCGAAAAAGGAGGCGTGGACATGGCAAAAGTCATGCTGCTGTGCGGAAAGATTTGCAGCGGGAAAACCACCTACTGCAACAAGCTGCGGGAAAAGGAGCGGGCCGTGCTCCTCTCCTGCGACGAGGTGGAGAGCCGCCTCTTCCACCAGTCCCTGGGGGACCGGCACGACGCCGTAACCGCGGACATCAAGGGGTATCTGCGGCAAAAGGCGGCGGAGATCGCCGCGGCGGGCTGCAGTGTGGTGCTGGACTGGGGCTTCTGGACCAGGGCGGAGCGCGCGGACATCTCCCGCTTCTTCCAGGACCAGGGCATCCCCTACGAGTGGCACTACATCGCCGTCTCCCCCGAAGCCTGGCAGCGGAACATCGCCGCCCGGAACGCGGCGGTGCTGGCCGGGGAGACCCGGGACTACTACGTGGACGAGGGCCTGCTGGAAAAGATCCAGGCGGCCTTCGAGCCTCCCGCCCGGGAGGAGATGGACTTCTGGTACCAGGGGTAGCGCCGGGCCGGCCCTTCCCCCCATCTTACAAGACGCAAAGAGGCCTCCCGCAGCCGGGAGGCCTCCCCTATTTTGTCTTGTTTTATTCCCACTCTGTTTTTATGGCTGTATCACCTGTATTTTTTGGCGTATTTTCGTCTCACAAACCTCACATTTTAGAGCGATTATTTTGTGTTTCACTGTTCTGTGTACTTTTTATGTACCTCAAAATCAGGTATCTCACGATTATTTTTATTCTCACGAAGGGAGGTTTGATCAGAATATTGAATAGTATAACACAAAGCGGTAACGAATTAAAGATTTAAGATGTAAATTTTCCGGCGCAGGTTTTCATTTGGAGACCTGCGCCGCTTTTTTTATTTTGGGAGGTATCCATGTCAGAATATCAATTAGAACTCAAACAGATTGTAGACTACCCGCGGTGCAGGATCTACCGTGAGTTCATACAATCTCTTATCTCTGACCGGAGCATTCGTACAGGCAAAGGCTCCGGCCTTTTTTATTACACGGTTCTCTCCTGCTAATCAGTTGTCCGCCCTGTTCAACTTTGCTTGCAAATATTACGGCCTGGCTGAAAATCCGGCGAAAGTGTGCGGCTCCATGGGAAAAAGCAAAGCCGACAAGATGAAGTTCTGGACGCTTGACGAATACAGAAAGTTCGAGGAAGCGGTCAGCGACAAGATCATCTCAAAGACCATCTTTAACCTGTTATACTGGAGCGGTATGCGCTCTGGTGAAATGATGGCGCTGACGCTGGAGGATTTCGACTTTGAGGCACAGGCAGTTGAAATTAGCAAAAACTACGCTCGATTAGACCGGGAAGATTTGATTTTAGAGCCCAAGACGCCCAAAAGTAACCGCCGGGTCAGCCTGCCAACGCATGTATGCGACCTTGTAAAGGATTACGCAGACCGGCTGGTAGATTATGAACCAGATGAACGGCTCTTTGATGTGACCAAAAGCTTTTTGTATCACGAAATGGAACGGGGCTGCAAGAAAAGTGGTGTGAAACGAATTCGGATCCACGATATCCGTCATAGCCACGCCAGCCTTCTGGTGGAAATGGAAGTCTCTGTCCTATATATCAGTGAACGCTTAGGCCACGAGGATATTCAGACCACTCTTGAAACCTATGCGCATCTGTATCCCCATAAAAATGAGCAGATTATGGACAGGCTAAACGCCATCTGTGCATAAGGCTGAAATGTACTTCCGTGTACTTTTCGTGTACTTCGGGGCATAAGAAGACCCCGAAAACCCAGTGTTTATGCGGGTTTCCGGGGTTAGGTTAATTACTCCCACTCAATGGTGGCAGGGGGCTTGGGCGACATGTCGTAGCAGACACGGTTCACGCCGGGGACCTCCGCCAGGATGCGGGCGGTGACCGTCTGGAGCACCGTCCAGTCCAGGGGCTCCACCGCGGCGGTCATGGCGTCCACGGTGTTCACGGCGCGGATGATCACCGGGTACTCGAAGCACCGGGCGTTGTCCCGCACGCCCACCGACTTGAAGTCCGGCACGATGGTGAAGTACTGCCACACCTTCTTGTCCAGGCCGGCCTTCTGGAATTCCTCCCGCAGGATGGCGTCGGACTCCCGCACGGCGTTCAGCCGCTCCCGGGTGATGGCCCCCAGGCAGCGCACCCCCAGGCCGGGGCCGGGGAAGGGCTGGCGGTACACCATGGACGCGGGCAGGCCCAGCTCCACGCCGCAGGCCCGCACCTCGTCCTTGAACAGCTGCTTCAAAGGCTCCACCAGCTGGAATTTCAGGTCCTCCGGCAGGCCGCCCACATTGTGGTGGGACTTCACCATCTTGGCGGTCTTGGTGCCGCTCTCGATGATGTCGGGGTAGATGGTGCCCTGGCCCAGGAAGTCAATGCCCGACAGCTCGCGGGCCTCCTCCTCGAACACACGGATGAACTCCCCACCGATGATCTTCCGCTTCCGCTCCGGGTCGGCCACCCCTTCCAGCTTGGTGAGGAACCGCTCGGTGGCGTCCACATAGATGAGGTTTGCCTTCAGCTGGTCCCGGAACACCCGCACCACGCTCTCGGACTCATCCTTGCGCATGAGCCCGTGGTTCACGTGGACGCACACCAGCTGGTCGCCGATGGCCTTCAGCAGCAGCGCCGCCACCACCGAGGAATCCACCCCGCCGGAGAGGGCCAGCAGCACCTTCTTGTCCCCCACCTGGCTGCGCACCAGCTCAATCTGGTCGGCGATGAAGTTTTTCATGTTCCAGTTGGCCTGGGCCCCGCAGGTGGTAAAGACGAACTCCCGCAGCCGGGCCTCGTCGGGCAGGCGGTCCAGGGCCTGGCACTGGGCCGTGGGGTGGTCCACCGCCAGCATGGGGATGCCGCACTGGTACAAGGCCGGATCCACGTCCACCGGCTGGCCGTCCACCACACGGTTCTCTCCGCCGTTCAGGACGACGCCCTTCACGTTGGGCAGGGATTTCAGCTCCTCCGGGGTGATGTCGTGGGGGTAGATCTCGCTGTACACTCCCAGATCCCGGATGGCCCGGGCCAGGGTGGTATTTTCGGTACTGCCCAGGTCGAGGATGACGATCATGTCCTGTTTCATCTGCTGCTCCCCCTTTAATTGGTATAGTTGTCGAAGTAGCCCTGGATGAGGATCACCGGGGTGCCCTTATCGCCGGAGCCGCTGGTCAGGTCGCTGAGGGAGCCGATCAGGTCCGTCAGCCGCCGGGGCGTGGTGCCCTGGGAGGCCATGTCCCCCACCAGGTTGGATTTCTTCTCCTTGATCCTGCCGGAGATGGCCTCTTTCAGGGCGTCGCCGGACAGGTTCTTGAAATCGTTGTCCGCCAGGTATTTCAGCTTCACCTCATTGGGGGTGCCCTCCAGGCCGGCGGTGTGGGCCACGGACACGCAGGGGTCCGCCAGCTCCCAGATCTTCCCTACCGGGTCCTTGAAGGCGCCGTCGCCGTAGACCATGACCTCCACAGTCTTGCCGGTGCGCTCCTTCAGCTTGCGCTGGATGTCCTCCACCAGGCCCTGGCAGGCCCGGGGGAACAGCTTCACCGTGTCCTCGGTGGACTTGTTGCTGCCCAGCAGGCCGTACTTCTCGTTGCAGCCGCTGCCGTCCACCGGGGCGTTGAGGATGTCGTCCAGGCCGCAGACCACCTGGGCCCCGGCGGCCTTCAGCAGCCGCTTGGTCCGGGCGCGGGTGTGGATATCGCAGGCCAGCACGTTGCCGGTGTACCGCAGGATGGTGCGGGGGTCGTTGGCGAAGATGACCTCCACTTCTGCCCCGGACTCCCGGATGAGCTGGCTGTAATAGTCCACATAGTCCACGCCGGTGAAGGGGTGGCGGTTCTCCCCGAACAGCTCCCGGTACTTCTCCAGGGTCAGCACGTCCCGGTAGGGGTCCACCCCGGCCTCATCCAGCTGGTCCAGGCTCACCAGCTCGTTGCCCACCTCATCGCTGGGGTAGCTGAGCATGAGCACCACTTTCTCCGCGCCCTTGGCGATGCCCCGCAGGCAGATGGCGAAGCGGTTGCGGGAGAGGATGGGGAAAATCACGCCGATGGTGCCGCCCCCCAGCTTCTCCTTTACGTCCTTGGCGATGGCGTCCACTGTGGCGTAGTTCCCCTGGGACCGGGCCACCACTGACTCCGTCACCGATACCACGTCCCGGTCCCGCAGGGAGAAGCCCTCCTGCTCCGCGGCCTCCAGCACGCTGTTTACCACGATGGCCGCCAGGTCGTCCCCCTGGCGGATGATGGGGCAGCGGATGCCCCTGGCTACTGTTCCGACTTTCCGTTCCATTGTTATCATCACGATCCTTACCTTCGGGCGGTGCCCGTTAATGGTTTCATTATACCGGAACCGGGGGAAAAAGGGAAGTTTTTGGCCCAACTTTTTTCAAAAAACGCCCGGAAAAGCCCAAAAAGTACCCGAAAAAGCCCGGAAAGAGCCCAAAAACGCCTGGGCGCGACCGGGAGGCGCCGAAAGGCGGCCCTCCAAGTCTGTTTTTGACAGTGGGGACGGCGGAGAGAGCCCGCCAGAGAGGGGAGGCACAATGTGGAAAGAAATTTTTTGGGTGTTCCCTGCCGGGAGGAAGGGGTGTCGGAGAGGCAGGGGCCAGGAAAGGCTGGTGTGGGAGGCGCCGCGGGGATGGGGCCCCGCCAGGAGAAAGGGGTTCCGACGAGGCGGGGGCTGGAGGGACAGGCGGTACTTTCGGGAGGGGCCCCGCAGGGAGGAAAAGGCAGCAGAGAGGTGGAGTCGAAGGGGCAGGAGCAAGAGGCGCTTTGGGGAGGGTGCCCCACCACGAGGAAGGAGCGCTAGCGAAGTGGGGGCCGGGAGAGGCAGGCGCGGGTGGTGCTTTGGAAAGGGAGGCCGCTGGGAGGAAGGAACGTGGAGAGGTGGAGGCCGGGAGACGACGGTGCGGGTGCTGCCTTGGAAAGGGAGGCCGCCGGGAGGAGGGGGCAGCGGAGAGGTGGGGCTGGAGGGGTGGGTGCGGATGGTGCTTCGGGGAGAGGGAGCCCGCTGGGAGGAAGGAGCGGTGGAAGGGCGGGATTGGAGGGGGGCGTCTGGGAAAGAGAGCGGAAGGGGTGGGCAGAGAAAAGGAGCCGCCCGGAGGCGGCTCCCAGTCATGTATTTTTTTACAGCAGCTTTTTCCGCAGCTCTTCCGGGCTTTCCGGGTGGAGGTAGGCGGGGGCCACGTCCAGCACGGTGAGGCAGCCGGTGCGGCCCTCCTGGTGCAGGCGGTACACCGCCCGGGCATAGGCGGCCAGCACGCTGGAGGTGAACTCCGGGTTGGAGTCCAGGGTCAGCTTGTACTCGATGACGTGGCGGTTTTCCCCGTTCAGGCCGGTGGTGCCGGTGCGGAACACCATGCCGCCGTGGGGGATGCCGCTGTGGTCCCGGTCCAGCTCCTCCTGGGTGATGAAGTGTACGGTGGTGTCGTACTCGTCGAAGTAGTTGGGCATGGTCTTGATGGCCTGCTCGATGGCGGCCTGGTCGGCCCCCTCCTCGGCGACCACGAAGCACTCCCGGGTGTGCTTCTGGCGGGTGGTGAGCTCGGGGTTCTCCCCCCGGCGCACCGCCTCCAGGGCGGCCTCCACCGGGATGGTGTACTGCTTGGCGTCCTTCACCCCGGGGATGCGGCGGATGGCGTCGGAATGGCCCTGGCTGACGCCCTTGCCCCAGAAGGTGTAATCCTTGCCGTGGGGCAGCACCGCCTGGCCGTACAGCCGGTTCAGGGAGAACAGGCCCGGGTCCCACCCGGCGGAGATGAGGGCCAGCTTGCCACTCGCTTTGGCGGCGGCGTCCACGTCGGCGAAATGCTCCGGGATTTTGGCGTGGGTGTCGAAGCTGTCCACCACGCAGCAGTATTGGGCCAGCTCCGGGGTCTGCTTGGGCAAGTCGTTGGCGCTGCCCCCGCAGAGGATCATCACGTCGATCTTCTCCGCCATCCCCGGCACGTCCTCCATCCGGTAGACCGGCGCGCCGGTACAGGTCTTTACGCTCTCCGGGGCCCGGCGGGTGAACACACCCACAAGCTCCATGTCCTCGCTCTGGGTCACGGCGCTCTCCACGCCCCGGCCCAGGTTGCCATAGCCCGCGATCCCGATCCTGATCTTCATAGACGAATTGCCCCTTTTCTCTTTTGGATTATTCTCGCTGCTTACTCAGCTTTGAAAACATTTGGAAATAACGGGAAAATTATACGGCATCCCGGCGAAAAAATCAAGCGGGGAGTTTACAGCAGGAACCGCTCCACCGCCTGGGCCAGGCCGTCCTGGTCGTGGGGGCCGGTGACGTACCGGGCCGCGGCCAATGCTTCCGGCGACCCGTCCCCCACCGCCACGGACACCCCCGCGGCCTGGAGCATGGTCACGTCGTTGCCGTTGTCCCCCACGGCCATGACCTGCTCCCGGGAGAAGCCCAGCAGCCGGGCCAGGGCCAGCAGGGCCGAGCCCTTCTCCGCGTCCCCGGCGTTGATCTCGATGTTGTCCGGGATGGAGGAGGTCAGCCGCAGGCCGCCCAGGGCCTCCAGCTCCTCCCACAGCTTCCGGTGGGCCTCCTCCGGGGCCACGTAGGGCAGGTTGATCTTCTCCGGGCACAGGCCTGTCTCCCGGAGCATGGCGCCGAAGTCCTCCACCAGGCCGTAGTCCTTGTCCACGATAAAGTGCCATTTGGAGGGGGGCAGGGCGAAGTGGGTCTTGCCCAGCTCGGGGTAGCCCACCTTGGTGATGGCGTTCCCCTGGCTGTAGTATTCGATATAGGTATCCCAGCCATCCAGCACCCGCTGGACCTGGCGGGCCTTCTCGTTGGGGATGAGCCGCTGGTACACCGGCTTGTCCTCCCGCAGGTCGTACACGGCGGCGCCGTTGGCGGTGATGGCGTACCGCACCCCGGGCAGGTCTAGGATCTCCTGGGGCAGGAAGGTTTTCATCCGGCCGGTGGCGGGCACCAGCTCCACCCCGGCGGCCTGGGCCTTGATCAGGGCCTCCCGGTTCCCCGGGGAGAGATATTTGTGTTCGGTGATGGTGGTGCCGTCCAGATCGAAGGCCAGCAGTTTTACAGCGCCCATGGCGTCTCCTCCTTTTCCCCGCCTGGGCGGGGCATTCCTGGGGATATTATACCCCATCCCACCGGGAGGCGTCACCCCCTGGGAAAGAAATTTTACATTTTCATTGCGCCAGGCGGGAATCCGTGCTACAATACGGTATCGGAAAAACCGGGTACGCCTTATCTGATAACATGGAAAAGAAAAAGGAGTGTTGTAACATGGAACGGAAGAAGATCGTGTTTTTGGCCGAGGTCGCCATCCTGGCGGCGCTCATCCTCCTCATGTCCTTTACCCCCCTGGGCTACCTGCGCCTGCCCGGGCTTTCGGTGAGCCTGTTGATGATCCCTGTGGCCATCGGCGCGGTGGTGGTGGGCCCGGCGGCCGGGGCCATCCTGGGGTGTCTGTTCGGCCTGACCAGCTTTGCCCAGTGCTTTATGGGCGACGTGCTGGGGGGCATTCTGGTGGCGGAGAACGTGTTTTTCGCCTTTGTGGTGTGCGTGGTCTCCCGGACCCTGGCGGGCCTGCTGTGCGGGATGATCTTCAAGGCCTTCAAGGGCAGCCACAAGGTGGGCCCCGTGCTGGTGGCCAACCTGGCCGCCTCCCTGCTGAACACCTTGCTGTTCTTGGGATTTCTGGCCCTGCTGTACTTCAACCTCAGCTTTACCCCCGAGCAGGTGGAGGCCCTGGGGGGCCTGGGTTCTGCCCTTACGGTGGTGATCGTCACCGCCACCAGCATCAACGCCCCCATCGAGCTGGCGCTGTGCGGCGTGGTGGGCACGGCGGTGTCCAAGGCGGTGCTGAAGATCAACAGCAGCCGACTCGCCTAAATAGCAAAGGAACGGAAGAGGGGACTGCCGCGAAGCACGGCAGCCCCCTCTTTTTCTATGCCTTACTTTTCCTGGAAGGTGCAGCACTGGGTGCCGCTTTTGCTGGTCACGTCGCCGCAGCAGCAGCCCACCTGCACGCTGGAAGCCCCGCAGCTGCAGCCGTCGTTATAGGTGCAGTGCCGGGCCTGGCAGCGGATGTGGCTCTCCCCGCTGGGGGACTGGCCCATGGCGTTGGAGCCGGCCCCGGGGCGGCGCTCCTGGTAGGAGGCGCAGCAGGTCTGGTCGGGCTGGCGGGCGGCGGGGCCGTCCACCTGGATGCCCTCGAGGCAGCACTGGTTGTCGCTGTAGTGCTGGCAGCTGGTCACTTCACAATGCAAACGGTTTTTCATGGAGGCACCTCACATCACATAGATTTGCAAGCATAGGCTTACCCTGCTAGGGTGTCCCAACTTTTGCCGAACATGCAAAAGGGCCCTCCCGCCTTTGCGGAAGGGCCCCTGCCCTATCTTAACTTATTCCAGATTCAGCCGGCGGGAGGTGGGCGCCGTGGGCGCCTCCTTGGGCAGGACCAGCTTCAGGACGCCGTTTTCGTAGCTGCCTTTGATCTCCGCGGACTTGATGCCGGAGATATCGAAGCTGCGGCTGTAGGAGCCGTAGGAGCGCTCTTGCCGGACGTAGTGGGTCTTGTCGTCCTTCTCCTCGGACTGGCTGGAGCGCTGGGCGCTGATGGTCAAGCGGTCGCCGTCGATGTCCACGGCGATGTCCTCTTTCTTCACGCCGGGCAGGTCGGCCTCCAGCAGGTAGGAGTCGCCTTTATCCTGGATGTCGGTCTTGAAATCGCCGCCAAAAGCGTTGCCGAAGAAGGACTGCTCGAATTTCTCCATCTCCCGGAAGGGGTCGAAGGTGGACATGCGGTTGTGTCTCCCAAAGGGCATCATTTCAAACATAAGTCATAACCTCCTAAAATTTGTGATCTTGTGGTTTATCGGGCTGCGCCCCCGGGGCGCTGGTGTGGTCCTGTTCCATGGGACTCGCCTCTCTCTTTCGAACTGACTTTATTCTATGCCCCGATTGTTATCTTTTCTCGGATATTTTATGACCGAATTGTAAACTTTAGCACTCTGTCAATTTGAGTGCTAATATTTCGCGCCGCTGCTGGCGATTCCCGCTGCCGCAGTCAAATTTTGCCGCCTTCCGCAAAAAAAGAGGTTGACATCTTCTCCACAAAATGATAAGATAGTCAAGCAAAAAGATAGGGGTATAGCTCAGTTGGTAGAGCAGCGGTCTCCAAAACCGCGTGCCGAGGGTTCAAGTCCTTCTGCCCCTGCCACAAAACCGGCGGAAACACTGCGTTTCTGCCGGTTTTCTTTTTGCATGTGTTGTATAGTTGAGGTGTTCACACTGGTTCGGACAGTGGGTTTTCGCATCCGTTTGCACCCGTCCTCACCTGTTCCCATCCTCTCCAGCACCCAAAACGCACCCGGTTTTGCCTTTTTCAGGCTTTTCCGGGTGCGTTTTTGTGTTTTTCGCCCTTTTGGACGTGCAAAATTTTTGGCCTGGTTTTTGTGCATTTTGTCGCATAGTGGTTACAAGTTAAAGCCATCGGTGATACCATGTAGACGAGAGGTGTCCTTTTTAACATAGTACAGCTCTGTGATTTGCGAGGTGGAGTGGCCCAGCAGGTCTGCCACCTGGCGGGGTGTGAGAGATTTTATGCTCCCATCCTCTTGCTTAATGCCATTCACCAAGCTGGATGCGAACGTGTGGCGGAGTGAGTGCAGGCCCTTCTTTTCTATCCCC
>DXIW01000019.1 GCA_019112625.1 Candidatus Acutalibacter stercorigallinarum | reverse complement strand
GGCGCCTCCAAGCTGTACGTGCTGGACCTGAAAGAGGAGTTCATCCAGGATTACGTCTATCCCACGGTGAAGGCCGGGGCTGTGTATGAGAACAAGTACCTGCTGGGCACCTCCTTTGCCCGGCCCATCATCGCCAAGGGCATCGTGGACATCGCCAAGAAAGAGGGCGCCGACGCCATCTGCCACGGCTGCACCGGCAAGGGCAACGACCAGGTCCGTTTCGAGCTGGCCATCAAGGCCTTTGCCCCGGATATGAAGATCATCGCCCCCTGGCGCATCTGGAACATCAAATCCCGGGAGGAGGAGATCGAGTACGCCGAGGCCCACAACGTGCCCTTGAAGATCAACCGGGAGACCAACTACTCCAAGGACAAGAACCTGTGGCACCTGTCCCACGAGGGCCTGGACCTGGAGGACCCCGCCAACGAGCCCCAGTACAACAAGCCCGGTTTCCTGGAGCTGGGCGTCTCCCCCGAGCAGGCCCCCGACCAGCCCACCTACATCACCCTGCACTTTGAAAAGGGCGTGCCCACCCAGTTGAACGGCGAGACCCTCACCGGCGTGGAGATGGTCACAAAACTCAACGAGCTGGGCGGCCAGAACGGCATCGGCCTGGCGGACATCATCGAGAACCGCCTGGTGGGCATGAAGTCCCGGGGCGTGTACGAGACCCCCGGCGGCACCATCCTCTACCACGCCCACAACAAGCTGGAGGAGCTCTGCCTGGATAAGGAGACCTACCACTACAAGCAGCAGATCGCCCTGAAATTCGCCGACCTGGTGTACAACGGCCAGTGGTACACCCCCCTGCGCCAGGCCCTGTCCGCCTTTGTGGACTCCACCCAGGAGACCGTCACCGGCGACGTGAAGCTGAAGCTCTACAAGGGCAACATCATCGACGCCGGCGTCACCTCCTCCTACTCCCTCTACGACGAGGAGATCGCCACCTTCGACGAGGACGAGGTGTACAACCAGGCCGACTCCGCAGGGTTCATCAACCTGTTCGGCCTGCCCATCAAGGTCCAGGCGAAAAAGGGCCTGACCTACGACAAATAAAAAAACCGTACCCGGCAGGAGGGGGCTTTCCCAAGGGAAAAGTCCCCTTCGCCTGTTTTCCAGAAAGAAGGCAGCCTATGGAACTGGTAGATATTTACGACGCCCAGGGCAACCCCACCGGCATGGTCCGGGCTCGGGGGGAACCCCTGAAAGACGGCGAGTACCTGCTGGCTGTTGGCGTGTGGATCGTGGATGAGGAGAACAATATCCTCCTCACCCAGCGCAGTTTGGAAAAGCGCTGGGCTCCCGGCAAGTGGGAGAACACCGCGGGCCACGTCCAGGCCGGGGAGGACTGCCCTGCTGCCATGGTGCGGGAACTCTGGGAAGAAATCGGGCTGAAAGTTTCCAAAGAGGAGCTGATCCCGTTGGGGATCGCCCGGACAGGGAAGTATTTTGGAGAAAATTACGGATTGCGTCTGCGAAAGCATCCCGACCGTTTGATTTTGCAGCCGGGGGAGACCTGCGCCGCCAAGTGGGTCACTCCGGAGGAGCTGGATGCCATGGCCAAAAGCGGAGAGCTTTCCCCCTCGGTGCTCTCTCACCTGGAGGGGGGCTACCGGACCGCGTTTTTGAAATTGATCGGCCGGGAAAACAGCACTTTGTTAGGAAAGGACGAGGTTCCATGAAGCTATGGAAAGGCCGCTTCCAGAAGGAAGCCGACCCCAAGACCAACGATTTTAACTCCAGCATCTCCATCGACAGCCGGATGTACCACGAGGACATCGAAGGCAGCATCGCCCACGCCGCCATGCTGGGGGAGTGCGGCATCATCGACAAAAGCGAGAGCGAGAAGATCATCGCGGGCCTCAAAGCCATCCGGGCGGACCTGGACTCCGGCGCCCTCACCATCGACCCCGACGCCGAGGACATCCACACCTTTGTGGAGGGGGAGCTCACCGCCCGCATCGGCGACGCGGGCAAGCGCCTCCACACCGCCCGCAGCCGCAACGACCAGGTGGCCTTGGACGTGCGCCTCACCCTGCGGAAAGACGTGGCCGCCCTCCAGGCCCAGCTGAAGGACCTGGTGCGGGTGCTGTGCAAAAAAGCGGAGCAGTACGCCGGGGCCGTCATGCCCGGGTACACCCACCTGCAGCGGGCCCAGCCCATCACCTTCGGCCACCACCTCATGGCCTACTGCGAGATGCTCCTGCGGGACCTCTCCCGTTTTGACGACGCCCAAAAGCGCATGGACGTCATGCCCCTGGGCAGCGGCGCCCTGGCCGGCACCACCTACCCCCTGGACCGCCAGCTTACCGCCAGGCTCCTGGGCTTCTCCCAGGTGAGCCAGAACAGCCTGGACGGCGTCTCCGACCGGGACTTCTGCGCCGAGATCGCCTTCGCCGTGTCCCTTGCCATGGTGCACCTCTCCCGCCTGTGCGAGGAGATCGTGCTCTGGTGCTCCTGGGAGTACAAATTCATCGAGCTGGACGACGCCTTCTCCACCGGCTCCAGCATCATGCCCCAAAAGAAAAACCCCGACATCGCCGAGCTCATCCGGGGCAAAAGCGGCCGGGTGTTCGGCGATTTGATGGGCCTGCTGGCCATGATGAAGGGCCTGCCCCTGGCCTACAACAAGGACATGCAGGAGGACAAGGAGGCGGTGTTCGACGCGGTAGACACCTTAAAGCTGTGCCTCACCCCCCTCATCCCCATGCTGGAGACCATGACCGTCCTGGAGGGCAACATGCGAAACGCCGCGGCCCGGGGCTTCATCAACGCCACCGACTGCGCCGACTACCTGGTGGCCGAAAAGGGCCTGCCCTTCCGGGACGCCTATAAAATTACCGGGGAGCTGGTGGCCCTGTGCATCGAAAAGGGCCTCACCCTGGAGACCCTGCCCTTAGAGGAATATCAAAAAATCTGCCCCGCCTTCGATGAGGGCGTGTACCAGGCCATTTCGTTAGAGCGCTGCGTGGCGGGCCGGAAGGTCCTGGGCGGCCCCGCCCCGGAAAACGTGAGAGCCCAGGCCCAGCGGGTGCTGGCCCTGCTGGAAAAGGAGGAGTGCTGACATGGAGAAGATCAAAGTGGGCGTGGTGGGGGCCACCGGTTACGCGGGCAGCGAGATCTGCCGCCTCATCTACGGCCACCCCGCCGCGGAGCTTGCCGCCATCAGCTCCGTCAGCTTCGAGGGCATGGCCCTCTCCGATGTCTACCCCGCCTACCGCCAGTGCATCGACCTGGTGTGCGGCACCCAGGAGGAGGTGGTGGCGAAGTCCGACGTGATCTTCGCCGCCCTGCCCCACGGCCTGTCCCAGGACCTGGCCGCCCAGTGCGACAGCCTGGGCAAGGCCTTCATCGACATGGGCGCCGACTTCCGCCTGGAGAGCGAGGAGGCCTACCAGGAGTGGTACGGCGGCGCCTTTGCCGACAAGGCCCTCCACCAGAAGGCCGTCTACGGCCTGCCGGAGTTTTTCCGGGAGGAGATCAAAGACAAAAAGCTCATCGCCAACCCGGGCTGCTACACCACGGCGGTGCCCCTGGCCCTGGTCCCGGCCCTGAAAAACGGCCTCATCGAAACGGACGGCATCATCGCCGACTGCAAGTCCGGCGTCACCGGGGCCGGGCGCAAGCCCACCCAGAGCAACCACTACCCCGAGCTCAACGAGAGCTTCACCGCCTATAAGGTGGCAAACCACCGCCATACCCCCGAGATCGAGCAGACCCTCACCAAAATGACGGGGGAGGGGGTCAAGGTCACCTTCGTGCCCCACCTGCTGCCCATCAACCGGGGCATCCTGGCCACCTGCTACGCCAGGCTCAAACCCGGCGTCACCAAGGACCAGCTGCGGCAGGCCTACCAGGCCCAGTACGGCGGGGAGTTTTTCCTCCGCCTGCTGCCGGAGGGCCAGGTGGCCAACGTGAAGAACGTCCGCTATACCAATTTCTGCGACATCTCCCTGTTCACGGACCAGCGCACCGGCACCTTCATCGCCATCTCCGCCATTGACAACATGGTCAAAGGCGCGGCGGGCCAGGCCATCCAGAACATGAACCTGAGCTTCGGCCTCCCCGAGACCACCGGCCTGGACCTGGTCCCCCCGGCGTTTTAAGCCATGCGCCGCCTGGGAGAAGAGGACCATCCGTTCCTCAACGCGAAAGTGGGCCGCGGGGTGAATGTGCACCGCCTGTCCCAGGTGTTTTTCGCCTGGCTGCTCCGCTGCCCCCGGCCCTGCCGGTTTTTGCCCCTGCTGGCCCTGCCCGTGCTGGGTGCCCTGCTGGGGTGGGGCGCCTGGCAGTCCGGGCGCCTGTGGGCCTGGCTGGGCTTTGGCATCTGGTTTGTCTGGCTGGCGGCCAACCTGATCGCCCACGTCCTCCTCAGCCTGCGGGAGGGCCGTGACCTGGAGGCCCGCCGGCGGTTTCTGCGGCGCTTCGTCACCGTGAGCTTTGCAATCTGTCTGGCAGCTTTTCTGGCTGTCATGCTCCTATTCCAGTTTTTCAGAGAGAGGGTATCCCCATGAAGATGATCGAAGGCGGCGTCACCGCGGCCCAGGGCTTTGTGGCCGGGGGCGTCCACTGCGGCATCCGCAAGAATAAATCAAAGCCCGACCTGGCCATGATCTACAGCGAGAAACTGTGCGCCGCCGCGGCGGTGTACACCCAGAACCTGGTCAAGGGCGCGCCTATTTTAGTTACCAAAAAGAACATCGAAAACGGCCGCGCCCAGGCCGTCATCTGCAACTCCGGCAACGCCAACACCTGCAACGCCGACGGCGTGGAGAAGGCGGAGCGCATGTGCGCCATCGCCGGAGAGGTGCTGGGCGTCCACCCCGCCGACGTGGTGGTGGCCTCCACCGGGGTCATCGGCCAGGTGCTGCCCATCGAGCCCATCGAGAGTGCCGCCCAGGCCCTGAAGGACTCCCTGAGCCCCACAGGCTCCCACGCCGCGGCCACCGCCATCATGACCACCGACACCATCCCCAAGGAGGCCGCCGTGGAGGTGGAGCTGGGCGGCAAGACCGTAAAGATCGGCGGCATCTCCAAGGGCAGCGGTATGATCCACCCCAACATGGCCACCATGCTGTGCTTCGTTACCACCGACTGCGCCATCAGCCCGGAAATGCTCCAGAAGGCCATCACCGCCTCGGCGGACGAGACCTTCAACATGATCTCCATCGACGGGGACACCTCCACCAACGACACCTACGCCGTGCTGGCCAACGGCATGGCGGGTAACCCCGAAATCACCGCCGAGGGCCCCGACTTCGATCTGTTCTGCGATGCCCTCCGGGCCGTGTGCCGCACCCTCAGCAAGCTCATGGCCGGGGACGGGGAGGGGGCCACCAAGCTCCTGATCTGCCAGACCACCGGGGCCCAGGACCGGGCCACCGCCCGCACCGTGGCCAAATCCGTCATCTGCTCCACCTTGTTCAAGGCCGCCATGTTCGGCGCCGACGCCAACTGGGGCCGGGTGCTGTGCGCCATCGGCTACTCCGGCGCGGCGGTGGACGTGGACAAAATCGACGTGTCCTTCCGCTCCGCCGCGGGCCAGGTGGACGTGTGCCAGAACGGGGCCGGCATCCCCTTCTCCGAGGAGGAGGCAAGCAAGGTCCTGAAAGAAAACGAGATCGCCATCCTGGTACACCTGCACCAGGGAGAGGCCAGCGCCGAGGCCTACGGCTGCGACCTGACCTACGACTACGTGAAGATCAACGGGGACTACCGTACCTGATAGGAGGCGCCCATGGGAGCGAAACGCCAAACCAAGCCGGACCTTACCCCCTGGGACGTGGCCGCCTTTGTGCTGGCCGGGCTGCTGTACCTAAACGAGCTGGCCTTTCTCATCCTGGCCCTGGCAGGGGTCAGCCGGCTGTTCGTCTACTGCGTCCAGTGCGCTTTTGTGCTGGGGGTGCTGCTGCTGTTGGGCCTGCTCCTCTACGGCCTGGGCAAGGGCCGGGGCATGGGCAGGCTCGCCCGGCGGCTGCTCCTGGGGAGCCTCACCGCGGGCACGGCACTGTTCTTTTTGTTCGCCCTGGCCGTGGGGGCGCTGGTGTTGTTCGCGGCCAGTTAAATCGCCGGGATGCTGCCGGCTAGGAGGGAACTTATGGATATTCCAAACAGCGAGCGGGCCCATGTGCTGGTACAGGCCCTGCCCTACATCAAAAAGTACGCGGGAAAGACCGTGGTGGTCAAATACGGCGGCAACGCCATGATCTCCGAGGAACTGCGCCGGGCGGTCATCAGCGACATCATCCTGCTGAAACTGGTGGGCATCAACGTGGTGGTGGTCCACGGCGGCGGGCCGGAGATCAACGCCATGCTGAAGAAGATCGGCAAAGAGGGGAAATTCCTCAACGGCATGCGGGTCACCGACCAGGAGACCATGGACATCGTCCAGCAGGTGCTGGCGGGCAAGGTGAACAAGGACCTGGTCCAGCGGCTGGAGGACGCCGGGGGCAAGGCCATCGGCCTGTGCGGCCTGGACGGCTCCCTCCTCAAGGCCGACCAGCTGGACACGGAGCTGGGCTTTGTGGGGGAGATCCGGGAGGTCCACACCCAGATCATCGAGCACGCCGCCCAGGACGGCTACGTGCCCATCGTGTCCACGGTGGCGGCGGGCTACCACGGGGAGGTCTACAACATCAACGCCGACGTGGCCGCCGCCCGCATCGCCGCCTCTTTAGGGGCCATGAAGCTCATCCTCATGACCGACGTCCGGGGCCTTCTCCGGGACAAGGACGACGAGTCCACCCTCATCCCCCTGGTCAACGTCAGCGACGTGAGCCGCCTGAAGAAGGAGGGCGTCATCTCCGGGGGCATGATCCCCAAGATCGACTGCTGCGTGGACGCCGTCCGCCGGGGCGTGGGCCGGGCCCACATCATCGACGGCCGCACCCCCCACTCCATCCTGGTGGAGCTCTTCACCGACGAGGGCATCGGCACCATGTTCTATTAAGCCCGTGCCCGGCCGGGACAATTCGCACTTCGGGCGGCGCACTGCCGCGACCTGGCGCCCCCTATGGGGGAGCTGTCCGTGCCCGCACGGACTGAGGGGGATTCCCTTTCCCACCCTCTCCGGCCCCGCCGGGGGAGGCGAGAGCTCCCGCCAGCGGGCGGCGCACCGCCGCGACTTGGCGCCCCCTATGGGGGAGCTGTCCGTGCGTAGCACGGACTGAGGGGGGCTGCCCGCCCTCTCCGGCCCCGCCGGGGAAGACGAGAGCCCCCGCCAGCACACGGCGCACCGCCGCGACTTGGCGCCCCCTATGGGGGAGCTGTCCGTGCCCGCACGGACTGAGGGGGATTCCCTTTCCCACCCTCTCCGGCAGGCCCCGCCCTGACTGCGGGGGCCATTCATCGCTATCTTCAATTCTGGAGGGACCCTTATGACATTCGACCAGATCAAAACCCAGGACAAAGCCTATATCCTCCCCACCTACGGCCGGGTGGACGTGGCCCTGGTACAGGGCAAAAACGCCCGGGCCTGGGACGCGGAAGGGAAGGAGTACATCGACTTCACCGCCGGCATCGGGGTCAACGCCCTGGGCTACAGCGACCCGGAGTGGGCCGCCGCCGTAGCGGAGCAGGCCGGGAAGATCCAGCACCTGTGCAACTACTACTACAGCCCGGAGAACACCGCCCTGGCCCAGGCGCTGTGCCAGGCCGCGGGCATGGGCAAGGCCTTCTTCTGCAACTCCGGCGCCGAGGCCAACGAGTGCGCAGTCAAGGTGGCCCGCAAATACGGGGAAAAGCGGGGCGCCTCCCAGATCGTCACCCTGGTAAATTCCTTCCACGGCCGCACCCTCACCACCCTGGCCGCCACCGGCCAGGACGGCTTCCACCGGGACTTCCTGCCCCTCACCCCGGGCTTCCTCTACGCCGAGGCCGGGGACCTGCCCGCCATCGACAAGCTGCTGGACGGCTCTGTCTGCGCCGTGCTGCTGGAGATGGTCCAGGGGGAGGGGGGCGTCATCCCCATGGAGGAGGCCTTCGTCCAGGGCCTGGCCCGGCTCTGCAAGGAGCGGGACGTGCTCTTGCTGGTGGACGAGGTCCAGACCGGCATCGGCCGCACCGGCACCTTCTACGCCTACCAGGGCTACGGCATCGAGCCCGACGTGGTCACCACCGCCAAGGGCATCGCCGGGGGCCTGCCCATGGGGGCCTGCCTGGTGAGCGAAGCCCTGGGGGACATCCTCACCCCCGGCCAGAACGGCTCCACCTTCGGAGGCAACCCGGTGGCCTGCGCCGGGGCCCGGGTGGTGGTGCGCCGGGTCTCCGACCCCGCTTTCCTCCAGAGCGTCACCGAGAAGGGCGCCTACCTCAAAGCCAGGCTGGAGGCCCTGCCCCAGGTGGAGTACGTCCGGGGCAAAGGGCTGATGCTGGGGGCCAAGCTCAAGGATAAGGACGCCCACGAGGTGCTGGTCCAGTGCGCGGGGGAGGGCCTTCTCATCCTCACCGCCAAAGACCTGGTGCGCTTCCTGCCCCCCCTCACCATCACCAAAGAGGACATGGACCAGGGCCTGGCCATTTTCCAGAAAGTCCTGGAGGCATAAACACCACACAGAAAGGATGAACCGCCATGAAACACCTGTTGAAGCTGCTGGACCTGACCGGCGAGGAGATCATCGACATCCTCAACCAGGCGGACCAGCTGAAGTACGAGAACAAGCACGGCATCGAGCACCCTTACCTGAAGGGCAAGTGCCTGGGCATGATTTTCGAGAAGTCCTCCACTCGCACCCGTGTCTCCTTCGAGGTGGGCATCAACCAGCTGGGGGGCTACGCCGTGGTGCTGGGGGCCCAGGGCTCCCAAATTGGCCGGGGCGAGCCTGTCCAGGACACCGCCCGGGTGCTCTCCCGCTACGTGGACGGCATTATGATCCGTACCTTCGACCAGGCCGAGGTGGAGGCCCTGGCCCAGTACGGCAGCGTGCCGGTGATCAACGGCCTCACCGACTTCTGCCACCCCTGCCAGGTGCTGGCGGACCTGATGACCATCCGGGAGGTCAAGGGCTCCTTAGAGGGGCTGAAACTGTGCTTCATCGGCGACGGCAACAACATGATGAACTCCCTCATCGTGGGCGGCCTCAAGGTGGGCATGAGCGTGTCCGCGGCCTGCCCCCAGGGCTACCGCCCGCCCCAGGAGATTCTGGAATTCGCCGCCAGCTACGGGGAGAAATTCACCCTCACCGACGACCCCAAAACCGCCGCTCAGGATGCCGACGTGGTCATTACCGACGTGTGGACCTCCATGGGCCAGGAGGAGGAGCGCAAGGCCCGGGAGGAGGCCTTCCGGGGCTACTGCATCGACAGCGCCCTCATGGCCTGCGCCAAGCCCGACGCCATGGTGCAGCACTGCCTCCCCGCCCACCGGGGGGAGGAGATCACCGAGGAGGTGTTCGAGGCAAACGCCAACTACATCTTCGAGGAGGCGGAGAACCGCCTCCACGCCCAAAAGGCCGTGCTGGTCAAAACCATGGGCGCCGCCCAGGAGAATTAAATCACCCTACCCGCCGCCCCGCCCCCAGGCCGGGCGGCTTTTGTATGCAAAACCCCTTCCGGCCCGGCTTTGCCGGGCCACCTCCCCCGTAGGGGGAGGCAGGCCCCCTCCTTGAGGGGGCTGTCGCCAAAGGCGACTGGGGGAGTACGAGTCAAGTCTCACTGCCGTTCAAACTTACTACGAGTTATCCTCGCTCCCGCTCGGCTAACTCGGCCGAGTTTCGCATCCGCGAAACTCGCAGCCCGCCGCTACCATCCCGCGAAATTGTTCTCTTTAAATTCCGGCGGGCGCAGCCCAGAGGAATTTTCCTGTCCTGCGCGGTCACGCGCCCCTACCCCCTGCCCCCTCCCGTAAGGGGAATGAGAAAGGGAGGGTGGCTTTTCTGTACGGGAGGGGGAGTATTATTCTATATATCTCATTTCAAAGGGGGATTGCATCCCCCTTTGAAACCCCTTTTTGCAGTAGGCCCAGGCTAAGCATGCCTTTACGGGGGGTGCGAGGGGGGCGGAGCCCCGCCTCGTAGGAGGGGGTGCGGGGGAGTGCTCTCCCCCGTGGGGGGATACAAAGGGGGCGCGAAGCCCCCCTTTGAAAAACATAATCCAACAAATACCTTCCCTCTTTTCCCCCTTTGTCGTATAATAAAAGCCGATAAAAGCCGAACCGCCGCCCATCACGGCGAGATAAGGGAGGAACCGCCATGAACAAAGACCTTTTGCTGCAAATGCTGTCCACGCCCTCGGTGTCCGGCCGGGAGACCACCCTGGGCAAGACCCTGTACGACTACGCCGGCACCTTCGCCCACCAGGTGCGCACCGACGAGATCGGCGACGTCATCGCCGTCCTCAACCCGGAGAGCCCCCTGCGGGTGCTGCTCTCCGGCCACATGGACGAGATCGGCCTCATGGTCACCGCCGTCACCGAGGACGGCTTCCTCAAGGTCACCCGCATCGGGGGCATCCGCACCAGCACCTATCTGGGGCACAAGGTGCGGGTACATACAGCGGGCGGCGTCCTGTACGGCTCCGTGGCCTTCACCACCGACCTGGCCAAAAAGTCCGACCTGCACACCGACGACCTCACCGTGGACATCGGCGCCAAAGACAAGGCCGACGCCCTGGCCCACGTGGCCCTGGGGGACACCGTCACCTTCGACACCGACTGCCGGGAGCTCCTGAACGACCGTATCTGCGGCCGTGGCATGGACAACCGCACCGGGGCCTTCATCGCCCTGGAGGCCGTGCGCCGGGCCGCGGAGCTGGGCTGTAAAATCGGGGCCTACGGCGCCGCCACCGCCGGGGAGGAGACCACCATGAACGGCGCCTATTTCGTGGCCTCCCGGGTCCAGCCCACCCTGGCCATCGCCGTGGACGTGACCTTTACCAGCGACTACCCCGGGGTAGCTATCGCCACCACCGGCGACGTGCGGGTGGGGGGCGGCCCCGTGCTGGTGAACAACCCCGCCTGCCACAGGAAGATCCAGGACCTGCTGTGCAAAGCCGCGGAGAAGGCCGGCATCCCCGTGCAGGTGGAGGCCGCCAACGGCCGCACCGGCACCGATGGCGACGTGATCCACAAGACCAGCCAGGGCGTGCCCTTCTCCCTGGTGAGCATCCCCCTGCGGTACATGCACACCCCGGCGGAGCTGGGCAGCCTCACCGATATTGACCAGTGCGTGGAGCTCCTGGCCCGGTTCCTCTGCGATTTGGACGAGGGCCTGGACCTCACCTGGTATTGAGGTGCATTATGCGATTTTACGTGACCCGCCACGGCCAGACCGCCTGGAACGTGGAGAACATCGTCTGCGGCAGCACCGACCTGCCCCTGAATGAGACCGGCCAGGCCCAGGCCAGAGAGACCGCCGCCCTGCTCCAAAACGTGGCCTTTGACCGGGTGTTCTGCTCCCCCCTGCTGCGGGCCCGCCAGACCGCGGGGATTATATGCCAGGGCCGGGACATTCCCCTTATCATCGACCCCCGCCTACGGGAGCAGGACTACGGCGTCTACGAGGGCGCCTCCCGGTTCGACCCGGGCTTTCTCGCCCACAAAAAGACCTTCGCCTCCCGTTACCCCGGGGGCGACTCCCACATGAGCACCGCCGCCCGGGTCTACCCCTTTTTGGAGGAAGTGGCCCGCCGCTGCCCCGGGGAGACCGTGCTGGTGGTGTGCCACGGCGGCGTCTGCCGGGTGATCGAGAGCTATTTCCACGATATGACCAACGAGGAGTATTTCCAGTTTTCCATGGGCAACTGCGAGGTCCGCCAGTACCAGCTGGAGCTCCCGGCACAGGAGGAAAAAACACTATGGTGACCATGTACGGCTCGCCCATCTGCCCCGACTGCGTGGAGGCGGTGGAGCTCTTCCGCCAGCACGGCTTTACCGGCTACGACTACAAAGTCATCACCGAGAGCACCGAGCACTTAAAGGCCTTCCTCCATTTGCGGGACACCCGGGTGGAGCTGGGCCCCGCCAGGGCCGCGGGGAAGATCGGCATCCCCTGTTTTGTAGGGGAGGACGGCTCCCTCACACTGGATGCGGCCCAAGTTTTGCAGAAGTGGAGCAATCGCTGTTAAAATTTCGGCAAAGGCCTTGAATCGCCGCAAATTTCCGGTTATAATGGACAAAGAAGATTGGTATTCGGGATAGGGCTCCCCCTGCCCGGAACAACAGAAAACCGAAAGGAGTACCAATATGAACTATTCCCATGAAGTGGAAAATATGTGCACGGTGAAGAAGGGCCCCCATCACGGCCCGGCACCCATCCCGGAGGAGGGCAAGTGGGTCAAATCCTACCAGATTTCCGACATCTCCGGCCTGTCCCACGGCGTGGGCTGGTGCGCTCCCCAGCAGGGCGCCTGCAAGCTCACCCTGAACGTGAAAGAGGGCATCGTCCAGGAGGCCCTGGTGGAGACCCTGGGCTGCTCCGGCATGACCCACTCCGCCGCCATGGCCGCTGAGATCCTCCCCGGCAAGACCCTGCTGGAGTGTCTCAATACCGACCTGGTGTGCGACGCCATCAACGTGGCCATGCGCGAGATCTTCAAGCAGCTGGCTTACGGCCGCAGCCAGACCGCCTTCTCCGAGGACGGCCTGCCCATCGGCGCCAGCCTGGAGGACCTGGGCAAGGGCCTGCGCAGCCAGGTGGGCACCATGTTCTCCACCGGGCTCAAGGGCGTGCGCTACATGGAGATGGCCGAGGGCTACGTCATCAAGATGGCCCTGGACGAAGAGGGCGAGGTCATCGGCTACCAGTTCGTCAAGGTGGGCAAGATGCTGGAGGACATCCGCCACGGCGTCTCTCCCGACGAGGCCTATAAGAAAAACATCGGCCAGTATGGCCGTTTCGACGGCGCTGCCAAGTACATCGACCCCAGAGAAGAATAATTACCCCACCAACATAGCTTAGGAGGACAACCAAATGGCAAACGACGTCATGTTTGAAGGCAAAGAGAGAAGAATGCCCAAAATCGAGAAGTGCCTGGCCGAGTACGGCATCGGCAGCCTCGAGGAGGCCCGGGAGCTGTGTAACTCCAAGGGCTTCGACCCCTACGACATTGTAAAGGGCGTGCAGCCCATCGCTTTTGAGAACGCCGGCTGGGCCTACACCCTGGGCTGTGCCGTGGCCATCAAGAAGGGCGTAAAGACCGCCGCCGAGGCCGCCGAGGCCATCGGCATCGGCCTGGAGGCCTTCTGCGTGCCCGGCTCCGTGGCCGAGCAGCGCAACGTGGGCCTGGGCCACGGCAACCTGGGCGCTATGCTGCTCCGGGACGAGACCAAGTGCTTCGCCTTCCTGGCCGGCCACGAGTCCTTCGCCGCCGCCGAGGGCGCCATCGGCATCGCCAAAACCGCCAACCGCGCCCGCAAGGAGCCCCTGCGCATCATCCTCAACGGCCTGGGCAAGGACG
>DXIW01000018.1 GCA_019112625.1 Candidatus Acutalibacter stercorigallinarum | reverse complement strand
CATTGGTACGATTGGCCATGTTGACCATGGTAAGACCACTCTGACTGCTGCTATCACCAAGACTTTGGCTATGAAAGGCCAGGCCCAGTACGAAGCTTATGATATGATCGATAAAGCTCCCGAAGAGAGAGAGCGTGGTATCACCATCAATACCGCTCACGTTGAGTATGAAACCGACAAACGTCACTACGCCCATGTTGACTGCCCCGGACATGCTGACTATGTTAAGAACATGATCACCGGAGCCGCTCAGATGGATGGCGCGATTTTGGTTGTTTCTGCGGCTGACGGTCCCATGCCTCAGACTCGTGAGCATATTTTGCTGTCCCGTCAGGTGGGTGTTCCCTATATCGTTGTATTCATGAATAAAGCGGATCAGGTTGACGACCCGGAACTGCTGGAGCTGGTTGAGATGGAAATTCGCGACCTGCTCAACGAGTACGAGTTCCCCGGCGACGACACCCCCATCATCAAGGGTTCCGCCCTGCAGGCTCTGGAGAGCACCTCCACCGATCCCAACGCTCCCGAGTACAAGTGCATCCTGGAGCTCATGGACGCTGTTGACGAGTATATCCCCACTCCCGAGCGCAAGGCCGACCAGCCTTTCCTGATGCCCGTGGAGGACGTGTTCACCATCACCGGCCGCGGCACCGTGGCCACTGGCCGTGTGGAGCGTGGCCAGCTGAAGATGAGCGAGGAAGTGGAGATCGTCGGCCTGAACGACGAGACCCGCAAGTCCGTTGTTACCGGCATCGAGATGTTCCGCAAGCTGCTGGACTACGCTGAGGCTGGCGACAACATCGGCGTTCTGCTGCGCGGCATCCAGCGCACCGACATCGAGCGCGGCCAGGTTCTGGCCAAGCCCGGCACCATCCATCCCCACACCAAGTTCAAGGGCCAGGTGTACGTGCTGACCAAGGACGAGGGCGGCCGTCATACCCCCTTCTTCAACAACTACCGTCCCCAGTTCTACTTCCGTACCACCGACGTGACCGGCGTCATCTCCCTGCCCGAGGGCACCGAGATGTGCATGCCTGGCGACAACGTGGTGATGGACGTTGAGCTGATCACCCCCATCGCTATCGAGGAGGGCCTGCGCTTCGCTATCCGCGAGGGCGGCCGTACCGTTGGCTCCGGCGTGGTCACCGCTATCAACGCCTAAGTTTCATCGAAAACAGAGAAGCCGTCCCGTTTGGGGCGGCTTTTTTGCGTAACTTCACACCTGTCTGTGCTGTGACTTTTCCCAGCCCGCGCAAAAGGACCGCCTGGAAAAACCAGGCGGTCCTTTTCAGAAACAAGAAGGTTTTGTTATAGGCGATTTTCTTACAGCACACCCTGGGCCAGCATGGCGTCGGCCACCTTGACAAAGCCGGCGATGTTGGCGCCCACCACGTAATTCTTGGGGTGGCCGTATTTCTCGGCGGCCTCGTCGGCAGCCTTAAAGATGTTCTCCATAATGCCCTTCAGCTTGGCATCTACCTCTTCAAAGCTCCAGGAGAGCCGCTCGCTGTTCTGGGTCATCTCCAGGGCGGAGGTGGCCACGCCGCCGGCGTTGGCAGCCTTGCCGGGGGCAAACAGCACACCGGCGTCCTGCAGGATCTTGGTGGCCTCCATGGTGGTGGGCATGTTGGCGCCCTCGGCCACGGCGATGCAGCCGTTCTGCACCAGCTGCTTGGCATCCTCTTCCAGCAGCTCGTTCTGGGTGGCGCAGGGCAGGGCGATGTCGCACTTGACGCTCCACACGCCCCGGCCCTCGTGGTACTCGCTGCCCGGACGGTACTTCTTGTACTCGGTCAGCCGGGCCCGGTTGACCTCCTTGATCTCCTTGATGGCGTCCAGATCGATGCCCTCGGCGTCGTACACCCAGCCGGTGGAGTCGCTCATGGTCACCACCTTGGCGCCCATCTCCTGGGCCTTCTCGCAGGCGTAAATGGCCACGTTGCCCGCGCCGGAGATGGCCACGGTCTTGCCGGCCATGTCGTAGCCGTTCTTCTTCAGCATGGCGTTGGTGAAGTACAGCAGGCCATAGCCGGTGGCCTGGGTGCGGGCCAGAGAGCCGCCGTAGGTCAGGCCCTTGCCGGTGAGCACGCCCTCGAAGGCGTTGCGGATGCGCTTGTACTGGCCGAACATGTAGCCAATCTCGCGGGCGCCGGTGCCGATGTCCCCGGCAGGCACGTCGGTGTCAGGGCCGATGTGGCGGTACAGCTCGGTCATAAAGGCCTGGCAGAAGGCCATGATCTCCCGGTCGGACTTGCCCTTGGGGTCGAAATCAGAGCCGCCCTTGCCGCCGCCGATGGGCAGGCCGGTCAGGCTGTTCTTGAAGATCTGCTCAAAGCCCAGGAACTTGATGATGCCCAGGTTCACAGAGGGGTGCAGCCGCAGGCCGCCCTTGTAGGGGCCGATGGCGGAGTTGAACTGTACCCGGTAGCCCCGGTTCACCTGGGTCTTGCCCTGGTCGTCCACCCAGGCCACCCGGAACATGATCTGCCGCTCCGGCTCCACGATGCGCTCCAGGATACCGGCGGCCTCGTACTTGGGGTTGGCCTCGATGACGGGCTCCAGGGAGGTGAGCACCTCGGTGGCGGCCTGGATGAATTCCGGCTCGCCGGGGTTCTTCTTCTTCAACTGTTCGAGCGTTTGGCTGACATAAGACATAGCTGATTCCTCCAAGCTGCAAGTTGAGAGTTTGAATCTTGCAAAATTATGCACTTATTTTAGCATAGCTCGAAGAATTTGACAAGAAAAATTTTGGGAAATTCATTTTTAGCTAAAGCCTGGGCCCCCGGCCGCCCCCTTTCTGGAATACTTGCCAAAAAGGGCGGCCCCGGCGGCCCCCGCGCAGAAAAAACATTGACACACCCGCCGCCCCTGTACTAAAATAAGACAATGTGAAGGGGTTTCCCCAAAACCGGCGGAGCCCCATACCACCAGCAGCCTGGGGGAAAGGGGGCTTTTGCCGTGAACGTGTCAGAGCAGCTCTGGGGGCGAAAAGCCCTCGCGGCCTGGGAGCAGGGCCCCGGCTGGCTGTGGCTTCCATAAGGATCTCGGCGGGGGGCCCCGCGGGGGGCGGCGGCGCATACGCGAAAGCCGGCGCCCTGCCCGGGCAGGCCTCCCGCTTGCGTTTTCAAGACCCCCGGGGCCCCGCCCCCGGAAACCCAGAAAGGAAAGACGATCATGGCAAAAGACGTTTACGAGTCCCCCCTGTCCGCCCGCTACGCGGACAAAGAGATGAAATACCTGTTCTCCCCCGATATGAAATTCCGCACCTGGCGCAGGCTGTGGATCGCCCTGGCGGAGGCGGAGCAGGAGCTGGGCCTGCCCATCACCGATGAGCAGATCGCCGAGCTGAAGGTGCACGCCGACGACATCAACTACGAAGTGGCCCAGGAGCGGGAGAAGATCGTCCGCCACGACGTGATGAGCCACGTGTACGCCTATGGCCAGCAGTGCCCCAACGCCGCGGGCATCATCCACCTGGGGGCCACCTCCTGCTATGTGGGGGACAACACCGACATCATCGTCATGACCGAGGCCCTGCGCCTGGTGCGGGACAAGCTGGTGAGCGTCCTGCGGGTGCTGGCCCATTTCGCCGGGGAGTACAAGGACCTGCCCACCCTGGCCTTCACCCACTTCCAGCCCGCCCAGCCCACCACCGTGGGCAAGCGCGCCACCCTGTGGATGCAGGACCTGCTGATGGACCTGGAGGACGTGGAGTACCAGCTCTCCAAGGCCAAGCTCCTGGGCTCCAAGGGCACCACCGGCACCCAGGCCAGCTTCTTGGAGCTCTTCGAGGGCGACCACGAGAAGTGCCGCCAGCTGGATAAGAAAATCGCGGAGAAAATGGGCTACGACGCCTGCTTCCCCGTCTCCGGCCAGACCTACTCCCGGAAGCTGGACAGCCAGATGCTGAACGTCCTCTCCGGCATCGCCCAGAGCGCCGCCAAATTCTCCAACGACATCCGGCTCCTGCAGCACCTGAAAGAGGTGGAGGAGCCCTTCGAGAAGGGCCAGATCGGCTCTTCCGCCATGGCCTACAAGCGCAACCCCATGCGCAGCGAGCGCATCGCCTCCCTGGCCCGGTACGTTATGGCCGACGCCCTGAACCCGGCCCTCACCATGGCCACCCAGTGGTTCGAGCGGACCCTGGACGACTCCGCCAACAAGCGCATCAGCGTGCCCGAGGCCTTCCTGGCCGTGGACGGCATTTTGAACCTGTACCGCAACGTGGCCGACGGCCTGGTGGTGTACCCCAAGGTCATCGAGCAGCGCCTGCGCCGGGAGCTGCCCTTTATGGCCACCGAGAACATCATGATGGACGCCGTCAAGCGGGGCGGCAACCGTCAGGAGCTCCACGAGCGCATCCGGGTCCACTCCATGGCCGCGGCCAGGGTGGTCAAGGAGGAGGGCGGCGAAAACGACCTCTTGTCCCGCATCGCCGGCGACCCCATCTTCGGCGTCACCCTGGAGGAGCTGGAGGCCGTGCTGGAGCCCAGCAAGTACGTGGGCCGGGCCCCCCGCCAGACTGAGGACTTCCTAAACGAGGTGGTGGCCCCCGTGCTGGAGCGCTACCGGGACGTGGCGGAAGAAGCGGTAGAGATCAACGTCTAAAACCTCCCCCGGGCATCCTGTCCCGGGCAGACCAATGAGAAAGGAAGAAAAGCTATGGTAAAGGCCATTGTAGGCGCCTGCTGGGGCGACGAGGGGAAGGGGAAGATCACCGACGTTTTAGCCGAGGACTCCCACATCGTGGTGCGGTTCCAGGGGGGCAGCAACGCCGGGCACACCATCATCAACGAGTACGGCAAATTCGCCCTGCACCAGCTGCCCAGCGGCGTGTTCCGCCAGAATATCACAAACGTCATCGGCAACGGCGTGGCCCTGTCGGTGGAGAACCTCTTAAAGGAACTCAACGACCTGGTGAGCCGGGGCGTGCCCGCCCCCAAGCTCCTCATCTCCGACCGCTGCCAGGTGGTCATGCCCTACCACAAGGAGCTGGACGGCATGGAGGAGGCCCGCCTGGCCGCCAAATCCTTCGGCTCCACCAAGTCGGGCATCGCCCCCTTCTACTCCGATAAATACGCCAAAATCGGTTTCCAGGTCAGCGACCTGTTCGACGACAAGGACGCCATTATGGAGCGCATCGACCACGTGCTGGGCCTGAAGAACGTGCTCTACACCCAGCTGTACCACCAGCCCCCCCTGGACCGGGAGGCGGTGTACGCGAAGCTCATGGAGTACAAGGAGGCCCTGGCCCCCTATGTGGCCGACACCACCACCCTGCTCCACAACGCGGTGAAGGAGGGCAAGACCATCCTCTTAGAGGGCCAGCTGGGCTCCCTCAAGGACCCGGACCTGGGCATCTACCCCATGGTCACCTCCTCCTCGCCCCTGGCGGGGTACGGCGCGGTGGGGGCCGGGGGCATCCCGCCCTACGCCATCTCCGAGATCGTCACCGTGGTCAAGGCCTACTCCAGCGCTGTGGGCGCCGGAGAGTTTGTCAGTGAAATCTTCGGCGACGAGGCCGAGGAGCTCCGCCGCCGGGGCGGCGATGGGGGCGAGTACGGCGCCACCACCGGCCGGCCCCGCCGTATGGGCTGGCTGGACCTGGTGGCCGCCCGCTACGGCTGCATGGTCCAGGGCACCACGGCGGTGGCCTTCACCGTGCTGGACGCTTTGGGCTACCTGGACGAGATCCCCGTGTGCGTGGCCTACGAGCTGGACGGCAAGCGCATCGACACCTTCCCGCCCACCGCCCAGCTGAAGCGGTGCAAGCCCATTTTAGAGGTGCTCCCCGGCTGGAAGTGCGACATCACCGGCATCAAGAAGTACGAGGACCTGCCGGAGAACGCCCGCCGCTATGTGGAATTCGCGGAACAGGCCATCGGCGTGCCCATCACCATGGTGTCCAACGGCCCCGCCCGCGGCGACATCATCTACCGGTAACAACAAAAAATGCGCCGTTGTCTCGGGATGGCGGCGCATATTTATTTTACAGCTGTTCCAAGCTAAGCCAATGGGGCAACGCCCCGCGGAAAGGAGAGATCGTCTATGTGCGGCATCGTAGGGTATATCGGAGGGGACCAGGCGGCCCCCATCCTGCTGTCCGGCCTGCAGAAACTGGAGTACCGTGGGTACGACTCCGCCGGTGTGGCGGTGTACAACGACGGGGGCCTCCGGGTGGTCAAGTCCAAGGGCCGTCTCAGCGTGCTGGAGGGCATTTTGGAGGGGGGTGTCACCCTCCCCGGCACCGTGGGCATCGGCCACACTCGGTGGGCCACCCACGGCGCGCCCTCGGACATCAACTCCCACCCCCAGGTCAGCGACGGGGGGAAATTCGCCGTGGTCCACAACGGCATTATCGAGAACTACCTGTACCTGAAAAACCACCTCATCCGCCGGGGCGTGGAATTTGTCTCCGAGACGGACACCGAGGTGGTGGCCCAAATGCTGGAGCACTACTACCAGGGCGACGTGCTGGAGGCCATCCGCAAGGTCATCAGCAAGGTGGAGGGCAGCTACGCTTTGGGCATTATCTGTGCCGACTGCCCGGAGAAGCTCTTCGCTGTGCGGAAAGACAGCCCCCTCATCATCGGCGTGGGGGAGGGGGAGAACTACATCGCCAGCGACGTGCCCGCCATCCTCTCCCGCACCCGGGACATCTACCGCCTGAAAGACCAGGAGATCGCCGTGCTCACCCGGGAGGGCGTCTCCTTCTACGACCAGGAGCTGGAGCCCATCACCAAAGAGATCGAGCGGGTGCAGTGGGACGTGGCCGCCGCGGAAAAGGGCGGCTACGAGCACTTCATGATGAAGGAGATCTGCGAGCAGCCCGAGGCCCTGCGGAAAACCATCTCCCCCCGCATTCGGGACGGCCAGATCGTTTTAGACGACATCACCCTGACCCGTGAGCAGCTCCAGGACCTGAAAAAGGTGTTCATCGTGGCCTGCGGCACCTCCTACCACGTGGGGGTGGTGGCCAAGTACGCCTTCGAGCGGCTTTTGCAGATCCCCCTGGAGGTGGACGTGGCCAGCGAATTCCGCTACCGCGACCCCATCCTGGACGACAAGACATTGGTCATCATCATCAGCCAGTCCGGGGAGACGGCGGACACCCTGGCCGCCCTGCGCATGGCGAAGCAGCGGGGCTGCCGCATCCTCTCCATCGTCAACGTGGTGGGCAGCACCATCGCCAACGAGTCGGACGACGTGCTCTACACCTGGGCCGGCCCGGAGATCGCCGTGGCCTCCACCAAGGCCTACAGCACCCAGCTGGCGGTGATCTACCTCATCGCCCTGTACATGGCGGGCCAGCTGGGCACCATCTCCCAGGCAGACATGGAGAACTACCTCGCGGACCTCCAGCGCCTGCCGGAGCTGGCGGAGGAATGCCTGAAAGATAGGGAGGCCATCCAGTACTTTGCCTCCCGGTACTTCAACGCCCACGACATGTACTTCATCGGCCGCAACGTGGACTACGCCGCCTCCCTGGAGGCCTCCCTGAAGCTGAAGGAGATCAGCTATATCCACTCCGAGGCCTACACCGCCGGCGAGCTGAAGCACGGCCCCATCTCCCTGCTGGAGGACGGCACCCTGGTCATCGCCATCGCCACCTACGAAAAGCTCTTCGACAAGATGATGAGTAACGTCCGGGAGGTGAAGGCCCGGGGCGCGGTGGTGCTGGGCATCACCGTAAACGAGAGGGAAGAGGCCCTCAAGCAGGAGACCGACTTCCAATTCTGCGTGCCCAAGGTCACCGACTTCATGCTGCCCAGCCTCTCCATCCTGCCCCTGCAGCTGTTCGCCTACTACGTGGCCAGCATGAAGGGCTGCGACATCGACAAACCTCGGAACCTGGCGAAATCCGTCACCGTGGAATAACAGACAGGGGCCCGGGCCAGCGTCCGGGTCCCTTTTTCGTGGGAAAAGAGAAAAATTCCCCCGTTTTTTGTAACAATTTATTGATGAACTTTTGAAGCCCATCCCTTATACTGAAAACAGGTCGGGAAAGGGAGATGGCTATGAAGCACTGGGACCAGCAAAAGAAAAAGCGGGCGGTGGCCCTCACCTGCCTGGGGGCTGCCCTTTTGATGATGGTGGCCATCTTCTGGTTCGTGGGCAGGCCCCTCATCGCCTTCGTCTCCCAGCCGGAGCGCTTCCGGGCCTGGGTGGACAGCCACGGCATCCTGGGCCGCCTGGCCTTTGTGGGCATGATGATGTTCCAGGTGTTCATCGCCATCATCCCCGGCGAGCCCCTGGAGATCGGCGCGGGCTACGCCTTCGGCGCCATCGAAGGCACCCTCCTGTGCCTGCTGGCCACCACCCTGTCCAGCGTGGTCATCTTCCTCATCGTCAAGCGCTACGGCATGAAATTCGTCACCCTCTTCGTCTCCGAGGAAAAGCTCCTCTCCCTCAAATTCCTCCGGGACACCCGGCGGCTGGAGCTCCTCACCTTCCTGCTGTTTTTCATCCCCGGCACCCCCAAGGACGTGCTCACCTACGTGGTGGGCCTCACCCCCATGAAGCTGCGGGTGTGGGTGCTCATCACCGCCGTGGCCCGCATCCCCTCGGTGGTCACCTCCACCGCCGGGGGCAGCGCCCTGGGCTCCCAGGACTACCGCCTGGCCGTCATCGTCTTTGTGGCGACGGCCGCCGTCAGCGGCCTGGGGGTGCTCCTCTACCGCGCCATCCAAAAGCGCCACAGCCGGCAAAGTGCCCCTCCCCCGGAGGACCCCTCTGCATAAGGAGTGTATACTCTGTATATCCCC
>DXIW01000017.1 GCA_019112625.1 Candidatus Acutalibacter stercorigallinarum | reverse complement strand
GTGCTGGGCTCCGGCCCCATCCGCATCGGCCAGGGCATCGAGTTCGACTACGCCAGCGTCCACTGCGTCATGGCCCTGCAGAAGCTGGGCTATGAGGTGGTCATCATCAACAACAACCCGGAGACCGTGTCCACCGACTTCGACACCGCCGACCGGCTGTACTTCGAGCCCCTGTCCCCCGAGGACGTGCTGGATGTCATCGCCATTGAGAAGCCCATCGGCGTGGTGGTGGCCTTCGGCGGCCAGACGGCCATCAAGCTCACCAAGACCCTGGCTCAGAACAACATCCCGATTTTGGGCTCCTCCGCCGACACCATCGACATGGCCGAGGACCGGGAGCGCTTCGACGAGCTGCTGGAGCGGTCCGGCATCAAGCGGCCCAAGGGCCACACCGTCATGACCAAGGACGAGGCCCTCGCCGCCGCCCGGGACCTGGGCTACCCGGTGCTCATGCGGCCCTCCTACGTGCTGGGCGGCCAGAACATGATCATCGCCTACTGCGACGAGGACATCGAGGAGTACATGGCCATCATCCTCTCCCACAAGCAGGACAACCCGGTGCTCATCGACAAGTACCTCTCCGGCATGGAGATCGAGGTGGACGCCATCTGCGACGGGGACGACATCCTCATCCCCGGCATCATGGAGCACGTGGAGCGCACGGGCATCCACTCCGGCGACTCCATCGCCGTGTATCCGGCCTCCGACATCGACGACGACATGAGCGCCAAGATCGTCTCTACCACCGAGACCCTCTGCCGGGAGCTCCACGGCATCGGCCTCATCAACCTGCAGTATATCATCATGGACAACGAGATCTACGTCATCGAGGTGAACCCCCGGGCCAGCCGGACGGTGCCCTATATCAGCAAGGTGACGGGCGTGCCCATGTGCGACCTGGCCACCAAGGTAAGCCTGGGTTACAAGCTGAAGGACCTGGGCTACGGCACAGGGCTCTATAAGCCCTCCCCCTATGTGGCGGTGAAGGTGCCGGTGTTCTCCTTTGAGAAGCTCACCGACGTGGACACCCACCTGGGGCCGGAGATGAAATCCACCGGCGAGGTGCTGGGCATCGGCAACAGCCTGGAGGAGGCGCTGTACAAGGGCCTCATCGCCTCGGGCCACAAGATGAATAAGGGCGGTGGCGTGTTCATCACCGTGCGGGACCAGGACAAGGGCGAAGTGGGCGAGATCGCCAAGAAGTTCGACAAGATGGGCTTCGAGCTCTACGCCACCACCGGCACCGCCATGGTGCTGGCCAAGGTGGGCCTGTCGGTGAAGATCGTGGACAAGATCCACGAGAGCTCGGTGAACACCATCACCCTGCTGGAGAGCGGCAAGGTAAACTACGTCATCTCCACTTCCGCCAAGGGCCGCAACCCTGCCCGGGACAGCGTGAAGATCCGCCGGAAGGCGGCGTTGTTGGGCATCCCCTGCCTGACGGCCCTGGACACCGCCAACGCCCTGGCCGACTCCCTGATGAGCCGCTACACCCCGGAAAACACGGAGATCGTGGACATCAACAACCTGAAGGAGCAGAAGCAGAAGCTGAAGTTCACCAAGATGTCTGCCTGCTCTAACGACTATATCTACATCAACTGCTTTGACCCGGAGAACGTGGTCACCTCCCCCGAGTTTTTGTCGGTATACCTGTGCGACCGGCACAACGGCGTGGGCGGCGACGGGGTCATCCTCATCTGCCCCTCGGACAAGGCCGACGCCCAGATGCGCATGTTCAACCTGGACGGCAGCGAGGGCATGATGTGCGGCAACGGCATCCGCTGCGTGGCCAAGTATATCTTCGACAACGGCATCGCCAAGGGCCAGAAGGTGGGCGAGGGCCGGTACCTGCTGCACATCGACACCAAGTCCGGCGTAAAGGACTGCGTGGCCATCACCAAGAACGGCAAGGTCTCCAAGGTAGAGGTGGACATGGGCAGGGCGGAGCTCTCCCCGGAGAAGATCCCCGTGCGCTTAGAGGGCGACCGGGTGGTGGACAAGCCCATCTCCATCGACGGCAACCTGTACCGGATCACCTGCTGCTCTATGGGCAACCCCCACTGCATCGTGTTCATGCCCTCGGTGGACAAGCTGGATCTGGACGCCCTGGGGCCCAAGTTCGAGAACGACCCCATGTTCCCCCAGCGGGTGAACGTGGGCTTCGTGGAGGTCATCGATGACCGCACCCTAAAGGCGCGGTTCTGGGAGCGGGGCAACGGCGAGACCATGGCCTGCGGTACCTGCACCTGCGCCGCGGTGGTGGCGGCCACCCTCAACGGCTACTGCAAGAAGGGGGAGGACATCCGGGTCATCCTCAAGGGCGGCGAGCTGAAGATCAACTACACCGACCAGCGGGTCACCATGACCGGCAAGGCCGAAACGATCTACGACGGCGAAGTAGAAGTCTAGTCCGTGACCACGAGTAAGTGTTTGCGGATGCAAACACTTACTCGGTCGAGTTCCGCAAAGCGAAACTCGCGCGGACGGGACGGGAAAATCCCTCCGCAAAGGGCGCTCCGGGATTTTGATCCGTGACCACGGGCCAGTTTATGAAAGAGGGACTTGGCTCGAAGGGACAGGGACGATTCCTCCGCGGGCGGCAGAGAAAGATGAAAAGTTTTTGGTCAAGCTTTTTTCAAAAAGCTTGCAGAGCGCGAGGCGCTGGTCGCCAGTGGCGACCGTTCAGCGCTTGACCGAACCGGCAGGTGAGAAGCGTCTCGCGACCTTGGTTTCGTGAGAAAACAGCGCAGGAAAATAGAAAAACAGTCCGGTGGACTGTTTTTCGTAAGAAACCCCCGCCGGGGGTTTCTTACCCGGGCCGCAGGCCCAGAGAAAAACACCTGTGAGCTCCCTGGTCCACCGCCCAAAGCGCACGCCGCCCTTTGGCGTCAGCGACGGCGGTGGGCCACGGTGGCGGAAGGGTACCGGGCCCCCACACGATCAGAAAAAACACGAAAACATCCCCGCAGAGGGGAACCTGCAAAAAGGGGGGAGGCGGCGCCTCCCCCTTCTTTGAAATCACAATACCGCGATGGTGGAAGAAGGAGACGATCGCCATGCTGGAAGCGTTGAAAGAACAAGTCTACCGGGCCAATATGCTGCTGCCCCAGTACCGCCTGGTCACCTTTACCTGGGGCAACGTCAGCGGGGTGGACCGGGAGTCCGGCCTCATGGCCATCAAGCCCAGCGGGGTGGAGTACGGCCAGCTCTCTCCGGAGGACATGGTGCTGGTGGACATCCGCACCGGGAAAAAGGTAGAGGGCAAATGGAACCCCTCCTCCGACACCGCCACCCACTGCCAGCTGTACCGCAGCTTTCCCAAAATCGGCGGGGTGGTGCACACCCACAGCCGGTGGGCCACGGTGTTCGCCCAGGCGGGGCGGGGCATCCCGGCCCTGGGCACCACCCATGGGGACTACTTCTACGGGGAGATCCCCTGCACCAGGAAGATGACCCCCGAGGAGATCGCCGGGGAGTACGAGCTGGAGACGGGCAAGGTCATCGTGGAGACCTTCCAGGGCAAGAGCCCGGAGGACATCCCCGCGGTGCTGGTGCACAGCCACGGGCCCTTCACCTGGGGCACCGACGCCTTGAACGCCGTCCACAACGCCGTGGTGCTGGAGGAGCTGGCCTTTATGGCCTGGCACGACATGCTGCTGGACCCCGGCCTGCCCCCCATGCAGCAGGAGCTTCTGGACAAGCACTACCTGCGCAAGCACGGGGCCAACGCCTACTACGGGCAGAAGGGCGTACAGTAAACGGAGGAACCAGGATGTACTACTATCGTGACAAATCTGTGACCATCCGCCCCCTGGAGGAGGGGGACTGCGCCGCCTTCGCCGGGGCCTTTGCCGCCCAGGGGTGGGACAAGCCAGAGGAGCAGTACCAGCGGTACCTGCGGGAGCAGCAGGCCGGGCAGCGCCAGGTGCTGGTGGCCCTGTGGCAGGGGGAGCTGGCGGGGTACCTCACCCTGGTGCCCCGGGCCGGCGGCCCCTTTGCCGGAAAGCCCTGGCCGGAGATCGTGGACTTCAACGTGCTGGAGAAATTCCAGCGCCGGGGCATTGGCGGAAAGCTCATGGACGCCGTGGAGGCATTGGCCGGTGAGGCCAGCGACGTGGTGTGCATCGGCGTGGGCATGTACCCGGGCTACGGCGCCGCCCAGCGGATGTACGTGAAGCGGGGCTACATCCCCGATGGCTCGGGCCTGTGGTACCGGGACCAGCCCCTGCCCCCCATGGCCCCCTGCGAGAACGACGACGATCTGGTGCTCCACTTCTCCAAAAAACTGGAGCGGCGGGAGCTGCGCCCCCTGGCCGGGGAGGAGCTCACCCCCGGCTTGTTCGCCTGGTTCGACCGGTTCCAGCCGGTGGAGAAATGCTGGCGGAAACAAGACGGCCAGTGGGTGGTGAAGGACATCGCCTTTACCGAACGTTGGTCCGAGGGCGACTACCGGGAGCTGTGCGCCCTGCTGCGGCTCACCCTGGCCACCGGCGGCGCCGTGTGGGGCGCCTTCCTGGAGGGGAAGCTGAAGGGCTTCGTCTCGGTGGAGGGGGAGCGGATCGGCTCCCGTGGGCAGTACGCCGACCTGTCCAGCATCCATGTCTCCGCCGACGCCAGGGGCAAGGGCCTGGGCCGGGCCCTGTTCCAGAAAGCGGAGGAGGCCGGCCGGATGCTGGGGGCCCAGGCACTGTACATCTCCGCCCATTCCAGCGTGGAGAGCCAGGCCTTTTACAAGGCCATGGGCTGTGTGGAGGCCAAAGAGTACCAGGCCTTCCACGTGGAGAAGGAACCCTGCGACTGCCAGCTGGAGCGATCGCTGGAGCAAGCGTAAGGAGGGATACCATGCTGCACCGGAATTTTCTCACCCAGCCCCTAGAGCCCCTGGAGGGCTGCCACGACGGGGCGGGGGTGCTCCGCCACATGGAGGTCATCGGCGGGAAGGACTTCCAGGCGGACATCCGCTTTCTCAACTACACGGTCCTGCCCCCGGGCACGTCCATCGGCCTGCACCGCCACGGCAACGACCAGGAGCTGTACATCGTCCTTTCCGGGCACGGGGAGATGGAGCTGGACGGGGAGGTCTACCCTGCGCAGCCCGGGGACGTGTTCGTCAACGAGCCTTACGGCACCCACGGCCTGCGCAACACCGGCGGGGAGGACCTGGCGGTATTGGTGCTGGAATCCCCCTGCCCGGCAGGGGAGGCATAAGGGAAAAAGGGAGGGGAGACCCTCCCTTTTTTGCGTCCGGCGGGGAAATAGCGCTTTCCATCCGCCCCATTTGTGGTATAATGAAGCGAGAGACGCCGCCTGAGGGGCGGCAGCTGAGGAGGCAGGGATATGGGCAGACTATTCCCTTTGAAGAAAAAGAAAAACGAGCGGTACGGCTTGCCGCAGCTTGCCATGACGCTGGCCGCCCTGGCGGTGCTGGCGCTCATCGCCTGGCTGGGCGACGGGGGCAAAGGGGCCAAGTGGTGGTACCTGGCGGGCGTGGTGTGGAGCATGGTTGTTATGTTTTCCGCCGCGGCCAACGTGGGGCACGAGAGCTGCCTGCTGGCAGACACCTGGGGGGAGCGGACGCTGAAGCTGCTCTGCACACTGCTGGGGGCGGCGGGGTATACCCTGGGCTTTGGCTACCACCTGTACTACCTGGCCTTTTTGTACCGGGACCCCTGGCTGGAGTGGCGGGAGACCGACGAGCACACCTTTCTCACCCTGGGGCAGATCTGGCAGGAGAATCCCCTGGTGGCGATCCTCGTGGTGGCGGCCGGGCTGATCTTTTTGGCGTGCCTGGGGAAGGTGCTGGCGGATGTGGCCCGGGGGCGCGCCGCCCTGTGGCGGGGGAGGGCCCATGCCGTCAAGGTAGAGGGCCCCGATGGGAAGAGCTACCGCATGCCCGGGGACCTGCGCACCGCCCTGGCATTGTACAGCCACGTGGCGGAGGAGGACAGCATCCCCTTCCGCCTGTACCAGGAGCGCACCGCCGACCTGATGTACGAGGATTTCAAGAAGGACGGCTGGTACCTGGAAAAACCCGAGGACATGGAGGAGAGCCGGTTCCAGGAGACGAAAAAATTCCTTTGGACCCAGAGGGTAGCGGTCCTGTACGCCAAGGCCGTCCAATTCCGGCTGCTGGACCACCAGCAGGTGGATAAGGCCAGGCAGGACGTGGACCGGCTGGTGGAGATCGCCATGGTCCGGAACGTGAAGGACGACGGGGTGACCACCCGGCACCTGGCCTTGGAGCTGCGCAGGCTGGTGTACGCCAGTGTGCCCGCCAGCCAGAAGGACCCCGCCACCGAGGCCAAGTACGACCGGATGTGGCGCCAGGAGCAGGGGGACTATACGGCCTACCAGGCGGAGGCCCCTGCCCGCCAGGCCGCCAGAGAGGAGTGGCAGCGCCAGGAGGAGCGGCGGCAGCGGGAGCTGGCCGCGGAACAGGCCCGCCGCCAGGAGGAGCTGGCCCGGCGCGCCCAGGTCCGGGCCGAGAAGGAGGCCAGGCTCCGGGCGGAGTACGACGCCAAGGTGCGGGGCCTGGACGACCGGGAGCGGGTGCTCAACGCCTTTTTGGACAAAAACACCTACACCAACGAGGAGAACTACATGGCCGGGAACCTGGGGGAGCAGGAGTACGCCAGGCGGAAATTCCTCCGGGACGAGAAGGAGGACAAGTACCGCCGGGAGTACGAGGAAGGGCTGCAAAACCTGGACCTGGAGGACGAGGACGACGATTGAGAACGATAGGAGCGGCCGGGGCGACCCGGCCCTCTTTTTTTGTTTTTTTTGCGAATACCTCTTGACACATTATACTATGCGGTATATAGTATTATACGAGACATGGGAAAGGAGGAACGCCATGGACGCCCAATTAAAACGGGGCCTCATCGAGATCTGTGTGCTGGTGGCCCTAAAACAGCAGGATTCCTACGGCTACCAGATCATCAAGGATGTGTCGCCCTACGCGGAGCTTTCCGAATCCACCCTGTACCCCATCTTAAAGCGGCTGGAAGGGGCGGGGTGCATCCAGTCCTACAGCCGGGAGCACAACGGCAGGCTGCGGAAGTATTACGCCATCACCCCCCGGGGCCGGGAACGCATCGGAGAATTCCTCGTAGAGTGGCAGGACGTGCAGAGGGCCTATGGATATATCGCCGCCTCCCAGGAGGAGACAGGCGGGACAGGAGGTACACCATGAACAAACAGGAATTTTTGGCCGCCCTGGCTCGGGAGCTGGAACCCCTGCCCCGGGAGGAGCGGTACCAGACCTTGAACTACTACGACGAGCTCATCGACGACCGGCTGGAGGACGGCCAGGAGGAAGAGGCGGTCATCCAGAGCCTGGGGGACCCCAAGGCCGTGGCGGAGGAGCTGCTGGGGGAGGAGGAACAGCCTCTGGCGCCCAATCGGGGATTGCGGGTGTGGCTCATCGTGCTGCTGGTGCTGGGCTTCCCCCTGTGGGGCAGCCTGCTGGTCACGGCGGCGGTGGTGCTGCTGTGTGTGTTTCTCTGCCTCTTCCTTCCCGCCTTTGTGCTGGGGGTGATGGCCCTCAGCCTTTTGGCCGGGGCGGTGCTGGGGGCGGTGGGCACGCCCTTCCTCATCGCCGATACAGGGCTGGCTGCCGGGCTGTTCCAGCTGGGGCTGGCGGTCGGGATGCTGGGCCTGGCGGCGCTGTGCGCCGTGGGCTTCTGGTACACGGGCAAGGCCACGGCAAAGGCTGGGAAAGCCCTTTGGCGCTGGCTGAAGCGCAGCGTGGGCAAAGGAAGGAGGAGAGCGGCATGACGAGACAGAAACTCCCGAAAGTGTTGGCGATTTTAGGCGGCTGCCTGCTGGGCGGCGGCATCGTCCTGGCCGGGGCGGGCTTTGTGGCCATGGACTGCAGCCTGGACGCCTATACCGGCGGCAAAGAGGCGCCCCAACCCCTGACGGCCAGTTACTCCCCGGGGGCCGTGACCGCCGTAAAGGTGGACGCCTCCGTGGGCGACGTGGCCGTGGTGGGCACAGAGTCCGGCGGCGACCTGGAGGTGCTCTACTCCACCAGCTACGCCTGCCAGGTGGAGGACGGTGCCCTGACCTTGACGGAACAGGAGGGCGCCGGGGGCTGGAAGTGGTACCGGATCTGGAATTCCTGGGAGGGCCGGGAGGACAGCGTGACCATCCAGGTGCCCTGGGACATGCTCCTCTCCTATGACCTCACCACCGGGGTGGGGGACCTGCGGATGGAGGACGTGGACGCGGAGCGCGTCGCCGTGGCCGGGGATTCCGGGGACATTCGCCTGTACAGAGTCACCGGCACGGATTTTACCGTGTCCCAGGGGGTGGGGAATACCCATCTGGAAAACTGCCAGGGGGAGGATTTGTCCCTCTCTGCCGACGTGGGTACTGCTCAAATGGAGGACTGCCGGTTTACGGACGCCGGGATGGAGGCCTCCACCGGGGACCTCCTCCTGTACACCAGCGATTTTAACACCCTGACCATCGACGGGGATGTGGGGGAAGTACGGCTGTCCCATGTGGCTGTGGACGGGCCGCTCTCCTGCACCACCGGGGTGGGGGACATCTCGGTCTGGCTGGTGGAGAGCCCGGACATCCGCCTGGCCGCCGACACTGGGAAAATCGACGGCACCATCCGGGGCGACCAGAACGACTACCAGATCACCGTGGACTGCCAGATCGGGAGCTCCTCCCTGAAAGACCAGCTGGGCCACGGGGAGAAGAAGCTCCAACTCGCCACCGGCGTGGGGGACATCGGTGTGACCTTTGTGGGCGAAGAGGACGAGGGCTTCGACTGAGAGGGAGAAAATCCCAAGAAAAAGTGAAAAAAGCCGTTGACAAATTCCGCCGCCAGTGCTATACTATATCTTGCGCCAGTGAGTTACGGCGCAGAAAAGTGAAGATGCAGGTGTGGCGGAATTGGCAGACGCGTATGGTTCAGGTCCATATGAGCGCAAGTTCATGCAGGTTCAAGTCCTGTCACCTGCACCAAAAACGGAAGATCAGTCCAGCGGGCTGGTCTTCCGTTTTTTATGAGAAAAGACAGGACTTGAAAAGTCCTGTCACTGCGAATTTCGCGGATGCGAAATTCGACCGAGTTAGCCGAACGTAGTGAGGATAACTCGTCTGCACCACGTGGTCGCAAAGTTCGCTTTGCTCCGGCGTCTTTTTTGCCTTCGGCACAAAAGCCGCCGGGCGCGTCGCTCCCTTGCTCCTCCTCCCCGCGAAAAGTCACGCTGCGCCTCCGCTGTTCGCTTGTAAACGCGCTCACAACGCTCCGGCTTGCTACCAACTTTTTGCGGATAAGGGCAAGGGCGTGATCTTTCTTTCTGCCTTGCGGTTCGCATTTATAGTGGGCTTCCATTTTCCACCCCACCCCCAAAGCCCAGCATGGCCCTTGGGGTCAGGCTGGATTTTTTGTTTTTCAGAACAGGACTTGACCCTTCCCAGCCCTGTCACTGCGGAGGCGGGGCCGGGGGCCTCCCAAAAAAATTTTTCCCAGGCCATTGTCACAGGCGGCGGGAACGATTAAACTAAGAGCAGAAAGGAGGGGGCCCTGTGAAGATCCCCGAAAACTATTTTGAAAAGGTGTACGCTGGGTGGCTGGGGAAGGTCATCGGCATCCGGCTGGGGGCGGCCATCGAGGGGTGGACCTGCCAGCGCATCCAGAACGTGTTCGGCGAGCTGTGGGACTACCCGGCCCAGTACAAAAACTTCGCCGCCGACGACGACAGCAACGGGCCCATGTTCTTCATCCGGGCCCTGGAGGACTGCAAGGACCTGAAGAATTTCTCCGCCCAAGACGTGGCCGAGGCCCTTTTGAACTACGCCCCCTACGAGCACGGCTTCTTCTGGTGGGGCGGCTACGGCGTCTCCACCGAGCACACCGCCTACCTGAACCTGCGCAGCGGCATCCCCGCCCCCCGCAGCGGCAGCGTGGAGCAAAACGGCGCCACCACCGCCGAACAGATCGGCGGGCAGATCTTCATCGATCCCTGGGGGCTGGTGTCCCCTGGCAACCCGGCCCAGGCGGCCTCCCTGGCGGAGAAGGCGGCCAGCGTCACCCACGGGGGCAACGGGGTGTACGGCGGCGTGTTCGTGGCCTGCTGTATCAGCCTGGCCTTTGTGGAGACGGACATCCGCACGGTTATGGAAAAGGCTCTCGCCTACATCCCGGCGGACTGCGCCTACGCCGCCGTCGTCCGGGCGGTGATGGACTTTCACGACCGGCACCCCGGGGACTGGCGGGCCTGCTACCAGTACATCTACGAGCATTACGGCTACGACAAATACGGCGGCGGCTGCCACATCATCCCCAACGCCGCGGTGATGGCGCTGGCCATGCTCTACGGGGCCGGGGACTTCACCAGGACCATCTGCATCTGCAACATGTGCGGCTGGGACACGGACTGCAACGTGGGCAACGTGGGCTGTATCCTGGGGGTGCTCTGCGGGCTGCCCGGCATCGACCAGGACAAGTGGGCCAGGCCCATCGGCGACTTTTTGGCCTGCTCCAGCGTGATGCCCTCCTTGAACGCCACCGACCTGCCCTACGGCGCGGCCTACTTCGCCAAAATGGCCTACCTCCTGGCCGGGGAGGAGCCCCCCGCCCCCTGGGGGGACATCTTCCAGCGGCTGGAGAGCTGCCACTTCGAGTTTCCCGCCAGCACCCACGCCATCCGCACCCGGGGGGAGGGCTCCCTGTGCCATGTGCGCAACACGGAGGAGCAGGCCCGCACCGGCCGCCGCTCCCTGAAAGTCACCGCCACCGGGGCCGCGCCGGGGACAGAGCACTTCTTCTACAAGCAGACCTACTACCAGGCCAGCGATTTCAGCGATTCCCGGTACGACCCCTTCTTCGCGCCCCTGGCCTACCCGGGGCAGACCCTGCGCCTGAGCGTATTGCCCCTGCCCTGTGCCGGCACCGCCGCCACCGTCCAGCTCTACGCCAAGGACGGCGCCACCGGGGCGCTCATCCGGGGGGAGAAGGTGCCCGCCGACGGCGTCTGGCACGACCTGTCCCTGGCCCTTCCCGGGGGCGGAACGGGCTATATCCAAGAGGTGGGGGTCATCCTCGCCCCGGGCACGGGCAGCGGGGACCTGACCGCCTACCTGGATGACCTCATGGTGGACGGGGCCCCGGACTACCGGCTGGACTTCTCCCACATGGCCCTGGACGTGTGGCCGGGGGGCCACCGGGAGGTGCCCCAATTTGGCCGGCTGAAGGGCCACACCTACCTGGATGGGCCCTGGCTCAGCCTCTCCTGCGCCGACTTTGGGGAGATGTACACCGGCCACCACGGCTGGGGGGATTACACCGTATCCGCCACCCTCAAGCCCCTCACCGGGGAGCAGGCCTATGTGAACCTGCGGGTGCAGGGGGCCATGCGCTCCTACGCCGCCGGGTTTGCCGGGGCCGGGAAAGTCGCCCTGCGGAAGAACCAGCACGGGTACGTCACCCTGCTGGAGGCAGCCTTCCCCTGGGAGCCGGGGCAGGAGTACCGGCTGGACTTCACCGCCCAGGGCGGGCGGCTCACCCTGGCCATCGACGGGCGGGAGCTCCTCTCCTATGAGGACCCGGAGCCCCTGCGCACCGGCTGCGCCGGGCTGTCGGTAGAGGACGGCAGCCACTGTCTGTACCGGGATCTGGCCATCACGGGAGGTGGGGACGCATGAAGAAGATTTTGGTCATCGGCAGCATGAACATGGATTTCGTCACCGACGTGCCCCACATGCCCGCGGTGGGGGAGACCATCCTGGCCCAGGGGCTGGAGTTCGTCCCCGGGGGGAAGGGGGCCAACCAGGCCTTCGCCATGGGCCGCCTGGGGGGCGACGTGGCCATGCTGGGGGCCGTGGGGGCGGACACCTACGGGGAGCGGCTCTGTGAGAATCTGGCCCGCGCCGGGGTGGACGTGTCCCAGGTGAGGCGCTGCCAGGAGGCAGCCACCAGCATCGCGGTCATCGGCGTCACCCCTCAGGGGGACAACAGCATCATCGTGCTGCCCGGGGCCAACCGCACCGTGGACCGGGCCTACCTGGAGGAGCACCGCGGGCTGCTGGAGGGCTGCGACATCCTGGCCATGCAGCTGGAGATCCCCCTGGACACGGTGCTCTGGGCTGCCAAAGAGGCCAAGGCCCTGGGCAAGACCGTGGTGCTGGACCCGGCCCCCGCCGTGCCGGACCTGCCGGAGGAGCTGTTCCCCTGCCTGGACCTGATCAAGCCCAACGAGACCGAGCTCTCCATTTTGACCGGCCGTCCCTACCGGCCGGAGGACCTGGGGGAGAGCGCCCGGGCCCTGCAGGCCAAAGGGGTGAGGAACGTGCTGGTCACCCTGGGGGGCGAGGGCTCGTACCTGCTGAAAGAGGACGGCAGCGAGGCCCGCTTCCCCGCGGACAAGACCGTGCCGGTGGTGGACACCACCGCCGCCGGGGACAGCTTTATGGCCGGGCTGTGCGTGGGCCTGGCCCAGGGCCAGAGCCTGGAGAAGGCCGCGGGGCTGGCCGCCGCTGTCTCCGACATCGTAGTGACCCGCCGGGGCGCCCAGAGCTCCATCCCCACCCGGGAGGAGGTCGCCCGCGCCCTGCGGGAAAAAGAGACCAAAACACATGGGAAAAGGAGTGAATGACCATGGGACCCAATTACGATCCCCAAGCGTTTTTCCGCATCGACACCAGCGACAGCTCCATCGACCTGCCCGCCCTGCTCCGGCGGCTGGAGAAGCCCGCCGGCCCGGTGGACGTGGTGCTGGACACCGACACCTACAACGAGGTGGACGACCAGTTCGCCCTGTCCTACCTGGTGAAAATGGGGGACAGGCTGCGCCTGCAGGCCATCTACGCCGCGCCCTTCTTCAACGAGAAGTCCACCGGCCCGGCGGACGGCATGGAGAAGAGTTACCGGGAGATCCTCACCCTGCTGGGGCTGCTCCACCGGGAGGACCTGAAGCCTCGGGTGTACAAGGGCTCCCCCCGGTACCTGCCCTCGGAGACGGAGCCGGTGGCCTCTCCGGCGGCGGAGCATCTGGCAAAACTGGCCGCCGGCTACACCCCGGAAAGCCCCCTGTACGTGGTGGCCCTGGGGGCCATCACCAACGTGGCCTCGGCCCTGCTGCTGGAGCCCTCCATCCGGGATAAGGTCGTCATCGTGTGGCTGGGGGGCCACGCCCACGACTGGCCCAAAAACAACGAGTTCAACCTGGCCCAGGACGTAGCCGCCGCCCGGGTGGTGTTCGGCTGCGGGGCGGCGGTGGTGCAGCTGCCCTGCATGGGGGTGGTGTCCGGTTTCCAGCTCAGCCGCGCCGATCTGGAGACCTACCTAAAGGGCAAAAATCCCCTGTGCGATTACCTGGTGGACACGGTGCTCCGGGACATGGAGCACGCCGAGGTGCCCACCTGGAGCCGCGTCATCTGGGACGTGACCGCCGTGGCCTGGCTGGCGGAGGGGGACTTTTTGGAGGACCGGCTGGAGCACAGCCCCATCCCCGAGTACGGCGGCCGGTACTCCTTCGACCACAACCGGCACTTCATCAGATATGTGTACCACGTCTACCGGGACCGGCTCTTTGCCGACCTGGTGGCAAAGCTGACCCAGGACAGCTGACAGAGAAAACAAAAAAAGAGCCGTGCCCAAGGGCATGGCTCCTTTTTCCCACTCAAGTACACATTTCCACCCTACTCCACATCCTGCAGGGCGTCGTAGCCCTCCTCGCCGGTGCGGACCTTCACCACGTTCTCCACGTCGTAGACGAAGATCTTCCCGTCCCCGATGTGGCCGGTATGCAGGACCTTCTTGGCGGTGGCGACCACGGTGGGCACCGGCACCTTGCTCACCACGATGTCCACCTGCACCTTGGGCAGGAGGTTGGCCTCCACCGGGGCGCCGCGGTAGTACTCCGGCTTGCCCCGCTGGATGCCGTAGCCCAGCACGTGGGACACGGTCATGCCGGTGATGCCGATGGAGGTCATGGCCGCCTTCAGGGCCTCCAGGCGGGACTCCTTGCAGATGATCTCCACCTTGGTGATCTTGGGGGCGCCCTTCTCCCCGGCAGGGGCGGCCTCCTTGACAGGCACGGCCTCCGCCACGGGCACAGCCCCCACAGGCTCCGGCTCCGCCCCCTCGGCGGAGTAGTCGATGCTCTCCACGGCGGGGACAAAGTCGGGATAAGCGTGGTTGCCGTGCTCCCCGATATCCAGGCCCGCGATTTCCTCTTCCCGGGTCACGCGGATGCCCATGGTCTTTTTCAGGACCCACCACAGGACGAGGGACGCGGCGAACACGAACGCCCCCACCGCGGCGATGCCCAACAGCTGGGTGCCCAGCAGCCCGGCCCCGCCGCCGTAGAACAGGCCGTTTTTGGTGGAGAGGGTGGTCACGCCCTCCTGGGCGAACAGACCGATGCACAGGGTGCCGAACACCCCGCAGCAGAGGTGGACCGAGGTGGCGCCCACCGGGTCATCCACCTTGACCCGGTCGAAGAACAGCACCGCGAACACCACCAGCACGCCTGCCACAGCCCCGATGAGCAGGGAGTTTCCGATGGAGATATAGGCGCACCCGCCGGTGATGGCCACCAGCCCGGCCAGGCAGCCGTTGATGGTCATGCCCAGGTCCGGCTTCCCTAAAAGGAGCCAGGAGGCCGCTGTGGCGGTGAGGACCGCCGCGATGGCGGAGGTGTTGGTGGTCATCAGGATGTGCATCACATCGGCGGGATTCTGGAAGCTCATGGTGGAGCCGGGGTTAAAGCCGAACCAGCCCAGCCACAGCACGAACAGGCCAATCACCGCCAGGGACATATTGTGACCGGGGATGGCCCGGGGCTTGCCGTCCCTGTCGTACTTCCCGATGCGGGGCCCCAGGACGATGGCCCCCGCCAGGGCCGCCCAGCCCCCCAGGGAGTGGACCACCGTGTCGCCGGCGAAGTCCAGAAAGCCCAGGTCGGCCAGCCAGCCGCCACCCCAGACCCAGTGGCCCACGATGGGGTAGATGACCAGGGTGAGCACAAAGGAGAACACGATAAAGGTGATGTACTTGATCCGCTCTGCCACCGCGCCGGACACGATGGTGGCGGCGGTGCCGCAGAACACCAGCTGGAAGAAGAACTTCCCCCAGAACGGCACGTTGGAGGTCAGGGTGCCGTCGTAGAAGGAGAGGTCGCTCTCGCCCAGGATAAACAGGTGCTGGGTGCCGAGAAAGGGGTTGTCGCCGCCGAACATCAGCCCCCAGCCCAGGAGCATAAAGCCCAGGGAGGACACGGCAAAGACGATGAAGTTTTTCGAGAGGATGTTCACGGTGTTTTTCGACCGGGCCATGCCCGCTTCGAGAGAGGCAAACCCCAGGTTCATAAAGAACACCAGGACGGCCGCCAGAAAGACCCATAAGGTGTCAACGATCATACATACCAACTCTTTTCCTTGAGATTCCTCTATGTAAAGCGGCGGGGCCGCGGGTTTTCCCAAAGGGAAAGCGCCCGGGGGATTGCTCCGCCCGGGCGCCTTTGCCCAGCTATGAAAAAGCGCTTTCGGGAGTTTTCCCGAAAGCGCCGTTGCTTTTCTCAACGTCATTTAGGATACGCCTTTTTCCGGCGGCTGTCAAGCGGTTTTGCAAGATTTTTTCTTACGACTTGCATATTTGTGGAACAAAACGGAAAAAATGACAAAATACAAATGATTTTGGAGCAAAGATGAATCTACACGAGGACTTTCATTCAAATACGTCTTTGCCCGTCCCCTCCACCGGGGTGGCGTAGCGGCCGGTAAAGCACCCGTCGCACAGGGGGAGGCGGCTGCCCCGGCAGGCCTGCCGCAGCCCCTCCAGGCTGATGTAGCCCAGGGTGTCCGCGCCGGTCTGGACCTCGATCTCCCGGAGGGTCAGCCGGTTGGCGATGAGATTCTCCTCGTCGCCGATGTCCGTGCCGAAGTGGCAGGTGTGGGTAAAGGGCGGGGAGGAGATGCGCAGGTGGACCTCTTTCGCCCCGGCCCGGCGCATGGCAGAGACGATCCTGGCACAGGTGGTGCCCCGGACGATGGAGTCGTCCACCAGCACCACCCGCTTGCCCGCCACCGCCGACCGCAGGGGGTTGAGCTTCAGGTCCACGGCGTGCTCCCGCTGGGCCTGGGTGGGGAAGATAAAGCTGCGGCCGATGTAGCGGTTCTTCACAAAGCCGCTGGCGTAGGGGATGCCGCTCTCTTCTGCGTAGCCCATAGCGGCCTCCAGGCCGCTGTCCGGCACGCCGCAGACAAGGTCGGCCTCCACCGGGTGCTCCCGGGCCAGGGCCCGGCCCATGTTCAGCCGGGCCTCGTACACGCTGAGGCCGTCGATGACCGAGTCGGGCCGGGCGAAGTAGACGTACTCGAACACGCACAGGCTCTGGCGGGGGGCGGCAAGGCAGCGCTCACTGTGGGTGAGCTTCCCCCGCTCCAAGAGGACGATCTCCCCGGGGGCCACGTCCCGGAGGAAGGTGAAGCCGCAGCTGTCCAAAGCACAGGACTCCGAGGCCACGGCCAGCCCCTCCCGGCTCTCCCCCAAACACAGGGGCCGGTAGCCGTTGGGGTCCCGCACGGCGGCCAGGCGGCCGTCCCCAGAGAGCACCACCAGGGAGAAGGCCCCCTGCAGCAGCCTGCAGGCCTCCCTCACCCCGGTGAAAAAGTCCCCCTTCCGCAGGACCATGTAGGCGATGAGGGAGGACACCACCTGGCTGTCGCTGGTGGCGGGAAATTCCAGGCCGAAGGGGCGCAGCTTCTCCCGCAGGGACCGGGCGTTGGTCACGTTGCCGTTGTGGGCGGTGGCGATGCGGCCGGTGAGGTACTCGGTGACAAAGGGCTGGACGTTCTCCAGGGTGTTGGCCCCGGTGGTGGAGTACCGCGCGTGGCCGATGGCCTGGCCCGCGGCGGGCAGCCCGGCCAGGGCCGCCGGGGGAAAGGCCTCGCTGACCAGCCCCAGCCCCTTCTGGCAGGCGAGGGCATTTCCCCTGGCCGCGGCGATGCCGGCCCCCTCCTGGCCCCGGTGCTGCAGGGCCAACAGCCCATTGTAGCACAGGCCCGGGGCCTCCTCGCCCTCCTTCAGGCTCACGCCGAATACGGCGCACTCTTCGTGAAGCGTTTCCATAGCGCACCTCCTACTTCCCGCTGTCCCCGTAGTTTGCCAGCACCCGGGCGGAGGGGTCGTCCACGTCGCAGCCCGCCCAATCCTTGTTGGGCATCCAGAAGCCCGGGATCATGGCCCCCTGGCCGGGGTAGTATCGTTCGAAGATGTCCCGGTACAGCAGGGACTCCTTGGTAAAGGGCCGGGCGTAGTCGTACTTCCGGCAGCCCGCGGCGAAGGCCTCGTCCGTGTATTTGGTCTCGGCGTACTCCTTCAGATAGTCCACCATGGAGTGGCCCACCGCGTCGGAGAAGGCGGCCTTCTCCCGCCACAGGATCGCTTCGGGGAGGTACTCCCCCTGGGCGAAGGCCCTGCGCAGCAGGTACTTCCCCTTGCCGGTGGTGTTCACTTTCAGGGCCGGGTCCAGGGACATGACGTACTCCACGAAGTCCAGGTCCCCAAAGGGCACCCGGGCCTCCAGGGAGTTGACGGAGATGCACCGGTCCGCCCGGAGCACATCGTAGGCGTGGAGCTCCCGCACCCGCTTTTCCGACTCCGCCTGGAACGCCGCTGGGCTGGGGGCAAAGTCGGTGTACTTGTAGCCGAACAGCTCGTCGGAGATCTCCCCGGTGAGCAGCACCCGGATGTCCGTGTGCCGGTGGATGTATTTGCACACCAGGTACATGCCCATGCTGGCCCGGATGGTGGTGATGTCAAACGTCCCCAGCAGGGCGATGACCTCCTCCAGGGAGCCGACGACCTCCTCCGGAGTCATGTATACCTCGGTGTGGTCGCTGCCCAGGAACTCCGCCACTTGCCTGGCGTACTTCAGGTCGATGGCGTCCCCCACCATGCCGATGGCAAAGGTGCGGATGGGAGCGGCGCTTTTCCGGGCGGCGATGGCGCACACCAGGGAGGAGTCCAATCCCCCGGACAGGAGGAAGCCCACCTGGGCGTCGGCCACCAGGCGCTTCTCCACCCCGGCCACCAGCTTGTCGTGAATGGTGCGGCAGGCGGTGTCCACACCGTCGTAGCGGACGCGCTCTACCTGGGTCATGTCCCGGTAACGGTGGAACTGCCCGCCCTGGTAGTAGCAGCCGGGCGGGAAGGGCAGGACCGTCTCGCACAGCCCCACCAGGTTTTTGGGCTCGCTGGCGAACAGGATCGCGCCCGCCCTGTCATAGCCGTAGTACAGGGGCCGGATGCCGATGGGGTCCCGGGCGGCGAGAAATTCGCCCCGCTCCCCGTCGTAGAGGATGAGGGCAAATTCCGCGTCCAGCAGCCGGAACATCCCGGCGCCGTACTCCCGGTACAGGGGCAGCAGCACCTCGCAGTCGCTGCCGCTGGAAAAGGCGTAGCCCTTCCCCTCCAGCTCCGCCCGGAGTTTTGCGAAGCCGTAGATCTCCCCGTTGCAGACCACGGCGCTGTTTCCCAGGCGGAAGGGCTGCATCCCCGCCTCGGTCAGGCCCATGATGGCCAGCCGGTGGAAGGCCAGCGCCCCGCCGCCCACCTCCAGGACCCGGCTCTCGTCCGGTCCCCGGGAGAGGGTGCGGTCAAATCCCTTGTGAAAGGCGGCCCAGTCCTGTACCGGCCCGCAATAGCCCATGATGGAACACATGTCGATCCCTCCGATCTGATTTCAGCATCCCATAGGGCGGGTGCTGTGCCCGCGGTGCCACCTATGTTTGTGCTCTTTCCGCCTCGAAAAAAGGCTCTGCCCGGTAACGGGGGCGGGCCGGCGCGCCTACTGGGAGGGCCCGTTCGGCTTGCGGCTCGGCGGGTGTTCTTTCCCGGGACCTGCCGCGCGGCTCCCACTATCCCGCGCTCGCTGCCGGCAGGCTGCCGCCGGTACTTTTCCCGCCTCAAACGCCTGTAAACATGCAGAAAAGGCGCCTTTCCCACAAGGGAAAGACGCCTTTGTCTTACGGGGCTATTTTACAGGAAACCGCCCTGGTTGTCAAGGGGGGAATGAGTTTTGCTCTGCGTGGTCATGCGACCTCCTCGGAGTGGCCTGCTTCTGCCAGCTTGCCAAAAGTGTGGACGAACGCGAGGATCTCCTGGTCGGTAAGCTGGCCGAGGAACAGGGCCAGTGTGGTGGCGGACGGCTGGTGGACGCCCCGCTCCAGCTTTTGGTAGCTGCGGGCCGTCAGGTGCAGGGCCTCCGCCAGCTTTTCCTGGGTAAGGCGATTGTCCAGCCGGAACTCCCGCACCTAGCCGACCCAAAGGGCGAGGAACTGCTTCTCGTACCTCCGCAACGGCAAGACCCCCTACCACAGCAGCGCGTTTCTTTGCGAACAGGAAGATTTTACCAATTATACCATCTTCGGGCCACGTCCTATAGGACGTGGGGGGCTGGTTTTGTGTAGAGATTTTTCACATTTTTGGTATAAAATTTCACAAAAGCGTGGGAAAATACCGGGGAACGGGGCGGTTTTTTGCCTTGGGTGCGCCGATTTTCGCCGGGGGAATCGGCCAAAAATGCCATGCTTTTTTGGTACGGGATTTCACAAAATCGTGGATGGTTGGTGGGAAATCGGGCGATTTTTCGCTCTGCGCGTGCCGGTTTTTGCTGGGAGATGGCACAAAAGCGCTATGCTTTTTCAGCGCGAAATTACACAAAATAACGGAGCACTGGCGGGGAAAGGGGGTATTGTTCGTCCTGGGTGGGCTGGTTTTTGTTGGGAGATAGCACAAAAGAACCGTGATTTCTCGATGTAGAATTATACAAAATTATGGGGCGCGGGCAGGGAAGAGGGTGATTTTTTGCCCAGGGTGGGCCGGTTTTCGCCGGGAAATGGCCCGAAATCGCCCGGTTTCCGCCCGAAATCGCCCAAAAACACCCCGGTTTCGCCCGGTTTTGGCCCGGTTTTGCTTGACATTTGCCCCATGTTTTGCTAAAATGGGGTCAAAAAAGATACACAAAAATCCTTCGGGGGGGAGACAAAATTTTATATATTTGTCTACCTCTGTCCAGGCGGTGCGGTTTTGGGCCCGGGGAACAGGATGCCGGGCTCGGGGCCCTTCGCAAAGGAGAAGAAAGGGTGAGGAGATCGTGGCGGAAACCTTACGGAAGATTCAGGAAAATATCCAGAGGGTGCTGGTGGGGCAGGGCCGGGTCACGGACCTGCTGCTCACGGCCCTGCTGGCCCGGGGCCACGTGCTGCTGGAGGACGTGCCCGGCATGGGCAAGACCGTGCTGGCCCGCTCCCTGGCCAAGTCGGTGAGCGCGGAGTTTGGCCGGGTGCAGTTTACGCCGGACCTGCTGCCCACCGACGTGACGGGCCTCAACTACTTTGACCAGCAGCAGTCCCGGTTCGTGTTCAGCCCGGGGCCGGTGTTCTGCAACATCCTGCTGGCGGACGAGATCAACCGGGCCACGCCCCGGACCCAGTCCAGCCTGTTGGAGTGCATGGCCGAGGGCCAGGTGACGGTGGACGGCGTCACCCGGGAGCTGGAGCCGCCTTTCTTCGTCATCGCCACCCAGAACCCGGTGGAGACCCTGGGCACCTACCCTCTGCCCGAGGCCCAGCTGGACCGGTTTTTGATGCGGGTGTCCATGGACGCCCCGGACCTGGCCGGGGAGGTGGCCATTTTAGAGCGCTTCCAGCACGCCGAGCCCCTGGACGCCCTGCAGCCGGTGTGCGGCAGGGAGGAGCTGCTGGCGCTGCAGCAGGCGGCGGAGCAGGTGAAGATCCACCCCGCCCTGCTGGAGTACATGGCCCGGCTGGCCCAGGCCTCCCGGTCCTTCCACGGGGTGGAGCTGGGGGTCAGCCCCCGGGGCACCCTGTCCCTGATGCGGGCCTCCCGGGCCTATGCCTTTGTGCAGCAGCGGGAGTACGTGGTGCCCGAGGACATCAAGGCCGTGGCCGTGCCGGTGCTGGCCCACCGGCTGGCCGTTACCGGGGGCGTGGGCTCCCAGGCCCAGAAGCAGGCGGTGGAGGAGCTGCTCCAGTCGGTGCCCGTCCCCACGGAGGACTGGACATGACATTCTTCCTAGCCAACGCGAATTTCGGGCTGGAGGACATCGAATACCAGGTGGAGCTCACCCAGGAGGGGGGCCTGCGGGGGGAGGTGTTCCCCCTTTTGGCCATCGCCGGGGGGCTGGGGGTGCTGGCGGCCCTGTTCTTCCTGCTGCGGGCCCTCTACAGCCGGCGGTGGGAGAAGGGCCTGTCCTGCTCCCTGCGGTTCCGGGAGGAGTACGGGGTGGAGGGCGGCGTTTCCTCCCTGACCGAGGTGCTGGCCAACGACAAGGGCCTGCCCCTGCCGGTGGTGGAGATCGACTTCCATATAGACCGGCGGCTGCAGTTTACCGGGGGCGGCAACTACGCCCTCAGCGACCAGAGCTACCGCCGGGACGTGTTCACCCTGGCCGCCCGGGAGCGGGTCACCCGCACCCTGGAGTTCCGCTGTACCGAGCGGGGCTACTTCCGCATTGAGGAGGCCGGGGTCGCCGCCCGGGACCTGTTCCTCACCCAGAAGTACCTGGGCTCGTTCCCCCAGCACACCGAGTTTTACGTGCTGCCCAAGGGGGTGCCGGTGGGGCAGGTGGCCCCGCCCTTCTCCCGGATTATGGGGGAGATGGTGAGCCGGAAGAAGATCTACGACGACCCCTTCGCCTTCGCGGGCCTGCGGGACTATGCCCGGGGCGACCCCATGAAGTATATCAACTGGAAGGCCACCGCCCGGGCGGGGAAGATGCTGACCAACCTCCACGAGTCCACCCTGAGCCAGCGGGTGGTCCTGCTGCTGGACATGGAGGGGGAGGCCGACCCCCTCAACGAGGCGTCGGTGCGGCTGTGCTGCGCCCTGTGCCAGCGCCTGCTGGAGGAGGGCGTGAGCCTGGCCGCCTACAGCAACGGGACGGACGCCGCCACCGGGGCCCGGTGGGAGCTGGAGGGCCTGCAGGGCGGGGGCAGCCAGCTGTACCTGAAAAAGCGCTTCGCCTGCATCCAGGCCGGGGACGGGCTGGAGGACGTATGCCGGTTGCTGCCGGAGCAGCCGGGGAAGGAGGATCTGGTGGTGCTCCTGTCCTACCGGCAGCGGCCGGAGCTGGCGGAGGATTTCGCCCAGGTGGTGGGGCCGGGCCGCGGGGTGCAGGTGATCCCCTGCCGGGGGGAGCGCCGGGAGCTGCCCGCCCATAAAAATGTGTCTCTGGTATGGACGGAGGTGTGACCATGGAGCGAGTGTACCAGTGGTTGGGAGCCAGCCGCCAGGCGCTGCTCCTGCGGCTGCTGGCCCGGGTCCACTGGGGCCTGGTGGGCGGTACGGTGTGCGTGGTGCTCTCGGAATACCTGCGGATGATGGGCCTGACCCGGGGCCTGCCGGTGCTGCCCCTGTTCCTGCGGGGGCTGCTGTTCGGCATCCCGGTGGCCCTCAGCTTCTACGCCGAGACCAGGCTGCCGGCCATGTGGCAGTTCCTCCTGGCCGCGGTGGGGATCGCCCTGGTGTCCTGGGGGCTGCTGGGCCACCTGGGCGGGCTGGTTATGGGGGCGGTGCTGGGATTTTTCCGGCTGCGCAGGCGCCTTCACCAGGAGACGAAGCCCTCGGCTTTCGAGGCGCCCAATCCCTGGTTTTTCATCCTGTTCCTCTACGCCTTCGGCTTCAGCGTGTTCTACCATCTTCCCCTGGTGCAGAAGCTGGCGGCGGCCTCCCTGGTGCTGGACCTGCTGCTCTACGCCGCCGGAAAGCTGCTGGGCCGGCTGGACCACTACCTGGAGGAGAGCCGGGACATCTACGGCCTGCCCACCCGGCGCATCCTGCGCACTGTGGGGGCGGCGGTGGGGGCCGGGGCCCTGCTGGGGGCCGCCGTCCTGCTGGTGCCGGCGCTGCTGATGTCCGGGGAGCTGTACCTCCAGCACCCTGAGGGCGAGGTGGAGGTGGGGATCGATTATTGGGGGGAGGTCTCCCCCATGCCCACCCAGGAATACCCCGACTACAGCCCGCCGGAGAGGGACAGCGCCTTCCCCGGGGAGTTTTTCTACCTGGCGGCTGTCGCGGGCGGGGCTGTGCTGGCGGCGGTGATGGTGCGGCTGTGCCGGAGCGGCCGGCGGGTCTCCCGGGAGGGCCAGGATGTCATCGAGCGGTTGGGCATCGAGACCAGGGAGGGGCTGCCGGCCTCTCCCGGCCAGCGCCAGCCCCTGTTGGACCTCAGTCCCAGCGGGGTGATCCGCCGCCGCTACAGGAAAGTGGTGCGCAGGGCAAAAAAGGAGGCCCCCAAGCCCTGGCAGACCCCCGGGGAGATCGAGGCGGACCGGAAGCTGCAGGTCCCGGGGCTCCACCGGCTGTACGAAAAGGCCCGCTACAGTACCCAGCCCTGCACCCGGGAGGACGTGCGGGCGCTGAAACAGGGGGAGCGCTCCCCCGGGCCGGATTGTTGAAACAGAAATGCCCGGATGCGGCAGCATCCGGGCGTTTTGGTCCGTGGCCGGACAGGGCAAGAAAATCCCTCTGGGCTTCGCCCGCCGGGATTTTGTACAGGGGCTGCAAGCCACTAAGAAAAAGCTGCGCCCTTGCCTTTTTCCGCAAAAAGTTGGTAGTGCAGCGGAGGCTACGAGCCAAGTCTCACGTTGCTCGACTTGCTCGGCCGAGTTTCGCTGGGGCGAAACTCGCGGCGACCGCGTTTACAAGCGAACAGCGGAGGCGCAGCGTGACTTTTTGCGGGGAGGGCAGGAGCTGTCCTCGCTAACGCTCAGTCAACTCCGGGGAGAAATTGCTTGGGAGTTTGAAAAACTCCCATTTTGCTACGCAAAACCGCAATTCTCCCGCAGGTAAAAACGCGAGCAAAAAAAGTCGCGGCGGGTGGCCCCGCAGGACAGGAAAATCCCTCTGGGCTTCGCCCGCCGGGATTTTGTATGGAAACTGCAAGCCGCTAAGAAAAAGCCCTTGCCCTTAACCGCAAAAAGTTGGTAGCAAGCCGGAGGCTACGAGCCAAGTCTCGCGTTGCTCGACTTACTCGGCCGAGTTTTGCTGGCGCGAAACTCGCACAAGGTAAAAACGCGGGCAAAAAAAGTCGCGACCACCACCGAGGTGATGGATCGCACGAGTCAAGTCTCGCGTTGCTCGATTTGCTCGGCCGAGTTTCGCTGGGGCGAAACTCGCGGAATGTAAAAGCGCGTGCTGCTGGGTAAAAGAAAAAGCCGCGCCTGGTACGCGAATTGCGTCCAGGCGCAGCTTGGTGGCGCGCCAGGAGGGACTCGAACCCCCGACCTTTTGGTTCGTAGCCAAACACTCTATCCAGCTGAGCTACTGGCGCATGCTGTCTTACAGCCTTTTTATTATAGTCAAAAGGGGCGGGGTTGTCAAGGGGTTGGCGCAAAAAAATGACCGCGGGTTTTTGCCCACGGTCACAGGGTCACTCTTCCGGCTCCTGCTTTGGCTTCAGGTCCCGGTGGACTTTCATCAGGGAATACCCGAAGGGGGGCAGGAGGTTAGTGGTGTCCAGGGGCTCGCCCAGCAGGCGGGCGGCCCCCTCCAGGTCCAGGCCGGAGCCCCAGGTGCTCTGGGGCCGGTGGCTGCGGTTGACCACCAGCAGCAGGCTGTCCCGGGTGGTGTCGGTGAGGACGAACCGCTCGAAGGCCAGCAGGTTCCCCTCGGCCTTTATGGTGCGGTATGTGCCCTGGGCCAGGATGCCCTTCTCCCGGGCCCGCAGCTGCCCCAGCTGGCGGTACCAGGAGAGCAGCTCCTGGTCCTCGCTGCCCCAGGGGTAGCAGCCCCGGTTGAAGGGGTCCCGGTAGCCCTCCATGCCCGCCTCGTCGCCATAGTAGAGGCAGGGCACCCCGGGGAGCAGGTACTGGATGAGGGAGGCCAGCTTCAGCCGCTTGACCCCGGTCTCCCGCTGGGCGGGGGTGAGCTTCTGGGCGGCCTGCCACTCCCGGCCCCGGGCGCCGGCGGGCTCGCCCCCCAGCACGGTGAGGGCCCGCTCGGTGTCGTGGGTGCCGATGTGGTTCATCAGCAGGTTCAGGCACTGGGGCGGATAGTTTTCCACGATGGTCTCCACCGCCTCGGCGAAGCGGGCCGGGTCCTCCCCCAGCAGGAAGCCCAGGATGGCGTCCCGGAAGGGGTAGTTCATCACGGTGTCCAGCTGGCGGCCCAGCAGGTACCGGCGGCGCACGCCGTAGGCGGACTTGTTGGAGGCGTCCTCCCACACCTCCCCCAGAATGAGGGCGTCGGGCTGTTCCGCCTTCACCGCGTCGTGGAGGCGGTCCAAAAACAGGTCGGGGAGCTCGTCGGCCACGTCCAGGCGCCAGCCGGAGGCCCCGGCCCTCAGCCACTTGCGGACGATACCCTGGGGGCCATTGATGTATTCGTTATAGCTGTCGTTGGTCTCGTTGACGTTGGGCAGGGTGTCGAAGTTCCACCAGCAGTCGTAGGAGTTGGGCCACTGGCGGAAGGTGTACCAGGGGTAGTAGGGGGACTGCTGGGAGTTGTAGGCCCCCTGGGTGGGGTAGCGGCCCTCCCGGTTGAAGTAGACGCTGTCGCTGCCGGTGTGGCTGAACACCCCGTCCAGAATCACCCGGATGCCCAGCTTTTTGGCGGCGGCGCAGAGCTGGGTCAGGTCCTCCTCGCTGCCCAGCAGGGGGTCGATTTTGGAGTAGTCCGCCGTGTCGTACCGGTGGTTGGAGTGGGACTCGAACACCGGGGTAAAGTACAGGCAGGTGACCCCCAGCTCCTTCAGGTAGGGCAGCTTTTCCATGGCACCCTTCAGGTCCCCGCCGAAGAAGTCGGTGTTGGTGATCCTCCCCTGGCTGTTGGGGGCCCAGTCCGGCTGCTCCCCCCAGGCCTGGTGCATGGTCCGGCCGGCGGGGATGTCCCCCTTGGGCTGGCCCGAGGCGCAGAACCGGTCGGGGAAGATCTGGTACATCACCCCGCCCTCCAGCCAGGAGGGGGTGGTGAAGTCCTTGTCGTACACCGTGAGCTGCCAGCGGTCGTTGCCGCCGAACACCGCCGTCCCGCCCCCGTCCCGGGAGATGCGCTGGATGCCCCGGCAGGTGCGGGCCTCGAAATAGTAGAAGCAGAGGCCGGGGGCTTCGGGGGTGAAGTGGCACTCCCACCACTCCCGGTTATTGCCGTTCATGCCGCACCAGAACATGTCCAGCACAGAGGTGCCGCGGCCCTCCTGTTCTACCACCAGCCGGGCGGCGGAACAGCTCAGGTCCCGGGGGAGGGTGATGCGGAAGTGGACCGGCGTGCCGTGGCCCACGGCGCCGGTGGGGTCGCGGTATTTCCGGCTTCTGGAATTGAACATGGGAACATCTCTCTTCCTGCTGGGAATGGGCGGGGCGAAAAGCCCCGGGCTCGTCAAAAGGGGGAGCCGGAGCTCCCCCTTGGCTGGTTACTTGCCCTCTTTCGAGGTGAGGTTCTTCTGGGGCGGTACCGGGGAGGCGTGCCAGATGTTCCCGGCGTAGTCCCGGATGGCCCGGTCCGCGGCGAAGCGGCCGGCCTGGGCGATGTTTACCAGGGACATGCGGTTCCAGCGGCCCTGGTCGCGGTACAGGTCCTGGGCCTTCTGCTGGGCGGCCCGGTAAGAGCCCAGGTCCGCCAGGGCCATGTACTGGTCCTTGGTGGTGAGGGCCTGGAAGATGTCCCTAAACTGCTGGCCGCCGATGCCGCTGTTCAGCTCGTTCATGGCCCGGTGGATGACGGGGTCGTTCTGGTACTGGAGGGCCGGGTTGTAGCCGGTGCGCTTCAGCTCCTCCACCTGGGAGGCGGTCATGCCGAAGAGGAGGATGTTGTCGTCCCCCACGGCCTCGTGGATCTCCACGTTGGCCCCGTCCAGGGTGCCCAGGGTCACGGCGCCGTTGATCATAAACTTCATGTTGCTGGTGCCGGAGGCCTCGGTGCCGGCCAGGGAGATCTGCTCGCTGATCTCCGCGGCGGGGGTGAGGAGCTCGGCCCAGGTGACGCAGTAATTCTCTACAAAGACCACCTTCAGCTTCTTGTTCACCCGGGGGTCAGAGTTGATCTGCTTGGCCAGGGCGGCGATGAACTGGATGATCTGCTTGGCGAAGTAGTACCCCGCGGCGGCCTTGGCGCCGAATAGGTAGGTGTGGGGGGTGAAGTCGGCGTTGGGGTTTTCCCGCAGCCACTGGTAGGTGGCCAGGATGTTCAGGGCGTTCATGTGCTGGCGCTTGTACTCGTGGAGGCGCTTGACCTGCACGTCGAAGATGGAGTCGGGGTCCACCACGTCGCCCTGGGTCTTTTTCAGGTAGGCGGCCAGGCGCTCTTTGTTGCCCCGCTTGATCTTCTGCAGCTGCTCCAGCACCTGGGCGTCGTCCTGGTATTTCAGCAGGCCCTGGAGCTTGTCGGCGTCGTAGATATAGTCCTTGCCGATGAGCTGGGTGATGAGCTTGGCCAGCTCGGGGTTGGACTGGTTGAGCCACCGCCGGTGGGCGATGCCGTTGGTCACGTTGGTGAACTTCTGGGGCTCCTCCAGGTAGAAGTCGTGGAACAGGTCGTTCTTCAGAATCTCACTGTGGAGGGCGGACACGCCGTTGACGGAGTGGGAGCCGATGACGGCCAGGCTGGCCATTTTCACGTAGCCGTCGTTTAAGGGGGCCATGCGGAAGATCTTGCCCTCATCCACGCCCTTGGCCCGCATCTCGTTCCAGAACCGGCGGTCGATCTCCTCCACGATCTGGTAGATCCGGGGCAGGCGCATTTTGAACAGGTCCCGGTTCCAGGTCTCCAGGGCCTCGCTCATCACCGTGTGGTTGGTGTAGGCCACGGTGCGCTTGACGATGTCCCAGGCGGCGTCCCAGCCGTAGCCGCACTCGTCCAGCATCACCCGCATCATCTCGGGGATGGCCAGCACCGGGTGGGTGTCGTTTAAGTGGATGGCCGCCAGGTTGGGCAGCTCATCCAGGTTGCCGTGGGTCATCAAATGGCGGCGGATGATGTCCTGGATGGAGGCGCTGACCAAAAAGTACTGCTGGGACAGCCGCAGCAGCTTGCCGTCGGTGTGGTTGTCCTCGGGGTACAGCACCTTGGTGATGGTCTCGGCCATGGCCTGCTGCTCCATAGCCCGCATATAGTTGCCGCCGTTGAACAGCTTCATGTCGAATTTGTCGTTCTCCGCCTTCCACACCCGCAGCAGGCTTACGCCCTTGCCGTCCATGCCGGCGATGCAGATGTCGTAGGGGATGGCGGTGATGGTGGTGTAGTCCTTATGGCGTACGGAGTGGTACTGGTCGTGCCACTGCTCCTCGATGCGGCCGTCGAAGTGGACCTCCACGGAGCTCTCGGGCACCCGCTGCATCCACACGTCGCCGCCGGGCAGCCAGGTGTCGGGCAGCTCGGTCTGCCAGCCGTCCACCAGCTTCTGGCGGAACAGGCCGTACTCGTACCGCAGGGAGTAGCCCATGGCGGGGTACCCCTGGGTGGCCAGGCCGTCCATAAAGCAGGCGGCCAGGCGGCCCAAGCCGCCGTTGCCCAGGCCCGCGTCGGGCTC
>DXIW01000016.1 GCA_019112625.1 Candidatus Acutalibacter stercorigallinarum | reverse complement strand
GAGTCCACAAAGGACACCATATCGCTGCGGGCCAGCAGCACGTGGGAGGCGTACTGGGCCAGGGGCGACAGGGGGCTGTCGGTGATGGCCACGGTGGTGGCCTTCTGGGAGGAGGCGTACTTCATGGTCTTTACGGCCTTTTTGGAGTACCGGGGGAAGCTGATGGCGATAACGGCGTCCCCCTCCCCCACGTGGACCATCTGCTGCAAGATGGTGGCCTCGCTGGTGGCCTCCACCAGGTGGACCGTTTCAAACACCAGGCGCAGGTAGTGGGCCATAAAGGTGGCCAGGGCCAGGCTGCTGCCCGCCCCCAGCACGTAGACCTTTTTGGCGTTTACCAAGGCGTCGGCGGCCCGGTAAAAGGCCTCCCTGTCCACGTTCTCCTTGGTGCGCTTTAAGATGTCGATGTCCTGGTCCAGCACCTCGTCCAGCAGGCGGTCCATGGGGATGGTGGTAGAGGTGCGCTCCAGCCGCTGCACGCTGGTCATCTTGCTGCGAATCATCTCCTGCATGGCCTGCTGCAGCGCCGGGTAGCCGGAGTAGCCAATCTCCGTGGCAAAGCGCACCACGGTGGACTCGCTGACGCCCACCGTCTGCCCCAGGCGGGAGGCCGTCATAAACGCCACCTGCTCGGAGTGTTCTTCAATGTACCGGGCAATCATCCGCTGGCCCTTGGAAAAATTGGCGCTGTGCAGGCGGATGCGCTCGGAAAGCTGGCTGTTCATTTCTTTCCTTCCCTTCTCTCCTCTGGCCCAACCCCTCCTGGCGGGCCACTGATGTCCCATTCATTTTACGGCTTTCCCCTGCAAAAAGCAAGGGAAAACCTGATTTTTCTGGAACATCCTCCCCATTTTTGCAAGATTCTTTTCAAAATATGCATATCCCAGGGCGCAAAAAAGGCAGGCCAGCGCCTGCCCGTGTGTTTTATTTGCCCCGCAGGATTTTGGCCATCCGGGGGTGGAGCCTGTGCAAATACTGGACAATCAAGCCTTCCAAAGCCCTGTCAAAGACGATGAACACCACGTTGGCCAGCACCGCCAGCAGCACCGGGCCCAGGGGGCCCAGAATGGCGAAGCTCTCAAAGGGGATGCCCAGCAGGTACACCGAAAGCAGCACCTCCAGGGCCATGGCGGCGTTGAACACCAGCAGCTTTGCCGCGTACCGCAGCGCCTTGGAGCGAATCCGCCCCAGCACCGCGAACAGCGCCGGGTAGTGCCCGAAAAACAGCACGTAAAACAGCAGCGCCTGCCTATCCGGCGCCAGGAAAATCCCCAGCACGCTGCACACGCCGTACACGCCAAAAGCCCAGGGCAGGCCCACCTCCACCACCACGGGGATAAGCAGGCAGCCGGCAATGGCCGGCAGGGCCAGCGTGGCCACAGGGGCCGCCCCCGTTAAGAACAGCAGCACCGTGGAGAGGGCCGCCATCATCCCGCAAAGGGCCAGCTTCATGGAATTTTTCACAGGCCTCTTACTCCTTTCCCAGCAGAACCCCGCCTTAGCAGCAGGAAATCAAATCGCCGCCCATACATTCGCAGCAGCAGTCGGCGCAGATAAGGGAGGAGCACACATCGCAGGAGTTGCAGCCCCCCGCGTTCATATTGGCATTGGGCCGGTAGCCGCCATAGACGCCGCTGCCCTGGTTCATGGCCTGGTTCAAGGCGGCGCTGTACTCCGGGTTGCCGGGGTCCATCTGGCAGGCCCGGGAAAAGTGGTCCTTGGCCTCCTCCAGCCAGCCCCGGCGGTAGAGCACCGAGCCCTTGAGGAAATACCACTCGGCGTTGCGGCGCTCCGGCGGGACACCGTTCAGAATCTGCTCCGCGTCGGCGATGCGCCCGGCCATGATATAACTGCGCACATCGTTAAAGCCCGAGCCCCCATTGGGCCCCACGTTGTTGTAGCCCCCGCCGTAGGCCCGGCCGCCCCGGTTCCCATTTTTCCGCTGGGCCACGATGGTGTCGTAGGCCTCGTTGATCTCCTTCATCTTCTCGTCCGCTAAATCCTTCAGCGGGCTGTCGGCGTACTGGTCCGGGTGGTACTTTTTCGCCAGCTTCCGGTAGGCCTCTTTGATCTCCTCGTCGCTGGCGGAGGGGGAGACCCCCAACACCTTGTACGGATCTGTCATACGTCTCTATCTCCTTTTCGATTTCCCTTGGTTGGAAACACTCGCTCTGGTTTTCGTCACATTTTCTTCAGTTCCCGCCGAACCTTGGGGTCCCGCACATGCAAGAACAGGATCTCCCGCTGCACCTGGGGCAGGCCCTTTTCCACCACGTTCTCCAGGATAGGGCCGAAGGCCTCCAGGCCGATGAGGTGAAAGGCCGGGAGCATCTGGGCCATGGTGGCGTTAAGGGCCTGGTTGCAGGCAAGGTCCGCGGCCTCGCGCTCCTCCTCGGTGAGCTCCTTCTTCCCCTCCAGCCCCAGCCGGGCGGCAAAGGGATTGAAGCTCCCCTCCTTCAGGTCCTTCCCCAGGTCGTCCGCCGCGTCCATCAGGTAGACCCAGCGGCCCAGAAAGTACCCGAAGCGCTCCAGGGCCAAACATTGGCCCTTGTCGCAGCCCCCCAGCTCCCGGAACACCGCAGCCAGCAGCTGGGCCGTGGGCTCGGCGCAGGCGTCCACCCCGGCCCGGGCCTGTTCGGCCTCCCGCTGGGCGCGGGTGGCGGCCTCCGCCGCCTGGGCCAGAAGGGGGTACCGGGCCGCCGCTTTTTTCTCCTTGCGGGCGAGAAAGGCCAGCAGCACCCGGCAGCCCTGGGCCTTCCAGAAACTGTCGTCCCCCACGTTGTCCCGCAGCTTTTGGCAGGTGAGGAGGATGGACAACGCCGCGGCCTTGTGGTAGGCCTCCCCCTCCGCCTCTACGAATTTACAGGCTTTCAGGGGGTTGACCACGCACCGGCCCCGGCGCAGCCGCTTCTGGCTGTCCTCCCGGGACAGGGCCAGCAGGGCGTAGAAGGTACAGTCGTAGCTCAGGGTGAGGCGGGCCGTCCAGCCGTAGTCCTTGCCCAGCTGGCGGCAGAGCTGGCAGTAAGCCCCTTTGTATTGCTCAAATTCCCGCACCAGCAGCTCCTGCTTGTGGGGGCGTACATATCCAAACATGGCTTCGTCCTTACCTTTTCCTTCCGCCGCTTATTTTAGCCTATTTTCGCGGCCAGTTGTTGAACGCACTGTAAACAATTATACCCGCCGGGGCCAGAAAAGGCAAGAAAAACCGGGGTTTTCCCCCGGTAAAAGGAGAGAGGGGGAGCTTTCGCTCCCCCTTGCGCTGTCATTCCCCGGCGCAAAAGGCGTACACCCCGGTGCCGCCCCAGCCGTTTTGCACCTCCCAGCCGGCGTAGGACACGTACACCCACCCAGCCTCCGGGGTAAGGCTGCCCTCCCAGGGCAGCTCCTCCCCCTGGGCCTCCTCGTCGGGCACGCCCTGGGGCCAGCGCTGCAGGGTGACTTCATCGGGCTCAGCCTCCCACTCCAGGGTCACGGGGACCCCCGCCTGCACCGAGGGCACCTCCCACCCCGAGGGGACGGACAGGCTCCGGTTGGTGCCCACCCCGGCGCACTCCCAGTACAGGAACGTCGTGAAGGGCGCCACACGCCCCTCCCCCTGGACCAGGGTCAGGGCCGGGGGCTCCTGGTACACCACCGGCGCGTTGACGGTAAAAACGTACTCCGCGATGCCGCCCCACTCCTCCTGGGCGCTCCAGGAGCCCTTCACCCGGTAGATCCACTCCCCGGCCTGCAGGGGAAGGGTGTCCCCCAGCAGCTCCAGGAGGGTGCTGTGGGCCTCGGTGGACCCTTTGGAAGCGGCGGGCCAGGCCACGACCCGCACCAGGTCCGGGGCGGGCCCGTCCCAGGTGAGGGCGGCCTCCCCGGTTTCCGCCTCCAGCACCGGCAGGTCCAGGGACTCCTCCAGGGGGTGGGCGGCGTCGGCGATGGTATTGGCTGTCTCCCCGTTTCGCAGCTGGTACCGCCAGTCATAGCCCCCGCCCAGGGCGGCGATGCTCGCCTCCCCGCAGGCGACGGTGAGCCCCGGCGGCTGGGTGACCGCCCCCTTTACCGGCTCGTCGCTGCAGCCCCACAAGCCCAACACAAGTCCCGCGCACAGCAGGACGCTCCACAGCTTTTTCATCGTCTCTCCCCTTTCCGCCCGGCGGGCATTTTCTACCTTCATTATAGCAGAAGGGGGGGTGATTGCAACAAAAAAGAGAGGGGTTACCTCTCTTTTTTGGCTCGGTCTGGCTGTGAGGCCCCCCCGGCCCGGCGGCGGGCGACAATGCGCCCTCTGCCGGGCCGGGGGGGCCGGGCTTACAGGTCCAGGGAGGTCTGGTACAGCCCGGCGTAGACCCCGCCTTTGGCCATCAGCTCCCGGTGGGTGCCCTCCTCGCAGATGCCGTGCTCGTCCAGCACCAAAATGCGCCCGGCGTTCTGGATGGTGGACAGCCGGTGGGCGATGACCAGGGTGGTGCGGTGCCGGGCCAGCTGCTCCAGGGAGCGCTGCACCACCTTCTCGCTGTGGGCGTCCAACGCGCTGGTGGCCTCGTCGAAGAGGAGCACCGGCGGGTCCTTCAAAAACACCCTGGCGATGGAAAGCCGCTGCTGCTGCCCCCCGGAGAGCCGCACTCCGTGGGGGCCGATGTCCGTGTCGTAGCCCTGGGGCAGCTTTTCGATAAAGTCGTGGGCGCCGGCCTTTTTCGCGGCCTCCACCACCTCCGCCCGGCTGGCCCCGGGCCTGCCGTAGGCGATGTTCTCCGCCACGGTGCCGGTGAACAGGTACACATCCTGCTGCACCAGGCCGATGTTCCTCCGCAGGGAGGAGAGGGTCACCGACTGGACGGGGACACCATCCAAAAGCACCTGGCCCTCCTCCGGCTGGTAAAACCGGGGGATGAGGGAGCACAGGGTGGTCTTTCCCACCCCGGAGGCCCCCACCAGGGCCACATACTCCCCGGCTTCCACGGTCAGATTCAAGTGCCGGAACACGGTCTCCCCGTCCTGGTAGCGGAAGCCCACGTCCCGGAACTCCAGTTTCCCTTCGGCCCGGGGCAGCTCCGCCGCGCCGGGGGCGTCGGCGATCTCCGGCCTGGTCTCCATCAGCTCCGTGTACCGGGCAAAGGCGGTGCGCCCCTCCTGGATGAGGCGGCTGGTGTTCACCAGGCTCTGGATGGGCCCGGTGAAGGAGCTGACGTACATCAAAAACACCACCAGCTCTGAAAGGGGCATGGAGCCCTTCAGAATCGCGATGCTGCCGGCAATAGCCACGGCGATGGGGATGAGGCTGGCAAAGGCCTCCATGCCGCCCCAGCACAGGGCCTCCCCCCGGTAGCCCAGGCGGCGGGCCTCGCAGAAGCGCTGGTTCTGCGCCGCGAATTTGGCCTCCTCCACCGGCTCGTTGCCGAAGGACTGCACCACCCGGATGCCCGAGAGGGAGTCCTCTGTCTGGGCGTTTACCGCGCCCATGCGCTCCCGGCCCAGGGCCAGGGCGGCGGCCATCTTCCTGTTGAAGTGCAGGGTGTACCAGGTCATAAAGGGCAGAAAGGCCAGAACCACCAGGGCGATGGGCCAGTTGAGCCACAGCAGGATCGCCGCCGCCCCGATAAATTTGATGACGTTCACCACCAGGTCCTCGGGCACGTGGTGGAAAAACTCCGCCAGGGCCAGGGAGTCGTTGGTGATGCGGGACATCAGGTCCCCCACGGTGTGGCTGTCGTAGTAGGAGAAGGACAGCCCCTGGCAGTGGCGGAACATCTCTTCCCGCATGTCCCGCTCGATCTTGGCCCCCAGGTAGTGGCCCTGGTAGTCGGAGTAGTAGCTGCACAGGGCCTGGATGAGCACCAGCGCCAGCAGCCCGGCCCCCACCCACAGCACCTGGCCCAGCACGCCGGGGCCGCCCCTCTCCAGCAGCGCGCCGGTGATGTACCCCACCCCCAGCGGCAGCACCAGGGCGATGCCGGCCTTCACCAGGGAGCACAGCAGGTCTAGGAAAAATACGGTCTTGTAGGGCTTGTAAAACGAAACTAATTTTTTCAGTCGCTCTTTACGCAAAACAAATTCCTCCAAACAGTAGGGGGAACGCGGTCCCGCCGGAAGAGCGCCGGCAGGCCTGCCCTCAGCGGGCCGCGATCCTCCGGGCGATCGTGGTCTCCTGGGTGCGGGTGATTTTTCTCATGCTTGTTTCCTCCCTTTCCGGCCGCTGGGGCCATATTCCGTTTTATTATAGCATGGCGGGGGAAAAGGTCAAGAATAAATCGCCGGCGGGTGAAGGCGGGGCAAAATCGCCGGCGGGCGAAGGCGGGGCTTTTCGCGGGGTGGGAGCTGGGCGCAAAAAAAGCAGGAGGGCGAAAGCCCTCCTGCTCTCCTTCCCGGGGTGGGGTCACAGGGTAACCACCCGGTTTTGGCGGGCGGATTCGTAAGTGGCCAGCATGAGCTCGGCGGTGTCGCGGATGCCGGGGATGTCGTTGGGGAAGGGCGCGCCGGTGCGGAGGCTGTGGTAGAAATCGCTGATGCACAGGCCGTGGCTGTTGCCCCAATAGGCTTTGCCCTGGGCGGCGGGCTGGGCTTCGGGGAAGGAGTGGCGCTGGGTCTCCCCATCGTCCCAGGTGACGGTGACCTCCCGCTCCTCCATGCGGAGGGTGGCGTGCTCACACACCAGCTCCACCAGCACGGGGGAGTTGGCGCAATGGGCGGTGGTGGCGTAGAACAGGGCGGTGGGGCCGCCGAAGTCCAGGTAGGCTTCCATGGTGTCCTCCACCTCGATGACGCCTTTGAGGTGGTGGTTGGCCATGGAGGCCTCCACCTGCCGGGGCCGGCCCAGAAACTGCACCAGCAGGTCCATGGTGTGGATGGACTGGTTGATGAGGACGCCGCCGCCCTCGGTGGCGAGGCTGCCCCGCCAGCCGCTCTCGGTGTAATAGGGGGCCTCCCGCTTCCAGGTGACGAAGGCCCGGGCCCCCAGGAGCTTGCCGGGCCGGCCGGAATCCAGCAAATGTCGGAGCAGCTGGACGCTCTGGTTATAGCGGTTCTGGAAGCACACGCCCACCCGGACGGGGGCCTGCTCCAGGGCTTGGAAGTCCGCCCACTGGGCGCGGTCCATCACCGGGGGTTTTTCGGTGAACACGTGGATGCCTTTTTCCGCGGCCAGGCGGGCCATGGGGGTGTGAAGGTAGTGGGGGGTGCAGATGTGGAGGCAGTCCAGGCGCTCCGCGTCCAGCATGGCCTCCAGGGAGTCGTAAGGGGTGCCGCCGAAGGTCTCGGCGAAGGCGTGGGCGCGGTCGGGGCGGATGTCGGCGCAGGCGATAAGGTCTACGCCCTCCAGGTCGCGAAGGACGGCGCCGTGGACCTGGGCGATGCCGCCGCAGCCCACCAGGCCTACCCGAAAGTGTTCCATATTACAGCGCCTCCTTTGCCTGGGGGATGGCGGACAGGATTTCTTTGAGGGAGTCCAGGGCCAGCTTCCAGGCGGACTTGCCGTCTAAGGCGGAGCCGCGCTTTTGGGGGTCGTGCTCCAGGGCGGCCAGGCCGGCGAAGTCGGTGAGGTGGGGCTCCAGGGAGAGGAAGCCCTTCCAGCCGGTTTGCAGCAAATCGCCCAGGATGGCGGGGAGGTCCCCGTCGCCCTGGCCGGGGGGCACCACGGTGCCGCTGCCCCACTGGGCGTCTTTGACGTGGACGTAGGCGATGTAGGGCTTGAGGAGCTGGTATGCGGGGAGGGTCGCCTGGCCCACCTGGACGAAGTTGGCGAAATCGAACACGGCTTGGAAGTAGGGGCCATAGAATTGGTCCATTAATTCCTTGCAGCGGGGGGCGTTGTCGCCGTAGATGCCCTTCTCGTTTTCGTGGAGGAGGACGCTGTCCCAGGACCGGGCGGTCTCTACCATCTGGCCCATGCGGTCCAGGACTTCCTCACGGTAGAGGGCGGGGTTCTGGCCCTGGGGCAGGTAGAAGCTGAACATGCGGAGATAGGGGGCGCAGAGCTCCTTTTGGATCTCCAGGGTGCGCTTGAGCTTTTCCAGGTGGGGGGCGAAGTCATCGGTGACGCTGATCTTCCCGATGGGGGAGCCGATGGAGGACACGGCCACCCCGGCGTCCTCCAGCTTTTGCTTGATCTCCTTGACTTTGGCCGGGCTGAAATCGGAGACGTTGACGCCGTCGGCGGCCCGGAGCTCGATGTGGGTGAGGCCCCACTCTGTTACCGCCGCCAGCTGGGTGTCAAACTCTGGGGCGATCTCATCGGAAAAACCGGAGAGGAGTACAGTATCCATATCAGTAGGTGCCCTCCGTGGAGAAAGTGATGTCCTTGTCCTCCTTCTGGCGGGAGGTGGCCCGGCGCTTCTCCAGCTCGCTGAGGAACAGGTCCTCGTCGAAGGGGATGTCCACGGGTTTTCCCAGCCAGCTGGACAGGTGCATGGCGTTACTGAGGGTGAGGCCGCGGATACCCTCTTTCCCCTCGGCCACCAGGGGGGCGCCCTGGAGGATGGCCCCGGCGAAGGCATTGAGGACACCAACGTGCTGGGGGTTCTCCCCGTCGGTCTCTACGGTGATCTTCTCGCAGGCGGGCTGGGCGAAGCCCTGGGGGCAGGTGCGGCAGAATTCCCGCTCGTCCTGGGCCAGCTTCCAGAAGGTGAGGGTGTCGTTTTCGCACACCAGCTTGCCCAGGGTGCCGGTGACCTCGAACCGGTTGGTGCCGGGGGCGTCGCCGGTGGTGGTGACGAACACGCCGGTGGCGCCGTTCTCGAACTGGAGGTAGGCGGTGACGTCGTCCTCCACCTCGATGTCGTGCCACTTGCCCTCCAGGCAGAAGGCCTGGACGGTTTTGGGTAGGCCGCAGATCCACTGCAGGAGGTCCAGCTGGTGGGGGCACTGGTTGAGGAGCACGCCGCCGCCCTCCCCGGCCCAGGTGGCCCGCCAGTCGCCGGAGTCGTAGTAGCTCTGGGTGCGGTACCAGTCGGTGATGATCCAGTTGACCCGCTTTAAGTCTCCCAGCTCCCCGTTTTGCACCATGTCGTGCATTTTGCGGTAGACGCAGTTGGTGCGCTGGTTGAACATCATGCCAAACACCTTGCCGCTCTGTTCGGCGGCCGCGTTCATCTCCCGGACGGCTTTGGTGTAGACGCCGGCGGGCTTTTCGCACATGACGTGGAGGCCCTGGGCGAAGGCCTCTTTGGCCAGCACCGGGTGCTGGTAGTGGGGGACGGCGATGAGCACCGCGTCGCACAGGCCGGAGGTGATGAGGGCGCTGCCCTCGTCAAAAATTTGTACCGTTTCCGGCACGGTCTCTTTGGCCCAGGCGCGGCGGGACTCTTTCCGGTCCGCCACGGCGGCGAGGGTGATTTGGGGGCATTTGCCCGCCAGGATATTCTGCACATGGGTGGTGCCCATGTTGCCCACGCCGATGATGCCGAGTTTTAGTTGTTCCATGGTAGTTGCATGACTCCTTTCGATAATTAAGGTCGCGCCTTTTTGAAAAAAGGCGCCCGAAAAACTTTTGAGTTGGGGGTGGTGTCACTTGGTTTGCGAAGCGTGCATACTTGCGGTAAATTGAATGTGGACTCCCTTGGGCGGGGCCCACCCCCTGCCCCCTCCCGTAAGGGAAATGAGCGGGAGAGGAAGGCTTGTTGGTACGGGAGGGGGAGAAAATTCAATACATCTCATTCCAAAGGGGGATTCCATCCCCCTTTGGAACCCCCCGCAGGACAGGAAACAAGGAAAGAAATTGCCTTTTTGGTGTTGGGGACTTCTGAGAGAAACTCCCCCAGTCACGGCGCTGCCGTGACTGCCCCCTCGGAGAGGGGGCCCGCCTCCCTCTTTGAGGGAGGTGTCACGCCACAGGCGTGACGAAGGGAGTTGCTGCGAGCGTCCTCTGGAAATGGCTTTCCCCTCTCAGTCCCAGGGCAGGCGGACTGGGGTTTCGGACACGGGGAAGTAGCCCACGAAGGCCACCAGCAGGAGGACCACGATGATGCAGAGCGCCCCCAGCACCAGGCCGGGCCAGAACTTTCCCAATCGGTTGTCCATATCGTGGAAGAATTTTCCATACAGAACAATCTCAATGGTACTGGCAATAACCCAGAGGGGACTGCTTTTCCAGAAGGACAGGGTCACGCAGGAGAGCATGTATTGCAGCAAAATGAACAGCAGGCAGTCCGAGGCCACGTCCAGGACAAGGGCCCACTTTTTCTGGGGCCGGGGGGCGGGATGCTCTGAAGTCACAGGGGATTGTTCGCGGGGTTCCGGGCCGTCCATGGGGCGGGCCTCCTCTCAGTGATAGCCCAGGGCGTGGAGGTAGTCGAAGCTCTTCTGCAGGCACACGAAGGGGCTCTCCTGGCACACGTCCTGCTCTACCAGGATGTACTTGGTCTTGCCGGTCTTTTCCAGGGTTTGGAGAATTTTCTCCCAGGGGAGGTTGCCCTCGCCCACGGGGGCCATGATGGGCTCCCAGCCCTTGACGGCCATGTCCTTGAAGTGGACGCAGGGGATGCGGTCCCCCAGCTTCTCGATCCAGGCGCACACGTCGGCGCCGCCCATCTGCACCCAGTAGGTGTCGAGAGTGAAGCCCAGCTCGCCGGGGGCGAAGCTGTCCAGCAGGGTGTCGATGACCAGCTTGCCGCCGAACTTCTGGAACTCGATGTTATGGTTGTGGTACATCAAGAGCTTGCCCGCGGCGGCGATCTTTTTGGCGGGCTCCTTGAAGTCCTCTGCGAAGTGGGGCAGCCACTCGGGAGTGGCGTACTTCTTGGGCATCATGCCCAGACCGATGTAGTCGCAGCCCATGATGTCGTGCTCTTTAATGACGGCCTCGGTGTCGTTTAAGATGCGGTCGGGGTTCCAGTGGGTGAGGACGATCTTCAGGCCGTGCTTGTCGCACAGTTCCCGCAGTTTTTCCGCGGGGATGGGCCCCACGGCGGAGAGCTGCACGGTCTTGTAGCCCATTTGGGCCACCTCTCCCAGGGAGAAGTCCAGGTCCTGTTCCGTTTGGGTGTAGTCCCGCAGGGTGAATAGCTGGGCGCCCAGCTCCATCATAATCACATACCCCCCAAAAGCGCCGCGGTGCGGCAAGATTTTTCTGTACCAAGTATAGCAAACTGAGGGGAAAAATTCCAGGGGGGCGGGGGCAAAAAAGCGAAAAAAATCGGAGGGAGACCAAAGGCCTCCCCCCGAAGGGGTCAGAACTGGAGCAGATTGAGGCCGATGGCCTCGTCCCGGCGGCGGTCCACCCGGCCGGGGATGCAGGTGATGACCATCTCGCAGGTGGCGCTGACCACCGCCCGGTTGAGATGGCCGCCAAAGACCTGGCCGGTCTTGTCGGCGGCACTCATGTGCAGGTGGCAGTAGAAGCCGCCGCCCATGGAGTCGATGGTGCCGGTAAGGGAGACGATCTCGAAGGTGCCGGTGTAGTCCCGGGGGAGGAACTGCTTCTTCTCCAGGTCGAACACGCCGGCGGTGAATTCCTTCACCGCGCCCAGGGCCTGGATGCTGGCCAGGGCGACGTGCTCCCCCTGGGCCACCGCTTTCACCTGTTCCAAAATCTCTTCGCCGGGGTCCATGCGGACCACCAGGGTATCGCCGAAGCGTTTGTATTCCATAGGGCTCTCCTTTCTCTGGGGGGCTAGGGGCGGGAGGACAGGGCCCGCTGGCGGCTGACCTCGTAGAGCATGACGGTGGCGGCGCAGGCCACGTTGAAGGAGGAGGCGGTGGAGGTCTCTGCCATGGGGATGGTGCAGAGCCGGTCGCAGCCCTCCTTAAAGGCGTGGCAGAGGCCGTCGGTCTCGTTGCCGATCATCAAAAGCAGGGGGCCGGTGAGGTCCTCCCCGTAGAGGGGGTGCTGACGGTGGGCGGTGGTGCCCAGCACCCGGAAGCCCGGGTACCGCCGGCGCAGCTGCTCCACATAGCGGAACACGGTGTCGTTGTCCGCGGCGCGGACGGCGGGCACGTGGAAAAAGGAGCCCATGGAGGAGACGATGACCTCCGGGTCGTACAAATCCACGGCGTGGCCGGTGAGGATGAGGCCGTCGGCCCCCAGGCCGTCGCAGGAGCGCAGGAGGGTGCCCAGATTCCCCCGGTTGGAGGCCCGGTCGAAGAGCACCAGGCAGGGGTTCTCCGGCAGGGGCAGGAGGGACAGGTCATCGGGCCGCATGGCCACCACGGCCATGAGCTCGGAGGTGTCGGTCTTGCCGCTGAGCTCCGCCATGAGGGGGGCGGTGAGCTGGTAATTCACCTGGGTTTTGACTGTGGCCAGCAGGTCCTCCGCCCAGCGGGACAAGGGTTTCTCTCTGGTGTAGAGGAAGGAGCGGATCTCCCAGCCGCCCTGGACCGCCCCGTTGATGTTGCGCACCCCTTCCACGAAGAACTCCCCATATTTGTAGCGCTTGTTCCGGTTGGTCTTTAACACCTGGAATTTCTGGAAGTCCGCGTTCTGACTGTAGATCTTCTTGACCAAGACCAGGACCTCCTTTTCCCGCCCAGGGTTACTCCTGGACGTTGATGATGACTTTCATGGTGCTCTCCCGGTTCTCGTCGATGTACTGGTAGGCTTTCAGGTAATCCCGGAAGGCGAAGTGCTTGGAGATGAGGGGCGTGAGCTGTACCTTGTCCTGGTTTACCAGGTCGATGGCGGTGAGGTAGTCCTCATTCCGGTACATCATGGAGGTGTTCAGGTCCAGCTCGTGGTCGTTGAGCACCGCCAGGTCCACGTCGCCCCGGGTGGCGAACACGGCCACCAGGATGATGGTGCTGCCCTTCCGGGCGTACTGGATGGCCTGGCCCATGGTGATGTTGTTGCCGGCGCAGTCGTAGATCACATCGGCCTTGTCCGGGCCGAAATACCCTACGAACTCGGCGCCGAAGTCCTTGTCCCGGGTGTTGACGCACAGGCCGGCGCCGCACTCCTTGGCCTTCTGGAGGCGCAGGTCGGAGACGTCGGTGACCATGACCTTCCGGGCCCCCAGGCCCTTGGCCACCTGGGCCACCAGGATGCCGATGGGCCCGGCCCCCAGGACGCAGATGTCCTTACCCTCCACGTCCCCGGCACGGCGCACGGCGTGGACCGCCACGGCCAGGGGCTCGATCATGGCGCCCTCGTCCAGGGACATGGTCTCGGGCAGGGGGGTGACTTTGGCCGCGTCTACGGCGAAGTAGTGGGAGGCCACCCCGGTGGTCTGGAAGCCCATGACCTTCAATTCCTCGCAGAGGTTGTACTTGCCGTTGCGGCAGGGCCAGCATTTGCCGCACACCACCTGGGGCTGGATGGTCACCTTCTGGCCGATGGAGAAGCCGGTGACCCCCTCCCCCAGCTGCTCCACGGTGCCGGAGACCTCGTGGCCCTGGGTGATGGGGTATTTGGTGAAGGGGTGTTCCCCGTGGTACACGTGGATGTCGGACCCGCAGACGCCGATCTTCTCGATCTTCACCAGCACCTGGCCGGGGGCGGGCTGTGGGGTGGGCACCTCGCGGAATTCGATGGCGCCCGGGGCGGTCATAACTTGCTGCAGCATAGGACAGGCTCCCCTCTCGCGGCGGCGCTTTTGTGCGCTGCCCGGTTATTCTGCCCCTATGATACACCATTTGGGCCGCTGCCGCAAGGGGCAGTCTTTTTCCCCTCCAGGCCGCATAGACATGGGGAGGATGACTTTAGAGAAAAGGAAGGCGCTGGTATGGAAACTCTCCACTATTTTATCGATTCCTGGGGGCCGCGGCCCACCTCGTACTACAAATCGAACTTCGGGGGGCTGGAGACGGTGCCCCTGGCGGGGTTCCCCGCCCCGGCCCGGGAGGAGCTGCTGGGCGCGGTATTGGACCGGGCCCGGGAGCTGGGGGCGGAATCTCAGGTGATCCACTGCCCGGTGGACGGCTCCCTGCTGGGGGCAGTGTTCCCCCAAAAGGGCACCGGGGTGTATGGGTTCTCCCTGCTGGACCCCCGGGCCCCGGACTACCTGGGGGCCCTGGGCGGGCCGGACCTGGCCGCCGCGGAGGAGCACCTCTCCGCCGCCCGGAAGACCTTGGCCCGGGCCCGGGTATTCCACGACGGGCAGGAGAAAATCTACGGGCAGCACATGGACTTTGCCGCGGCGGGGCAGGCGGCGGAGAGCCTGGTGTGGAAGCTGGTAAAGGAGCGGCCCGGGGCCGTACCGGGGCGGGAGGTGCACCGGTTTTTCGGGGCGGCCACGGTACAAGGGGCGGTGGACTTCATCCCCCAGGTGACGGGGGACATCCCCCGGCGGATATTTTTGAAGGGCAGGCCGGGGACGGGGAAATCCACCCTGCTGAAACGGGTGGCCCAGGCGGCCCGGCAGGCCGGGCAGGACGTGGAGCTGTACCACTGCTCCCTGGACCCGGGGAGCCTGGACCTGGTGGCGGTACGGGGGGCGGGGTTCTGCGTGCTGGACAGCACCGCGCCCCATGAGTACTTCCCGGAGCGGCCGGGGGACGAGGTGGTGGACCTGTACGAGAAGTGCGTGGCTCCGGGCACCGACGAGGCCTGCTGGGAGGACCTGGAGAAGCTGCGCAGCGCCTACCGGGCCCTGGTGCAGACGGCCACCGGCTTTTTGCGGGAGGCCGCGGCCGCCTTGGAGCGGCACTACGCCGGGCTGCCCCAGCCCAGCCCCCAGGCCCTGGAGCGGGTGAAGGAGGGGCTGTACCGGGAGCTGCTGGGGGAAAACTAGACGGCCATGGGAAGCGGTGGGCAGGGCCCGAGGGGGACGCGGGGCCCCGAATGGGGACACGTGGGCCCCGGCCCCACGGACCCGGACGGGGACGGGGGGCGCCCCGCCGGAGGCGGGGCGGCGAGGGCCCGGGGGGTATGGGAAAGGGCCGCGGCGGGAGCCGCGGCCCTTTGCAGTGGGCTGGTCTTAGCTGTAGCGGGGGACGGTGAGGGCTGGGAGCTCCCCGGGGAAGAGGGGCTCCTGGTCTTTTGCGTACCAGGCGATGCCCAGGGCCATGACGCAGTCGTCGTGGGCGCCCTGCTGGGCCTGGGGGCGGCCCCGGTCGCTGCGGACGAAGCGGAGCATCTCCTGGATGGTCTCCCGGTCGTTGAGGCGCTGGGGGCAGTCCCGGGCCAGCTCCACCAAGCCGGCGATGAGCAGGGGCCGGGTGGCGCTGGTGGTGCGGAAGCCCCAGCTCTGCCGGGGGCGGCCGGTGAGGCTGTCCTCCCCCATGCGGCGGTACTGGCGGGGGTAGCCCAGGCGCTCCAGCTCCCGGACGGGGTAAGTGGAGAAGTTGATCTCCACCGCCAGGAGGGCGGTATTGTAGTACAGGCCCAGGCAGTACAGCTGCCTGGCGAACAAGTCCTCGTCCATGGGCCCCCGGAGGGTGCACACCTGCTCCCCGGTCTCCCGGTCCAGCACCTGGGCCACGTTGAAGTCGGAGCCCTCCCCTGCCGTGTCCCCGCCGACGACGTAGGAGCGGCCGGGGCAGGGTTCCCGGTAGATCTTGGTCAGGCCCTGGGGGGACTCCAGAAAGCGGATGGTCTCCCCGGCGATGTGCCCCGGCCGGCCCGGGGGCTCCTGCCAGGTGAAGTCCCCCTGTTTCACCGGGCCGGGGAGCTCCCCCAAGCGCTGGGTGAGGCGCTTGCCGTCGAAGATGGACTGGCCCAGGACGCCCCACTCCCCCAGGCAGTACACGGCGTAGTAGTAGGGGTCGGTGTCCCGGTAGCTCTCCAGGGTCTGGCGGTAGGCCTCATCCAGGAAGGGGTTGTCCCGGTAGGTGGACTTCATCACCAGGGCCCGGGGGTCCGGCTGGTCGAAAAAGCGGGATTTCAGCCAGTGCTGGGCGGACACGGGGTTGAAGGTGAGCACCATCTGCTTGGAGGCGGCCCGGCCCCGCAGGCGCACGTCCAGCTGGTTGAAGTCCGCCTGGCTGATCTGGGAGGCCTCCTCCACCCAGATGTCGGTGAGCTCCCCTTTGGGGAAGGTGATGGACTTCAGCTTCTCCCGGTCGTCCAACCCCTTGAACACCGCCATGTTCCCGTTTTTACAGGTGACGCGCAGGTCTGTCTCCCGGCAGGTGAACAGCTGGGAGACGCCCCACTGGGCCATGATCTGGCGGAACAGGGCGTAGGTGCTGTCCCGGTGGGTGGCAGCCACCGCCCGCACCACCAGCAGGTTGCACAGGGGCCGGGACAGGAGCCGGTACAAAAAACGCTGGGCGGCGAACACGCTTTTGCCGCTGCCCGCCCCGCCGTAGAGCACCAGGTACCGGTGGTCCTCCTCCCGGAGGAGGGGGTAGAATTTGGGGGTGAACACCTCCTGGGGTAAATGGATGGCCACGTGTTCAGCCATGGCTCTCCGGGACCTCTACAGTGATTACGGTCTCCTGGGGTTTGCCGGCCTCCTTTTTGGGGTGTGGCTTGCCCCCGTAGCCGAAGTCGGCCTGGAGGAGGAACTTGGCCCCGGCGGCGGTATCCTTTTGGAACATGGCCTGGAGCTGGGCCTCCTCCACCTGGGAGCGGGCCAGGCGCAGGGCGGCCCCCACCCGGCCGGGGCAGGCGGCACGGCGCTCCAGCTCCTCCCGGCTCTCCATGCCCAGGGCCAGGGCCAGGCCGGGCAGGGTGGGGGTCTTGTTCTCCTGGCGGCAGGCGGCGAAGTAGGCGGCCACCCGGCGCTCGGTGGGGCTCTCCCCTCGTTTCGCGCTCATAGGAAGCCCCCTTTCAGGCCAGGGGGCCGTCCCGCAGGGCGGCCCGGCGGGCGAACAGCCGCTGGTTGTGGCGCTGTTCCAGGTACATGGTGTAGAGGATGCTGTTGTCCCGCTTCCAGCGCAGCTCCTCCCCGGGCCGGGGCGGCTCCCGCCGGCGCTGGGCCAGCCTGCCCTGGAGGGCCTCGCACTCCCGGCGGGCCTCCTGCTCCATTTTGGCGTAATCAAATTTCTCCGTCAACTTCATAACTCCTCCCCATAAAATGACAACATTTGGTTTTATGAGGTGTCGATTTGACACCTCTGATGCTCATTATAGCGACGAAATGTCAATTTGTCAAGTTTTTGAGTTTCGAGTTGACAATTTGTCAAAAATGAGATATACTAGCGGCAGGAAGGAAATCGGGAAAGGAGGGAGGCTATGAGCTTCCCCGAACAGCTGAAAAATGCCCGGCTGGCCTGCGGCCTCACCCAGCAGGAGGTGGCCCAGGCGCTGAACATCGACAAGACCACCTATTCCAGCTATGAGACGGGCCGCCGCCAGCCCGACGTGGCCCGGCTGCGCCAGCTGGCCCGGCTGCTGGAGGTGAGCGGCGACCAGCTTCTGGAGCTGGCCCCCCGGCTGGGGGCGGCTCCCACCCCGGAGGAGATGGGGCAGGTGAAAAAGTACCGGCTGCTGGACCTGCACGGCCGGGAGCTGGTGGACCTGGTACTGGACAAGGAGTACCAGCGCATGGCCCGGGCCCCGGAGAAGGAGGAGAAGGGGTGGATCACCTACATCAACTGCTATGACCTGGCGGTGTCGGCGGGCACCGGCGAGCCCTGGGGGGACACGGGCTACAAGACCCGGCTGGAGATCCCCGGCGGGCAGGTGCCGGAGAACGCCCACTTCTGCGTGCGGGTCAACGGGGACAGCATGGAGCCCGCCTACAAGGACGGGGACATGGTGTTCGTGGAGCGGCTGGAGGGCTGTGTGAACGAGGGGGAGATCGGCATTTTCCTCTTAAACGGCGAGGGGTACATCAAGCGCCTGGGGGACCGGGAGCTGCTCTCCTTGAACCCCGCCTACGGGCCCATCCCCCTGCGGCCCCACGACGACTTCCGCTGCCAGGGGCGGGTGCTGGGGAAGGTCTGTGACCAGACAGGACGGGAAAATTCCTCTGGGCTTCGCCCGCCGGAATTTTAGGTTGTGGCCGCGAGTAAGTGGAGCGAAGCGAAACTTACTCGACTGAGTAAGTTGCACGAAGTGCAACTTGACTCGTGAGGACAGGGAAAATCCCTCCGCTGAGGGGCGCTCCGGGATTTTGTCGCCTTTACTCACCCCTTCCAATAATTCCCTCCACTATTTTTCTCAAAGGGGGACAAGCCCCCCTTTGTATCCCCCCGCAAGGGGAAGGGTCCCCTTGCAACCCCTCTACGAGGCGGGGCTCCGCCCCCCTCGCACCCCCCAAGGGCACGCTTAGCCCTGGTTTACTGCGAAGGGGTTTCAAAGGGGGCAACAGCCCCCTTTGAAATGAGATGTAATAGAATAGTCCCCCCGTACCAACAAGCCTTTCTCTCCCGCTCACCCCCTCCCGCGCATAGACTTTTTGGGAAGAGAGTGCGGAGGGTGGCAAGGAGCGGCAAAATTTGGGGTTGACAAACGGGTTTTATGGTGATATAGTAGACGCAAATCAGAAAGACGTGAAACCGGTGACCGGGACGAGTACCGTTTCGGAACTGCCTTTCTAGCGAGCCGCGGGCGGTGAGAGCGCGGCAGGGCAGGGAGATGGGAATGGACCCGCGAGGGCGGACCAAAACAGGGCTTCCCCCTGGAGTAGGAAAGACGGATGCTGACCGTTACAGCAGCTAGCGCATGGAAGTGCGTGAACAAGGCGCGTCCCTTTGGGGCGAATTTAGGTGGCACCGCAGATACGGCGTATCTGTCCTAACAAACAGGACAGATACGCCTTTTTTCATGGGCTTTCTGAGACTATCGATTTTTGAAAGGATGGTACACCATGGCAGAGAACAAGATCCCCTACAAAATCTACCTGGAAGAAAGCGAGCTGCCCACCGCCTGGTATAACCTGCGGGCAGACATGAAAAACAAGCCCGCCCCCCTCTTGAACCCCGCCACCCATCAGCCCATGGGCTTTGAGGACCTGCGGCCGGTGTTCTGCGACGAGCTGGTAAAGCAGGAGCTGGACGACACCACCCCCTATTTCGACATCCCCGGGGAGATCATCGACTTTTACAAAATGTACCGGCCCTCTCCCCTGGTACACGCGGAGTTTCTGGAGAAGGCCCTGGGCACCCCGGCCAAAATCTACTACAAGTTTGAGGGCAACAACACCTCGGGCTCCCACAAGCTGAATTCCGCCATCGCCCAGGCCTACTACGCCAAGAAGCAGGGCCTGAAGGGCGTGACCACCGAGACCGGCGCCGGCCAGTGGGGCACGGCCCTGTCCATGGCCTGCTCCTTCTTCGACCTGGACTGCAAGGTGTACATGGTGAAGGTCTCTTACGAGCAGAAGCCCTTCCGCCGGGAGGTCATGCGGGTGTACGGGGCCTCTGTCACCCCCTCCCCCTCGGAGACCACCGCGATCGGCCGAAAAATTCTGGAGGCCCACCCGGGCACCAGCGGCTCGCTGGGCTGCGCCATCAGTGAAGCCGTGGAAGTGGCCACGGGCCTGGAGGGCTACCGGTATGTGCTGGGCTCGGTCTTAAACCAGGTGCTGCTGCACCAGTCCATCATCGGGCTGGAGACCAAGGCGGCCTGCGACAAGTACGGCATCAAGCCGGACATCATCATCGGCTGCGCCGGGGGCGGCTCCAACCTGGGCGGCCTGATCTCCCCCTTTATGGGCGAGAAGGTCCGGGGCGAGGCGGACTACCGCTTCATCGCCGTGGAGCCCGCCTCCTGCCCCTCCTTCACCCGGGGCAAATTCGCCTACGACTACTGCGACACCGGCATGGTGTGCCCCCTGGCTAAAATGTACACCCTGGGCTCCAACTTCATCCCCTCGGCCAACCACGCCGGGGGCCTGCGGTACCACGGCATGAGCTCTGTGCTGTCCCAGCTGTACGCCGACGGCCTGATGGAGGCCCGGGCCGTGGAGCAGACCAGCGTGTTCCAGGCGGCGGAGCTGTTCGCCCGGGTAGAGGGCACCCTGCCCGCCCCCGAGAGCAGCCACGCCATCCGGGCCGCCATTGACGAGGCGCTGAAGTGCAAGGAGACCGGCGAGGAAAAGACCATCCTCTTCGGCCTGACGGGCACCGGCTACTTCGACATGACCGCCTACCAGAAGTACAACGACGGCGTGATGACCGACTATATCCCCACCGACGAGGAGCTGGAGGCGAGCTTCGCCCAGCTGCCCAAGATGGATTAACAAAAGAGAACACACCCCTCGAAAGGAAAAAGGGAGCCCCGCGGCGCAGGCCGCAGGGCTCCCGGATTTTTTATTTTATGATAGATTTGCCCGCGGGCCAGGGCGCCGCTGTGGCGGGAAAAGGGCATAGCGGGGCTGCCCTCCCAAGGCCTTTTGGGAGCGCTGGCCTGTCAGGGGGTTTTCTCCTTGTGGTCGATGACGCGGTATTTCAGCAGCAGGTCCTCCACGGCCTCGTCCAGCAGGCGGGAGGCCGGGATGCGGCTTTTGACGGAAAATTGGCGGAATTTCTCCCAGATGTCTGGGTCGACTGTAGAGGCGATCTGTTTCCGGTTGCGATGCACTGGACTCATTCTCACCCGCTCCTTTCTCTTTGGCCCGGGCCGGACGCCCAGGGCTGTCTGTCTCTACCGATATTGTACTATATTTTCTAAACAGTTTCAATTACTTTTCGGGAATTATTCTGGAAGAAAATCGCAAAAAGGCTTGACAGAGCAGGTTTATTCTTGTAAACTAAGACTAGAGAGGTCTACTGTTGTAAACCAGGAGGGCCGCAAGGCCCGCTGGAGAGAGGAGGAAAACCATGGACGACTTACGGCTGTGCGAGAGCGACTACCGCTTTTTGTGCGTGGTGTGGGACCACGCGCCGGTGGCCTCCGGCGAGCTGGTGAAGCTGTGCGCGGAAAAGCTGGGCTGGAAAAAGCCCACCACCTACACGGTGCTGCGGAAGCTGTGCCAGCGGGGCTTTTGCCAGAACCAGGACACCATCGTTACCGCGCTGGTGCCCAAGGAGCAGGTGCAGGTGTACCAGAGCGAGCATTTTGTGGACCGGGTGTTCGACGGGTCGCTGCCCCAGTTCCTCACCGCGTTTTTGGACGGGCGGGCCCTGAGCCAGGAGGAGGCCGAGGAGATCCGGAGCATCATCGACCGGTATTCCGGCCAGTGAGGAGGGGTGGATATGACAATCCTGCGTGAGATCGGCGGCGTGTTCCAGCAGGTGGTGAGCATGAGCCTCACCGCCAGCCTGGTGATTCTGGCCATTTGTGGGGCCCGGCTGCTGCTGCGGCAGGCCCCGAAAAAGTTCTCCTACTGGCTGTGGGCCGGGGCGGCCTTCCGGCTGGTGTGCCCCTTCTCCTTCCCGGCGGCGTTCAGCCTGCTGGCCCTGGCTCCCGCCGCCCAGACCGTGGCGGAGACCGGGCCTTTGACCGAGGTGAGCTACCTGCCCGGGGCGGGGCTGCCGGAGGCGGCTCCCGGGGTGGGGGCGGCGGACGCCGTTTTGCCCCAAGCCGCCGGGGCCGGGCAGGCCCTGGGCCTGTGGGAGGTGCTGGGGCTGGTGTGGCTTTTGGGGGCTGCGGCCCTGGTGATCGGGGCGCTGGCCGCCTACCTGCGGGTGAAGGGGCAGGTGGCCACGGCGGTGAAATTCGCCCACAACGTGTACGAGTGCGGGGCGTTCCGCTCCCCCTTTGTGCTGGGGTTTTTCCGGCCCAAGATCTACATCCCCTTCGGGCTGGAGCCACGGCAGCGGGAGCACGTGCTGTGCCACGAGAGCGCCCACATCCAGCGGCGGGACTACCTCATCAAACCCCTGGGGTTCTTGCTGCTGGCCATCCACTGGTTCAACCCCCTGGTGTGGCTGGCCTTCCACCTGATGAGCCGGGACATGGAGATGAGCTGCGATGAGAAGGTCCTCGCCCAGCTGGGGGAGGAGGCCCGCCGGGAATACAGCCTGTCCCTGCTGTCCATCGGCAGCAGGCGGCGGTTCCCCGCGCCCAACCCCCTGGCCTTTGGGGAGACCGGCGTGAAGGAGCGGGTGGTGAACGTGATGAAATTCCGCCGGGCCAAGAGGTGGGTCACCGTGGCCGCGGCAGTGGCTGTGGTGGCTGTCACTGCGGCCTGCGCCGCCAACCCGGCCGGGGAAAGCCTGCTGCCCAGCGCCTCCCCCGCTTCCTCCGGGGACTCTGGCGGCGCTGGGGGCACGTCCTCCGCCACCCTGGCCACCGGCGTGGAAGACGAGGTAGACCAGCACCTGCTGGAGGTGCTGACCACCTGGCTGGACCAGCCCGACGAGACACTGGTGGAGCTGAGCACCTCTGGGGACAGGGCCGCTGTCCAGGAGGGGAAGGAGGCCCACAACCAGAAGGTGGACGCCCGCTTTGAGGAGCTGTTCCCCGGGGAGTATTTTACGGTGACGGGATATGAGAGCTTCCGTGCCAGGGTGATGCAGGCATACATCTTCCACACGGCGGTGGGGGACGGGACCATGAAACTGGCCCGCCTGGAGCCCAACGAGACGGAGCCGGAAAACAGCAGCTGGCAGTGGGTGGCCACGGCCCGGGTCTCCCGGCCGGGGGAGGAGGAACAGGACATCCCCCTGCGGGTGAGCGTGCAGGAGGAGGGGGACAAAATCGCCTCCCTGCGGCTGTACCGGGAGGACGTGACCCAGGTCTACGCCTACTTCGGGAGTGACCCGTTCCTGGCGATGGAGAGCGCCGCCCAGGAGCAGCAGGCAGAGCTGGAGGCGGAGATGCAGGACGCCTTTGACAACATGCAGAGTCTCCAGGAGGAGATCGACCGGCTGGAGGCGGAGCAGGAAGAGGGCGCGGCGGTGTCCTCCCAGCTGGAGGAGGCCCAGTCCCAGTGGCAGGATGAGTTTGACCGGTACGGCGACGCCCAGGGCCAGGCCTATGAGGACGGGGACACGGCAGAGTCCTCCGCCGCCTCCCAGGTGGAAGACGCCAGCCAGGCCGTTCCAGAGCCCACTCCGACTCCGGAGGAGACCATAGAATCCCAGCCCCAACAGGAGACGCCGGAGGCTTCTCAAGTGGCCGCAGGAGAGGATGTGGCTTTCTCCCTGGGGGAGGCATTGTTCCAAGATGCCTTGGCTGACCAGGACGTCACCCCGTTGGAAACAGCCGCCTCCCAGCCCAACATCTACAACCAGGACGAGGACACCATCCAGTTTGGCATGGGCTTTTACTACCGGCCCGAAAACACGGAGGACACCATGCAGTGGCTGCCGGGGAACACCTGGTACGCCGACGGGGAGTACGCGGGCTGGCTGAAGTGCAGCCGCGTCATGACCGCGGAGCTGCAGGACGGCCAATGGACGGTCACCCAGGTGGGGACCGGAGCGGTGCCCACCCCCTGGCCCCAGGGATAAGGGGAAACAGCAAAAGAGGGAGGCGTATCCTGGGATACGCCTCCCTTCGCTGTGGAGGGAACAATGCTGTCAGGCTTCGGGCTGGTCGGGGGTGAGCTCGATCTCCTCATGGGCGTCCCGGACAGAGGCCGCCACGATGGACTTCTTCCGCCAGCGGCCCATGCGGTAGGCAAGGGAGGTGAGGATGGCGCCGATGACCCAGGAGATGAGCAGGGACAGGAAGAGAGGGGTGGGGGCGCCGGAGCCCATGGCGCCGCCCTCGGGGCGGGTGAGGAACTCCAGGCCGTAGGCCACGGGCACCCGGACGATGACCGTGGTGATGATGGAGATCCACATGGGGGTCATGGTGTCACCCGCGCCCCGCATGACGCCGGCGAGCACCTGGGTAACGGACATGGCCACGTAGCCCACCGCCAGGGTCTGGAGCATCTGCATGCCGATGGAGATGACCTCCTGGGTCTGGGTGAACATCTGCATCAGGTACCGGCCGAAGAGGAGGATGAGCAGCACCAGGGCCACGGACACGGACAAGGCCAGCAGCAGGCCCTTGCGGGTACCTTTAACGCAGCGGTCCAGCTTGCCGGCGCCGATGTTCTGACCGGTGTAGGTGGTCATGGCGGTGCCGAAGGTGAAGTTGGGCATCATGGCGAAGCCGTCTACCCGCATGACCACCGTATTGGCGGCGATGATCGCCGTGCCGAAGGAGTTGGTGAGGGACTGGACGATGATCATGGCAAAGGAGAAAATGGCCTGGGTCAAACCGCTGGGCAGGCCCAGCCGGATAAGCTGTTTGACATACTGGGCCCGGGGCCACAGGCACCGCAGGTCCAGGGTAAAGGTCTCCTTCATCCGGCACAGCTGCCAAAGGCACAGCCCCCCGGACACCGCCTGGGCGATGATGGTGGCGATGGCCGCCCCGGCCACCCCCCAGTGGAAGCCCGCCACGAACCACACGTCCAGCGCGGTGTTGAGGGCGCAGGCCACCAACAGGAAGATGAGGGGCATGATGGAATCCCCCAAACCCCGGAGGATGCCGGAGATGATGTTGTAGTACCCGCTGCCGATGATGCCCAGGAAGATGATGATCAGGTAGGCGCAGGCGTCCTCTAAAATGTCCGCCGGGGTGCCCAGGGCGGTCATAATGGGACGGGTGACCAGGGGGCCGACGATCATAATGAACACCGAGGCCAGGAAGGTGGCGGTGATGGTGGTGCCCACCGTGGCGGTGAGCTTCTCCCGGTCCTTGGCGCCGTAATACTGGGAGACCATCACCGTGGCGCCCATGGAGATGCCCATAAACAGCACCAGCAGCAGGTTCAAAATGGGGCCGCTGGCCCCCACCGCCGCCAGGGCTCCGTCCCCCACATAGTTGCCCACCACGATGGAGTCCACCGTGGAGTACAGCTGCTGGGCCATGTTGCCAATAAGAAGGGGCACTGAGAATTTCACCAGGTTGCCCATGGGGCTGCCCTGGGTCATATCCTGTGCCCCGAAAAACGCGCTCAATTTGCCTGCCATATGTTTCTACGCATCCTTTCCCCTGTGTGTGTCGTATATACCTGGCTCTATTATAGCACAGGGGAAAGGGTTTGGCTTTTGTGGGAAATTACGAATTTTTGTCGAAAAGTTCTAGAGGGTGTTCCAAAAATCACCGGCAGCAGGCGCACCGGCGGAGGATAAGCCAGGTGACCCCGGACAGGGCCGCGGCGGCTATAAGCCACCAGCCCATGGTGAGGAACAGGCTGCTGTCGATCTTGTCCTGCAGGGGCCAGATGACGTGCTCGGCCAGGCGGGCCAGGGCGTTCTGGAACAGGACCTCATCCGCCAGCTTTACCAGGACCTGGCCCAGGGGCAGGAAGGCGATGGCCACCCCCAGGGTAATGCGCAGGGGCTTGGTGAGCCGGTAGAACAGGGTGATGATGAAGTACCCCAGGCTGGAGGCCAGCAGGAACAGCACAAAGGCGAACACCAGGGACATCAGGACGTTCCCCACCGGGCCCAGGCTGGGATAAATCTTGCCGTAGAGCTGCTGGAAGAGGGAACCCCCGTAGAAGGGGGAGCCCAGCAAATTGATGAGCACGCTCAGCAGGGTGTCCACCGCCGCCATGAAGGCGGAGACCGCTACCGTCACCAGCAGGCGGGCCTGGAACATGGTCCTGCGGCTGACGCCGTGCTGCAGGTGCATGGGCAGGTTGTCGTGGAGGGAACACAGGCCGCAGATGAACAGGAAGATACAGGAGAACCCGGACAGGCCGGAGAACACCACGGTGACGCCGGTATCCACCACGGTGGACACCAGGAACAGGGCCAGCAGCCCCAGCATGGCGCAGTAGTACACCAGGATGCCGGCTTTGTAATCCGCCAGCTGATAGCGGAAGGACTGTTTCAGTTTCATACCTCTCCCCCTCCCCTTCTGGGCGAACCGGCGAAATTCTCTTCCGGGCCGCTGGTGAGTAAAATGAACATCTTCTGCAGGTCTAACGGCGAGAGCTCCAGGCCCTGGGGCAGGTGCTCCCGGTCGGGGCAGCCCTGTACGTAGGCGCTCATCAGGCCGCCCAGGGTGTCGGCGCCTAAAAGGCGCTTGCCTGTGAGGTAGGCCTCCACCTGGCCCCGGGGGCCGCTGACGGTATAGCCCCCGGCCAGGAGTTCCTCCCGGCTGCCCTTTTCCAGCACCCGGCCCTGGTGCAGGATCACCACGTCCTCGATGAGGCTGGAGACCTCCTCAATCAAATGGGTGGAGATCACCACGGTGCAGGGGTTTTCACTGTACCGGGCCAGCAGGGTCTTGTAGAACAGGTCCCGGTGGTTGGCGTCCAAGCCCAGCACCGGTTCGTCTAAAAGCAGGTAGGGGGCGTTGGTGGACAGGGCGGTGACGATCTTGAAAATGGAGCTGTAGCCGGTGGACAGCTTGCTCACTCTGGCGTTGAGGCCCAGCTGGAAGGCCCCGGCCAGGCTGTAGGCGAAGTCCAAATCGAATTGGGGGTAGAAGCAGGCGCCCCAGCGGAAGGCGTCCTTCACCTTCATGCTCTCGGGGTAGTAGAGCTTCTCACTCATCAGGTACAGCTGGGACAGGGCGGCGTCGCTGTCCGGGACGGGTGCGCCGTCTACGGTGACGCTGCCGCTGTCGGGAAAAATGCGGCCGGTGAGGATGTTCAGCAGGGTGGACTTCCCCGCCCCGTTGCGGCCCAGCAGGCCGTAAATTTTGTTCTCCCCAAAGGCGAGGGTGGCGCTGTTTAGGGCCTGGACCGGCCCGAAGCGCTTGCTCACCTGTTCTGCTGCGATACTCATAACTCCTCCTCCTGGGCAAAGCCCTGCTCCACAAGGCCCAGAAGCTCCCTTTTGCCGATGTGGAGCCGCTTGGCCTCGGCCACCAGGCCGGTGACATAGTGTTGGTAAAACCCCTGTTTCCGCTTCTCCCGCAGGCGCTGGGCCGCGCCCTGGGCCACGAACATGCCCACGCCCCGCTTTTTGTACACCAAGCCCTGGTCTACCAGGAGGTTGATGCCCTTGAGGGCTGTGGCGGGGTTGATTTTATACTGCACGGAAAACTCGGTGATGGAGGGGATCTGCCCCTCCTCCGGGAAGGCCCCGGAGAGGATAGCGTCCTCGATCCCCTCGGCGATCTGTTGGAAGATGGGCTTCTCCGAGCCCAGGTCCAGTTCCATGGGCATCCTCCTCTCGTTCTCTAGTTAGTTAGTTGAGTAACTAACCGATGAACATAGTATAGCAGAGGGGGCGGGCGGTGTCAAGGGGGAATTTTTTTTGGGGGGAGAAGAGGGAAGAAGTGGAGGGAGTTTTCAGCGTTTTGCGTTGACTGGGGGAGTAGATCGTAAAAGCCCTAAAGCACCAAAGTATATTGGCCATGCTCTTTTCTCAAAGGGGGGCTGCGCGCCCCCTTTGTATCCCCCCACGGGGGAGAGCACTCCCCCGCACCCCCTCCTACGAGGCGGGGCTTCGCCCCCCTCGCACCCCCCAAGGGCACGCTTAGCCCTGGCTTACTGCAAAAGGGGTTTCAAAGGGGGCAACAGCCCCCTTTGAAATGAGATGTATAGAATAGTCTTCCCCCTCCCATGTTGGAAGGGTATCGCCCATCGCTTGGTAGGAGCATGGGAGGGGGTAAGGGGGTGGGCACGAATCAAGTTTCGCTTACGCGAAACCGCACTTCTTGCGGTTCTCATCGACACTTCCGATAAAATTCCCCTCCGGCATAACGGAGGGGGCAAAGGGTGAAAAGCATAAAAAACCAGCCCGGGCAGGCGGCGGGGCTTGTCCGGGCTGGAGTCTCTATTGGGGAAAGGGGTCATTCCAGGGTGGCGGCGGCTTTTTTCAGCTCCTCGATGATCTGGATGTGCTGGGGACAGTGGGCCTCGCAATTGCCGCACTGGATGCAGTCGCTGGCCTTGCCGCCGTCCTTCACGGCGTTCTGGTAGCTGCCCTTGGCGCCGGGCAGGTTGTTGTACAGGGTGAAGTTGTTCATGGCGGAGAACACCCCGGGGATGTTGATCTTCTGGGGGCAGCCGTCCACGCAGTACTTGCAGGCGGTGCAGGGGATGGTGGGGGTGTTGTTCAGGATCTCCACGGCTTTGGCCACCACCTGGCGCTCGCTGTCGGTGAGGGGCTGGAAGTCCTCCATATAGGAGACATTGTCGTTGAGCTGCTCCTCGTTGGACATGCCGGAGAGCACGGTGATGATGCCCTCCAGGGAGGCGCAGTAGCGGATGGCCCAGGAGGGGATGGAGGCGTCGGGATTGGCGTCCTTGAAGAGCTTCTGGACCTCCGGGGTCATGGTGGCCAGGGAGCCGCCCTTGACGGGCTCCATGATGATGACGGGCTTGTTGTACTTGCGGGCCACCTGGTAGCACTTGCGGGACTGGACGGAGTCGCTCTCCCAGTCGGCGTAGTTGATCTGGAGCTGGACGAACTCCATCTCCGGGTGGTTCTTCAGGATGTCCTCCAGGGCCTCGGCGGAGTCGTGGAAGGAGAAGCCGATGTGCTTGGCCTTGCCCTGGGCCTTCACCTGCTTCATAAAGTCCCAGGCCTGGAGCTCATCGGCCTTCTGGGCCCGCTCGGCGCTCATGGCGTGGAGCAGGTAGAAGTCGTAGTATTCCAGGCCGGCCCGCTGCAGGGAGGTGTCCAGAATCTCCTGGAGCTCCTCGTGGGTTTTCTGGTCCCACAGGGGCAGTTTCGTCGCGCACTGGAAGCTGTCCCGGGGGTAGCGGTCCACCACGGCCTCTTTCAGGGCCACCTCGCTTTTGCCGCCGATGTACACGTAGGCGGTATCGAAGTAGGTGAAGCCCTTGCTCATAAAGGTATCCACCATCTTTTTGGTCTGGTCCATGTCGATCTCGTCGCCGTTCATGGGCAGGCGCATGAGGCCGAAGCCCAGCTTTTTGATGCTCTCGCCCAGGTAGGAATCTGCCATACTACATTCTCCTCTCGCAAAAGTGACTGTCTTTTCCCAAATTATACAAGTTGAAGCGGGGTTTAAGTCAATGACTTTTTGGAAATTTGTAAGGGACTTGTCCTGGCTTTTTTTCGAATAGGCTGGTATACTGGGGGAAAACGGCGTGGAAAGGGGGGCTGGGCATGGGCCCGGAGAAAAAGAGACGGCTGCTGCGGGCGGGGGCGGTGCTGGGGGCGCTGGCGCTGGCCGGGGTGCTGCTGCTGGTGTTCCAGCCGCCCTGCCTGGTTCTGACCGCCACGGGCTGGTACTGCGCCGGGTGCGGCGGCCAGCGGATGGTGCTCTCCCTGCTGCAGGGGGATGTGGCGGGAGCCTTTGGGCAGAACCCGTACTTGTTTTTCGCCCTGCCCCTGCTGGGGGCGTACCTGCTGGCGGAGGGGGCGCGGTACGTTTGGGGGAAGCCGCCCCTGTACCGGCGGCGGTGGGTGATGGCCGCCCTGGCCGCGGTGCTGGCGGCGGGGCTGGTGTTTATGGTGCTGCGGAACCTGCCGGGCTGGGAGTTTTTGGGGCCGGGGAGGTAGGGCAGGGAAGAAGGAAGAGGGAAGAGTGAAGAAGTAAAAGTGAAGAGGTAAGAGGAAAACTCTCTCTGTGGGGACATTTTTGAAGTAGGCCAGGGCTGAGCGTGCCCTTACGAGACGGGAGTCACTAGGGTACCCCCCCTCAGTCACGGCCATGCCGTGACTGCTCCCCCCTGTGGGGGAGCCGAGACTTGCCTCCCCCACAGGGGGAGGCGGCCCGGCGGAGCCGGGCCGGAAGGGGTTTATGCTGCAAATTTTATAGAGGCCGCAAGAAGCGCGGTTTTGCGAAGCAAAATGGGAGTTTTGCAAACTCCCAAGCGGTTCTTGACCGAGTTAGCCGAGCGGGAGCGAGGATAACTCGTGCCCACCCCCGTGCCCCCTCCTACGAGGCGTAAATTTTTATCTTGCCGCGAGTTTCGCGGATGCGAAACTCGACCGAGCAAGTCGAACGGCAGTGAGACTTGGCTCGTGCGCACATCCCCCCAAGGGCGCGCTTAGCCC
>DXIW01000015.1 GCA_019112625.1 Candidatus Acutalibacter stercorigallinarum | reverse complement strand
CTTTGGCACATCAGGTGGTCAGTATTTTAACCGACAATAAGCGAGGTGGATTTTTGATCACTCGTTACCTGATTGACCAAGGATTGCAGCGTATCGGTTTTTTTGGCGATCTCGATTATTCTCTGAGTATCAAAGAGCGGTTCTTTGGCTTTTTCGAGGCACTCTATGCTCAGCACGGTGACCGTCAGAAGCTATACCATGAACTGGAGGAGTGCTCTATCCTCACAAATATTGAACGTGCTGCGCTAAAAAGCGATACGACAGAGATTGTTCGAAGACTGCAGGCATTGAAGCAACTTCCCAGAGCTTTTGTATGTGGGAATGACAGAGCGGCTATTGCTCTACAAGTGGCGCTGCAGTCTTTGGGATACCGGGTGCCGGAGGATATTTCCTTGACCGGATTTGATGACATCGATTTGTGCGAACGTGTTCGTCCCAGGCTGACTACGATTCGAGTCGATAAGGAAGCCATGGGTCGGTTGGCAGTGCAGCGGCTTTGCTATCGTCTGCAACATCGGGAAGCTCCATTTCGGAATATCGTAATGAGTGTAGAATTGATCCAAAGGGAGTCGGTGCGGCAATAGCTATACAACTCTGTTTTGGCCAATAGAAGGGGGATAGTAGAATGGCTCGGATGACCGGCAAGGAGCGAATGCTGACGGCATTGTCCGGGGGAGTACCGGATCGGGTCCCAGTCGCTCCAGATTTTTCGTGTATGATCCCGTGCAGGTTAACAGGAAAACCTTTTTGGGACGTGCTTTTATACCAGAATCCATCTATATGGAAAGCGTATATAGATGCGTGTGACAAATTTGGCACAGAGGCATGGGTGATCTATGGAGACCTGCATCCGCAGGGAGTATCACCTGTCACGTGGTCTTCTCATATAGAAAAAGAAAACGGACGGGTCAAATTATATGGTCGCTGCCATACTGAAGCTGGTGAGTTGACCCGTACAGAAACATTCTTTCCTGCGGATGCTTCTACCTGGACAGAAAAAATCATCAAAGATTTGAAAGATGATATGCCAAAACTACGTTGTCTTTATTCCGCTATTCAGTCGTACAGCTTAGAACAGATCAGGGAACTGGAGGCGGAAGTAGGAGATCGGGGAATCTGGGGTGTTTCCATTGCTACACCGGGTCTGCAGTATTGGATGAACTATTTTGAGGGTTCGTTGGAGGCAGCCACGTTTGCTATGTTGGATGAGCCGGAGCTGTTTGGAGAGCTTTGTCGGCTGTTGGAAAAGCAGCAGGAACAGTTGGTGGAAATTTGCTGCCAGGAAAAGGTGGAGTCTATCTTAACTGGGGGAAGTGGCTCCATCACGCTGCAGTCTCCATCTATCTGGCGGGAGCTTTGCTTGCCGGCCATCCAAAAACAAACGAAAATGTGCCGCCAGGCTGGTGTGCTCAGTGGTATCCATTCCTGTGGCAAAGAAAAATATATCGTAGAAACCTGTGCGCGCGAAACGGATCTGGATTATATCAATCCTTTAGAAATCCCTCCTATGGGAGATTGCCATCTGGCAGAGTGCAGGCGGCTCGCCGGTGGAAAATTGGCCTTGATGGGCAATTTGCACACGACACAGGTGATGCTGATGGGGGATACAGATACTGTGCGCCTGGCTTCTCTTCGTGCCATTCGGGATGCTGGGCAAGATGGCAGCTTTGTCCTTTCAACAGGCGACCAGTGTGGAAGGGATACCCCGGACGAGAATATCATAGAGATGGTCCGTGTGGCAGAGGAATTCGGGCATTATCCCTTGAACATGGATCGCATCTGCAGTGAGATTGAAAGATTGGAGCGAAAATTGGAAAATGTGGAGCCGAAACCGTAAATGGAGATTTTCCGGAAATGGTATGGAGAATGCCACAAAAATATGAAACGCGATCTTTGCGGCCAGTTGGAATACTAATTTGAAAGGAAGTATCTTACATGGGATTTCAGCCAGATTACCACAACATTCAGGATGCAGCATACAACCTCCAGCCCCGTCGTCTTCCTCTCTACGAACACTCAGTTCACCCTGTTGTGATGGAAAAGGTAATGGGGGTTGAGCTTATCCCGCTTTTTCAGAAGGATAAGGACGAATACTACAAAAGATACTGTGCGTTTTTCCACGAGATGGGCTACGATACCGTTAGTTTTGAGTGTTGCATTGGTCCAGCTATGCCAGGATCTGGTGCTTTGGGAAGCAATAAGGATGGTGTCATTAAAGAAAGGAAAGATTTTCAGGAGTATCCCTGGACGGAGATACCAGATTTCTATTTCAAAATGTATCGGGCAGATTTTGAGGCTCTACGGCGTCAGATGCCAGAGGGAATGAAGGCAGTAGGAGGGGTGGGGAACGGTATTTTCGAATGCGTGCAGGATGTGGTAGGGTATGAAGAACTCTGCTATATCCGGCAGGACGATCCGGAGCTATATGCGGACCTTTTTCAAAAAGTTGGGCAGACGAACCGGAAGATTTGGAACCGTTTTCTGGAGGAATTTGGAGACATCTTCTGCGTGTGCCGCTTCGGGGACGACTTGGGATTTAAGAGCACAACTCTCCTCCCGCCCGATGACATTCGTGAGCATATCCTCCCCCTATATAAAGAGATCATCGATTTGGTACATCAGGCGGGAAAACCATTCCTGCTTCATTCCTGCGGATGCATTTTTAACGTGATGGAGGATATCCTTGCTGTTGGAATCAATGCTAAGCATTCCAATGAGGATCAGATAGCCCCATTCCAGGAGTGGGTAAACCGGTATGGAGATCGTATCGGAAACTTTGGCGGTATCGATACGGATGCGGTCTGTCGGCTTCCTACGCGGGAAATGATCGATTACATCGAAAATGTGATCGGTCAGGCTCAGGGACATGGAGGCTTTGCCTTTGGGTCGGGCAACTCCATTCCTGATTATGTTCCCCCGGAGCAGTATCTTACCATGATTCGTACTGTTCGTGAAATTCGGGGGGAGTAAAGGAAACAGAGGGTACGCTAAATACTATGACAAGTTTGTTCCAACCAAACAAAAAAGAAGGGCTGCCGTGAATCTAACAGCAGACCTTCTTTTTTTGTTTGTGGATGCAATTTCTCCTCTCACTCCACCACCCTCCCATCCGTGGCGATGGTGACCACCTGCCAGGGGATGAACTTCCCGCTGTGCTGCAGGGCGGTGGTTGCGGCCCGCTGGATGCCGCCGCAGCAGGGCACCTCCATGCGCACGATGGTCAGGCTCTTGATGTCGTTTTGGCGGATGATCTGGGTGAGCTTCTCCGTGTAGTCCCCCTCGTCCAGCTTGGGGCAGCCGATGAGCACCACCTTGCCCCGGATGAAATCCTGGTGGAAATTGCCGTAGGCGTAGGCCGTGCAGTCCGCGGCGATGAGCAGGTGGGCCCCGTCGAAATAGGGGGCGTTCACCGGCGCCAGTTTGATCTGTACCGGCCACTGCCGCAGCTGGGAGGAAACGGCGGGCCCGGCCGGGGCGGGGCTCTCCTCCCGGTGAATGGCCCGGGACTGGCTGCCGGGGCAGCCGCAGGGGAGAGGGGCCTCCGCTTTTTTCCGGGCCAGATGGGCCTGCACCGCGGCCTCGTCGTAGGGGGCCGCCTCCCGCTGGGTAAAGGTGATGGCCCCGGTGGGGCAGGCGGGCAGGCAGTCCCCCAGGCCGTCGCAGTAGTCGTCCCGAAGGAGCTGGGCCTTGCCCTCCACCATGGCGATGGCCCCCTCGTGACAGGCGCTGGCGCAGGCGCCGCAGCCGTTGCATTTCTCTTGGTCGATGTGGATGATCTTCCGGACCATAATTTTGGGCTCCTTTCCTGTGTCCTCCTTGACTTTGTGACCCCAGTATACTAGAATGGTCGGGAAAAGTATGTTGTTATTCCAACAAAAGGAGAAAACCATGGGCGATTTTTCACTGGCCGGTTCCGCCCTGTTCGCCGGGGTGGAGAAGGAGGAGCTGGGCCCCCTGCTCCAGAAGGTGGGGGCCAGGGAGCGGAGCTTCCAGCGGGGGGAGACACTCCTCACCGCCGGGGAGCGGGCCCGGTCTATGGGATTGGTCCTGGCCGGGCGGGTCACGGTGGAGCACCACGACTTCTGGGGCAGCCGCAGCGTGCTGGACAGCCTGGGCCCGGGCAAAGTCTTTGCCGAGGCTTACGCCCTGCTGCCGGAGGAGCCCCTGCAGGTCAGCGTCACCGGGGCGGAGGCGGGCCGGGTGCTGTTCCTCGCTCCAGACAAACTGGCCCAGGACCCCCGCCTGCTGCGGAACCTGCTGCTCCTCACCGCGGAGAAGAACCTGCGCCTGTCCCGGCGCATCTTCCACACCTCCTCCAAGACCATCCGGGGCCGGGTGCTGTCCTACCTCTCCTTCGAGGCCGCCCGGAACGGCTCCCGGGAGTTTACCATCCCCTTTACCCGGCAGCAGCTGGCGGACTATCTGGAGGTGGACCGCAGCGCCCTGTCCCACGAGCTGGGCAACATGGCCCGGGAGGGCCTGCTGCGCACCCGGCGGTCCCACTTCGCCCTGCTGGAACAGGACGGCAAAGAGTGAAAAAGAGCATCCCAGAGGATACCCGCTGGGATGCTCGTTTTGTTTTGACTTGGGGACCTTACAGCTTGGAGTAGCCGTAGCCGTTGACCAGGGCGTCCACCTTCTGCTTGGCCTTGCACATGGGGCACTCGTGGTTGGGGTAGGTGGCATAGCCGGGCACGTCCTCGGGGGTGAATACCGAGTGGACCTCCTGGCCATCCACCGTGGGCTGGGCGCTGAAGATGGCGCACACGCCGGCGGTAGAGCCGCCGTAGTACTCCACGCACTCCATGGCCTTGCGCACGCTGATGCCCGTGGTCACCGAGGCGGTGAGGATGAGCACGTGCTTGCCCCGGATCATGGGCTGCAGGTTGTCCCGGAAGAGCAGCTGGCTGGTGGTGTCGTACTCCGGAGTGGTGACGTAGATGGTCTGGTGGGCGTTGATGGAGACGAACCCGGCCCGGCTCAGCTCCTGGGCCAGGTAGGCCCCGATGATCTGGGTGCCGTCCAGGCAGAGGATGGTGTCCACGATGGTGGTGACCACATAGGGCTGCACCAGGGCCTTGGCGGCCAGCTCTGCCTCGCTTTGGCGGGTCTTCAGGGTGGTCATGTCCAGGTAGCAGTTGATGTGGGAATGGTTGGTGGCAAAATGGCCGTGGATGAGCTTCAGCGGCACGCCTCCATGCTTGGAGAGGATCTTGATAATGCGGTTTTCCATAGTGTTCTGACCTCCCTGCCGCCAGGCTGCATCATACAGGAAAGCGGCGTTTTTCTAATTATAGCAACTCTTACCGAAAAACTCAAGACTTCTTTTTAATTATTTAGAAATTTATTTCAAATAACGACAAAAAAGCGGCCCTAAGGGGCGATTTCGCCCCCCAGGGCCCTCTGTCTCAGCTGTTGGAATGGTGGCAGGTGGGGCAGGTGCTCCCGCCGGGGGGCAGGGGCGTGCCGCATTTCTGGCAGGTGGCGGGCTTTTCCCCGGGCTTCTCCTGGCTGCGGCGCCACTCCAGCAGCATGGCCTGCTGCTCCTCCAGCCGCTCCAGTACCTCGGTGAGGCCGAACAGGATCACCGCCAGCACCAGCCCCAGGGCGATCCACATCACCAAAAGCAGCACCTGGCCGCTGAGTATGCCCAGGAAGACCCCGGCCGCCAGGGCCGCCCATCCCATAAAATGGGTCACAGCTTTCATCTTCGTATCACTCCTCTTGGCAGCGCTGTTCCTCCGGCCCGGGCCACAGACAGCGCTTCAAATCCACCCGCCCGTCGGGAAGGAAGTCTACACCTTCGGCCTCCAGCAGCTGGCGCTGAATCTCCTTTCCCCCAAAGGCCTCATCGCAGCACAGGGTCCCGTCCCGGTACAGCACCCGGTGGCAGGGCAGGCCTGATGGGGCCCGGTACATGGCCGCCCCCACGATCCGGGACGCCCGGGGGCTCCCGGCCAGCAGGGCCAGCTGGCCGTAGGTGGCCACCTTTCCTTTGGGAATCTGGGCCACCAGCTGGTAGACCCGCTCCGGCAGGGTGCTCATACGCCGGAATAGGCGCTGAACCCGCCGTCGATGGGCAGCACCACCCCGGTGATGAAGCTGGCCGCCTCTTTCGAGAGCAGGAACAGCACGCCGCCCACCAGCTCCTCCGCGTCGCCGAAGCGTCCCATGGGGGTGCCCGCCAAAATTTTCCCGGTGCGGGGGGTGGGGGTGCCGTCCTGGTGGAACAGCAGGGCCCGGTTCTGGTTGGACACCAAAAAACCCGGGGCGATGGCGTTCACCCGGATGCCCGTGCCCGCGAAGTGCACCGCCAGCCACTGGGTGAAGTTGCTCACCGCGGCCTTGGCTCCGGAGTAGGCGGGAATCTTGGTCAAAGGCGTGTAGGCGTTCATGGAGGAGATGTTGAGGATGGCCCCCTCCTTCTTCTCCAGCATGTCCTGGGCAAAGACCTGGGTGGGCAGCAGCACCCCCAGGAAGTTCAAGTTGAACACAAACTCCACCCCGGCGGGCTCCAGGTCGAAGAAGCTCTTCACCTCCGGGTCCAGCAGGTCCCCGTCCTCGTAGTACTCCTTGTCCGTGGTGGCCCGGGGGTTGTTGCCCCCCGCCCCGTTCAAGAGGATGTCGCAGGGGCCGAAGTCCCGGTGGATCTGCTCCCTTGCGGCCTGGCAGCTCTCCTTGCTCAGGCAGTCGCAGGGGTAGCCCTTGGCATCAAAGCCCTCGGCGGCGATTTCACCGGCCACCTTTTTTGCCGCCTCCTCGTTGATGTCCAGCAGGGCCACCTTGGCCCCGCACTGGGCCAAAGCCCGGGCAAACATGCTGCACAGCACGCCCCCCGCCCCGGTGACCACCGCCACCTTGCCGGTCAGGTCGATGGAAAAGGGTAACTTTATCATAGGTATCGTCCTTTCTTAACAGAGTTTCAATGGAATACGATAAGCCGCAGGAGGATTATGCCAATCCCCGCGGCGGCGGCAGCCAAAAGCGACCCCGTCAGCTTGCTTCGGAAGAGCTTGCGCCGGACCAGAAACCAGCCGGTGAGATGGATCAGCAGAACGATCACCAGCCCCACCCCCAGCAGGATGGGGGCACGGTATTGGAACGGCGGGAGAGGCGGATGGGCGCGGTAGACAGCCAGCATCCCCTGGTAGGCGGCGCACAGCACGCCGGTCATCACCCCGGTGAGGAGAATCAGGACCACCGCCGCCGCGGCGGCCTTCCGGAGAAGTGCCTTTCTGTCCTTCACGGCTTATTTCTCCAGCCCAAAATAGGCGGCGGCGTTGCCGTAGCAGATGTCCCGCACCATGGGGCCCACAAGGTCATAGTCCTGGGGGATCTCCCCGTCCTCCATCCACCGGCCCAACAGGCCGCAGAGCACCCGGCGGAAGTACTCGTGCCGGGCGTAGGAGAGGAAGCTCCGGGAGTCGGTGAGCATGCCGATGAACCCGGAGAGCAGCCCGGTGTTGGCCAGGGCCTTCATCATCTTCACCATGCCGTCCTTGTGGTCGGAGAACCACCAGGGCGCCCCCAGCTGCATCTTCTGGGGGAAGGTCCCCTGCTGGAAGGCCCCCAGCACACTGGCCAGCTTGTCGTCGTCGCAGGCGTTCAGGGAGTAGATCACCGTGGGGGGCAGCTCGTCCGTCTTGTCCAGGGCGTCGAACAGGGCGGCCATGGAGGCGGCGCTGACCCCGTCCCCCACACAGTCAAAGCCCGCGTCCGGCCCGGTGATAGGGAACATCCGGGAGTTGGTGTTGCGCAGCACCCCAAAGTGGAGCTGCATCACAAAGCCCATCTTCTTGTACAGCCGGCCCAGGCTCAGGAGCAGCTGGGTCTGGTAGGCGTTCTGCTCGGCGGGGGAGAGGTCCTCCCCGGCCAGGGCTTTGATAAAGGCGGCCTCCGCCTCCTGCCGGGTGCCCGCGGTAAAGTCGGGGGACTGCAGGCTCTGGTCGGCGATAAGGCAGCCCCGCTCCTGGAAATAGGCGGCCCGCTGGGCCAGGGCCTCCTCCAGGTCGCCCAGGGCGGCGATTTTCTTGCCGGTGACCTCCCCCAGGCGGGCCACCCAGTCCCGGAAGCTCACCTGCTCCGGGTGCAGGGCGGTCTCCGGCCGGAAGGCGGGCAGCACCTTCACCGGGAAGCTGCCGTCGGCAGCCAGGGCGGCGTGGTGCTCCAGGGTGTCCGCCGGGTCGTCGGTGGTGCACAGGGCCTTCACGTTACTCTGGCAAATAAGCCCCCGGGCGGAGAAGCTCTCCTCCCGCAACTTGGTGTTGCAGGTCTCCCAAATGGCGGGGGCGCTCTTTTCGCTGAGGAGTTCCTCCACGCCGAAGTAGTTTTTCAGCTCCATGTGGGTCCAGGCGTACAGGGGGTTGCCCACGCTCTTCTCCACGGTGCGGGCCCAGGCCAAAAACTTCTCATAGGGGGCCCCGTCCCCGGTGATGAGCTCCTCGGGCACGCCGTTTGCCCGCATGAGCCGCCACTTGTAGTGGTCGCCCCCCAGCCACACCTGGGTGATGGTCTCAAACCGGGCGTCCTCCCGGATCTCCTGGGGGCTCAAATGGCAGTGGAAGTCGAAAATGGGCTCCTGCGCCGCGAAGCCGTGGTACAGCCGGCGGGCGGCCTCGGTCTGCAGCAGAAAGTCCGGGTGGATATAGGGTCGCATAGCGGTTCCTCCTTCGATGATGCTCTGGCTTTATTGTACCGTATTGGGAAAAAATTACAAGATAAAACCGCGGCTTTTTTCACGATTCGGGCAACATTTCCCGAAAAAACGGGCTCCTTCCGCCCCCTGCAGCGAGAAACTCTTGATTTTTGGACCCATCTCGTCTATAATGGATTTAGCAAAAATTTACCCCCCGGGAGGCTATCACCATGCTAGTATCGGCAAAGGAAATGCTCGACAAGGCCAAGGCCGGCAAATATGCCGTCGGCCAGTTCAACATCAACAACCTGGAGTGGACCAAGTCCATCCTCCAGACCGCCCAGGAGTGCAACTCCCCTGTGATCCTCGGCGTGTCCGAGGGCGCTGGCAAGTACATGTGCGGCTTCAAGACCGTGGCCGCCATGGTCAAGGCCATGGTAGAGTCCCTGAACATCACCGTGCCCGTGGCCCTGCACCTGGACCACGGCTCTTACGAGGGCGCCCTGAACGCCATGGAGGCCGGGTTCTCCTCCGTCATGTTCGACGGCTCCCACTACCCCATCGACGAGAACATCGAAAAGACCAAGGAGATCATCCGCATCGCCGGTGAGAAGGGCATCTCTGTGGAGGCCGAAGTAGGCGCTATCGGCGGCGAAGAGGACGGCGTTGTGGGCGGCGGCGAAGTGGCCGACCCCGACGAGTGCAAGATGATCGCCGACCTGGGCGTGGACATGCTGGCTGCCGGCATCGGCAACATCCACGGCGTGTACCCCGACAACTGGCAGGGCCTGAACTTCGACGTGCTGGCCAAGATCCAGGAGAAGACCGGCACCATGCCCCTGGTGCTCCACGGCGGCACCGGCATCCCCGCCGAGATGGTGAAGAAGGCCATTTCCCTGGGCGTCTCCAAGGTGAACGTGAACACCGAGTGCCAGCTGGCCTTCGCCGCCGCCACCCGGAAGTACATCGAGGCCGGCAAGGACCAGCAGGGCAAGGGCTTCGACCCCCGCAAGCTGCTGGCTCCCGGCGCCGAGGCCATCAAGGAGACCGTGAAGGAGAAGATGGAGCTGTTCGGCTCTGTGAACAAGGCCTGAGTCTCCTGCCGCCTAAATAAATAGGAAAAACACCAGGCCGGTGCGGCACACGCCGCACCGGCCTCTGTTCTGTCCCGGTGGGGGAGAGGGGCGGTTTTTCCCGGGAAATGTGTGCCCCTTTCCCCACCAGGGCCCGATTTTCATCGCGTTCTTGTAATTTTCTCCCTGTTATGCTATACTATCCATAAATAGGGCCTTCCGGCAGTGGGCCGGGGCTTGGCCCACCTGGCTTGAGAGTGGAGAAAACGCTATGGAAACCAGACTGTGTACAAACTGTTTTGCCGCCCTGCCCGCGGGGCAGGGGGAGACCTGCCCGGTGTGCGGCTGGGACAACAGCAGGGCCCAGATCCCCGAGGGCCTGCCCTGCCATACGGTGCTGGCCGGACGGTACGAGATCGGCCGGGCCAAGGCGAGAAACGGCGAGGGCATCACCTACGCGGCCCTGGACCTTGCCACCAAAAAGGCGGTGGAGGTCCGGGAGTTTTTCCCCATGTCTTTGGCCCTCCGGGATCAGGACGGCCTGGCTGTCCTGGCCGAGGCGGGGCAGGACGCCGCCCTCTCCCGGTACCTGGACGACTTTGTGGAGCTGTCCAAGGGCATCAGCCGCCTGCGGGAGATCAGCGTGGTCCAGACGGTGCAGGACATCTTCGAGGAGAACTACACCGCCTACACCGTGTACGAGGCCGTGCCCTCCGTGTCCCTGCGGCGCTACGTGGAGAACGCCGGGGGCAAGCTCTCCTGGAACGAGGCAAACCAGCTGTTCCAGCCGGTGCTCTCCGCCCTGGGCCTGATGAACTCTCTGAACCTGCCCCACCTGGGCGTCTCCCCCGAGACGCTGCGGGTCACCCGGGAGGGCCACCTGCTCCTCACCGGGTTCTCCATCCAGGCGGCCCGGCAGGTGGGCACCCCCCTGCTGGAGGAGCTGTACCCCGGCTGCGCGGCCATCGAGCAGTACGACCCCAAGGCCGCCTGCGGGGAGGTCAGCGACGTGTACGGCTTTACCGCCACCCTGCTCTACGCCCTCACTGGCCAGCTGCCCCAGGAGGCCCCCCAGCGCCTGAAGGACCAGCGGCTCATGATCTCCCGGGAGGTATTGAAGTCCCTGCCGCCCTTCGCGGTGACGGCCATCGCCAACGGGCTGCAGGTGCGGCAGTCCGCCCGGACCGGCAGCTTCCAGCGCTTTAAGACAGAGCTGGCGGCAGCCCCCTCCATCGTCAACGAGGTGGACGAAACCGCGGCCATCCGCCGCCTGCCCCCGGTGGAGCTGGACCTGCCCAAAAACCGGGGCCTGCCCCCGGTGGTGTGGCTCATCGGCTCCTGCGCCATCACCCTGGTGGCCCTGGTCATCATCGCCTCTATGTGGCTGGGGGAGCGGGGCATGTCCTTCGGGGACATCCAGAAGATCTTCCAGGACAGCAGCGCCGCCTCCCAGACCTTCGAGGTGCCCAACATGGTCAACGAGAGCTACGAGGAGTGGGAGCAGAAGCTGGCAAACGGCGAGTACGACTTCACCTTAAAGGTCTCCACCGAGGAGTTCAGCGACACCGTGGAAGAGGGCCACATCATCAGCCAGAGCCCCTTCTCCGGGGAGCCCATCGCCCCCGGCGACACCGTGCTGGTGACCGTGAGCCGGGGCAGCGCCACCCGGACCCTGCCCGCCTTCGACGGCATCAGCTTTGCCACCCTGCAGGAGGCCCTCACCGCCGACGGCTTTTCCCCGGTGCGGGTGGATGAGCCCAGCGACGACATCGAGGTGGGCTACGTCATCCGCTACCAGGACCACAACGCCGGGGACTCCCTGGACTACGGCTCCACCGTCACCGTGGTGGTGAGCACCGGCCCGGCTTCCGGCGACGGGGGTGCCGGCGACACCGCCCCTGCCCAATAAAATCGCGTTTTCCATCAGCGGGACCGGCCTGTGCCGGCCCCGCTTTTTCGCGCCCTTTTTTCCGTCCAGCGGGCCTCCGCCAGGCACAGGCACCGCCATCCCCCGGCGAAAAGGGCCCCGCACAGCGCCGTCTCCCCCAAAAGCCGCAAAAAGGGGTTCCCCAGGGAGGCCCCGCCCAGCAACGCCCGGCCCAGCAATACCGAGCCCGCTGCCCAGCCCAGGGGCAGCGCCACGTGCCACACCAGCGACAGCCGCAGGCTGGTCACCTTCAGCAGCCTGCGCAGGCTTAAAGCCGCGTTGAAGATGGTGCTGAAAAACAGGATGGCCACATAGCTCTCCATGCCGTAAAACCGCAGGAGGCACAGCACCAGCACCACCCGGAGGAAGGAGTCGGCGAAGTTGTATTTCATGGAGTTGAGCTGTTCGTCCATGCCCTTTAACAGGCTGTCTACCACCACATCCAGGTAGAGGAGGGGCGCCAACGGGGCCAGCAGCCGCAGGTAGGCCCCGGCGCTCCCGCTGCGGTAAAAGGCCGCGCCCCAGCTGTCCCCAAAGACAAAAAACAGCGCCGCGAAGAACAGCCCGAAGGCCAGGGCCCAGCGCACCGCCTTCCCGGCGATGTAAGCCACCGCCTTTTTGTGGCGCAGCTCCCGCTCCCGGGCAATCTTCGGGATGAGCAGGGAGGCGAAGGAGGTGAGGAAGCTGGAGGGGAAGTACAGCATTGGCATGGCCATGCCCTGCAGCAGCCCGTACTGGGACAGCGCCGCCCCCCGGGCCAGGCCGAACTTCTGCAGCTCCCGGGGGATGAGCAGGTTCTCCCCGGTGTTCAGCAGGCTCCTGGCCGCGGAGCTGAGGGTGCAGGGCAAAGCGATGTGGCACAGCCCCCGCAGCACGCCCCGGGCTTTCTCCCGGCCGGGGGCGTTGCGCTTCAGGCTGCGGCGGTAGGCCGCCCAGCTGGTGAGGAAGGACACGGCCTCCCCCAGGGTGGAGGCCGCCATGGCCGCCAGGCAGGCGGCCTGGATGCCCTGGGGCGCGAAGTGCCAGAACAGGAACACCGTGGCCAGGATGGTCAAAATCTGCTCCAGCGTGTCGGAAGCCGCGGTGGAGAGGGACTCATCCACCGCCAGAAAGTAGCCCTTCATGCAGGTGCACAGGGACATAAAGGGCAGCCCCACCCCTAAGATGCGCAGGCAGGGGGCGGCCGTCCGGTCCCCTAAAAAGAGGGCTGCGGCGGGCTCCGCCAGAAAAAACAGGCCCAGGGCGATCCCCAGGCTGATGGACAGGCAGAAGGCGAAGCACCGGGCCACCGTGGAGCGGATCACCTCCCGGCGGCCGCTGGCGATGGCCGCCGACACCATGCGGGTCACCGCCAGGCTGATGCCCGAGGTGGACAGGGTGACCGTAAGGGCGAAGATGGAGAAGATCAGCTGGTACAGCCCCATGCCCGCCGCCCCTAGCTGCTGGGAGAGGTAGGAGCGGTACCCCATATTGGTGACCCGCAAAAACAGGGACACCCCGGTGAGGGCCGCCCCCTGGAGGAAGAATTTTTTCTTGGTCATGGGCCCTCCCCGTTGCAAACCCGTGGAAAATACGGTACAATGGAACAACTTACAGAGAACAGAGGTGTATGAAAATGGCGGAAAATTGGACGGAGATCAAGATCCAGGTGCCTGCCGCCCAGGCGGACCTGGCCGGGGACATCGCCAACATGGTGGTGCCCTACGGCATCTATATGGAGGATTACTCCCACTTAGAAGAGGAGGCCATGGAGATCGCCCACATCGACCTCATCGACGAGGAGCTGCTGCAGAAGGACCGGGACCACGCGGTGGTCCACGTGTACATCAGCCCCGAGGAGAACCCGGCGGAGGCCGTGTCCTACCTGGAGGAGCGGTACAACGCCCTGGGCATCGACCACACCATCACCCTGGACAGCTGCGTAAAAGAGGACTGGATCAACAACTGGAAGAAGTACTTCCACCCCATCCCCGTGGGGGAGAAGCTGCTCATCCGCCCCCTGTGGGAGGAGGCCTGCGACCCCCAGGGCCGGGTGGTGCTGGACCTGGAGCCCGGCCTGGCCTTCGGCACCGGCACCCACGAGACCACCCGCCTGTGCCTGGAGCTGCTGGAGAAGTACATGGTCCCCGGCTGCGACTTCCTCGACATGGGCTGCGGCAGCGGCATCCTGGCGGTGGCCGCCCTGCTGCTGGGGGCCAAGTCCGCGGTGGGGGTGGACATCGACCCCCTGGCCGTAAAAACCGCGGTGGAGAACGCCAACACCAACAAGGTGGGGGAGAGGTTCACCGGTATCTGTGGCAACCTGGCGGAGAAGGTGACAGGTAAATTCCAGCTGGTGGCGGCCAATATCGTGGCGGACATCGTCATCCTGCTGAGCAAAGACGCCCCCCGCTTCTTAGAGAAGGACAGCGTGTACCTCATTAGCGGCATCATCGACACCCGGGAGCAGGACGTGCTGGACGCCATCGGGGACACCTTCCAGGTGCTGGAACGCAGGGAGGAGAAGGGCTGGGTCGCCATGGCTCTGAAAATGAAATAAGCCGGCCATAGCCCCAGCAAAATTATGTAAACTTGAAGAGGAGGGAGACCTATGAAACAGTTTGAGACACAGCGCCTGATCCTCCGCCCCTGGCGGCTGGAGGACCTGGAGGACTTCAACCACTACTGCCAGGACCCGGAGGTGGGCCCCAACGCGGGCTGGAAGCCCCACGAGAGCCTGGAGGAGTCCCGGGCCATTTTGGAGGACTGGCTCCGCCCCGACCAGGAGGACGAGCTGTGGTGCATCGAGGAGAAGGAGAGCGGCAAGGCGGTGGGCTCCGTCGGCCTCCACAGCGACGGCCGCCGTTCCGGCGTGCCCGGCTGCAAGATGCTGGGCTACGTCCTGGCCCACTTCTGCTGGGGCCAGGGCTACATGACCGAGGCCGTGGCCCCGGTGATCGACTACGCCTTCCGTGAGGAAAAGCTGCGGCTGCTCACGGTGAACCACTTCAGCTTCAACCAGCGGTCCCGGCGGGTCATTGAAAAAAGCGGATTCCGGTATGAGGGCACCCTGCGCCAGGGGGCCGTCCTCTACGACGGCCGGGTGGTGGACCTGTGCTGCTACTCTATGACCGCTGGGGACTATCATCTCTTGCGGGCCAGAAAACAAGGGTTGGCCTTGGCTTTGCCGGAAGAGCTGCCGCCAGAGGCGGTAATGGCCTATCAGGACGAATGGGACGGGGAGACCATGGTTCCGGTTTCTGCGCTGCGCGGGGAAAAATCTTATGAGCAATGGTTGGGGGAGAGAGCCTTGTGGCGCAGGTTTCCGCCACGAAAGGATTTTGTTTCGGGAACTACCTATTTCCTGATTGACAGGGAAGGATGTGTGGCCGGTTCTCTGGACCTGCGCCATGAGCTGAACCAGCACCTGCTGGATTTCGGCGGCCATATCGGCTATGGGATCCGTCCCAGCTGCAGGGGCAGAGGATATGCCCCCATGATGCTGGCCCTGGGCCTGGAGAAGGCCAAGGCCCTGGGCATCGGCCGGGCCCTGGTCACCTGCAACGACGACAACCTCCCCTCTGCCGCCACCATCGAGGCCTGCGGCGGCGTCCTGGAAAACATTGTCCTGGAGGAGGGCAAGCCCCTCCGCCGGTACTGGATCGACCTGTGACCACACAAAAAAAGAGCGCCTGGGCCTTGCGGCCTGGGCGCTTTTTCGTATCGTTACAGCTTCGCTTTCCCCAGCACCTCCCGGCGGGTGGTGCCGGTGACCGTGCCGGAAAAGAAGTCCGAGGCCTTCCGCAGGTCCCCGGGCTCCAGGGGGCTGTCCGGGGCGGCCCCGGCGGGGAGCAGGTGCTGCTCTGCGCACCAGTGCAGGGCCCCCGCGTAGCGGTGGGCAAAGCTCTTGTCCCCCTCCTTCAGCTTCCGGATGCGCAGGTCCACCGCCGCCTCCCGGGGCGCCAAAAGCATGGCCAGCTCCCCCCGGGTCATGGGGGCGTCCAGCCGCAGGGTGTTGTCGCTGTAGGCGATGGCCCGGCTCTTCTGCAGCTCCCGCAGGTGCTCAAAGTCCTTGTCCTCCGCGCCCACGTCAGCGAAGGGGGAGCGCTCCAGCAGCTCCGCCACGGTGATCACTCGGTACCCGGCTTTCTCCAGCAGCTCCAGGTGCTGCCGCAGCCCAAAGGCCACCGGGGTGCGCAGGGCCATGTTGTAGCCGTCCTTCTGGAAGATGATCTGTCCGCAGAAAAAGCCCTCATCCTGCTCCAGGGCCTTGCGCAGGGGGTCCACCATTTCCCGCACCTCCGCCTGCTGCACGTCCCCTGTCTTGGCGGGCAGCCAGCCCTGGCCGTCAAAGGAGGCCGCCAGGTACTGGTAATCCATCATGGCGCAGGCGTCGTAAGCGGTAAAGGTCCCGTCGATGTTGTCCACATAGTGGGGGGGCCGGGTCATGGTCATGGTGTAGCCGTGCTGGTCCCGCAGCAGGCTGTGGAGCCGGTCCATGTCCGCCACTACCGCGTCCAGGTCCCCCTGGAACTGCCGCTTGCCGTAGACGTAGGGCTTCTTCCCGAAGATGATGTGCCGGTATCCGTGGTTGGTGATCTGGTGCCCCTCGTTCAGAATGCGGCCGATGAGCCGGGGGCAGTTGGCCGCCCCGCCCTTTTTGTCCTGGCCGAACTCCGGGTAGTGGTCGAAGGCCGTGCCGCCCCAGGTGGGGGTGCCGGGGCCGCCGCACACATCCGGGTAATTCTCCGAGGTGTCCCCCACCACGTCGAACACGCCCTTGGCCCCGAATTCCTGCAGGGTGTCCAGCAGCACGTCGGTGAGGGCCTCGCCCCCGAACTGGTCCGGCGCGCAGGGCAGGTCCATGGGGCCGTCGTCAAAGGTCATGGCGCAGACCTTCTCGCTGGTCTTTACCCGCTCGATGCGCCGCACATAGGAGATGAGGGGCTTGGGGGTGGGGAAGAGGGTGTTTTTCGCCAGGCGCTTCAGCTTTTTGCCCAGCTTGATCCAGGTGGATTCCATGGCTTTTATCCTTTCGTTTCTGGTTTCGGTGCGAGTTTCGTCCGCAGGTCCCGGGCCTGGCACAGGCCCCAAAAGGCCAGCCAACGGGCCCAGGCCAGGGGAGGGGCCCCGCTTTTTTGCAGTTTGACTTTTTGGCTTTGGGCGATCAGCCTGTTCTCACAGGGGGCGGTGTCCCAGCCGGTGACGGCCCGGGCCGCCAGGGCCCGCCGCAGGGCGGGCAGGCTCTTCTCCTCACATCGCACTGTGAGCCACGCCGTGCCCACCTCCTGGGGGAGATGGGCGTCGCTGCCCGCGGTGACTACCCCCTGGGGGAACAGCGTCTCCGCCGCCTGTTCCGCCAGGCGGTTGGCGCTGGCCCGCTTTTTGGTGGCCCGCCGGTTGCAGACTTCTATGCCGTCCAACCGGGGCGCCATCCCCCGGAGCATCGCCGAGCGCTCCTCCACAGTTTGGGCCGTGCTCTGGAAGGGGTGGGCCAGCACCGCCAGCCCCCCGCAGTCCTTGATATGCCCCACCGCTTCCTCAAAGGGCAGCCGCCTCCCGGGGGAGGGGGGGCAGGGCCGCTCCAAAAACAGCCCCAGCAGGTGGCCTTTGTCCGTGGTGTACTCGATACCCGGCACCAGCAGCACCCCGTCCCGCTCCGGTTTTGCGAAGATGTCCTCCTCCGGGGGCAGGTCGTGGTCTGTCAGGGCGATAAAATCCAGCCCGGCCCGGTTTGCCGCCGCCAGAATGGCGGAAAGCTCTGCTCGGCTGTCCGGGGAACGCCCGGTGTGCACATGCAAATCGCCGCGAAGCTCCATCTCAGTCCCCTCCCTTTCCCAGGGCGTTTTTCAAGTACCGGAAGAAGGGCTTGGGGTCGTCGCAGGAGAACACCCCGTCCTTCACCCGGGGGTTCAATAAATCCACCAGCCCCCGCAATCCCCGTCCCGGCTGCCCCTGGCGGAGATACCCCAGGCAGGCCAGGCCGTCGTTCAAGACGAACTGCATCCGCACCCCGGTCTTGTACCCGGGCCCCTGCACCAAGGGGAGCTCCTCGCCCAGGCTGGCCCGGACATAGTCCCGGGCCAAGGGCGCGCCGCACTTATAGGTGAGGGGAAAGCTCCCCCACACCCGGGGGTTGATCTCCAGCAGTTTCCCGCCCTTGAACTCCACCATAGCCAGGCCCACAAAGCCCAGCCCCTGCAGGAGCTTTACGGCGTGCTCCACCAGGTCCCCGTCCCACACGCTCTCACAGCAGGAGGAGGGCCCGCCCTGGGTGGGGTACTCCCGCACCCGGCGGTGGCACAGCGCCGACACCGGCCGGCTCTTTTCATCCATCACCAGGGAGACCCCCACCGCCTCCCCGGTGAGCAGCTCCTGCACCACAGGCTGGGGGTCGTACCGGGCCATGGCCTCCCAGGCCGCCCGGAACCCCGCCGGGTCGTAGGCCTTCCGGTAGCGCTCCTCCGCGTGCAGGCCGAACTTCTCCCCGCACCGGGGCTTTACCACCACGGGGAAGGCCTCGGGCAGCGCCCCGCCGGGGCAGGGGTATTCCTTGGGCGCCGGCACCCCCAGGGACCGGGCCAGCTCCCCCACCCGGCGCTTGTCGTTGGCGGCCTCCAGCACCTCCGGGGGCGAGACCAAAAACCTGGCGTGCCCCTCCAGCTCCTCCCGGTGTTCCGCCAGCTGGGCCAGGGTGGCCGCCCCCACGGGGAACACCACCGGGGCCGCGCCGAACTCCTCCCCCAGGGAGCCGCACACCTGGGCCAGCAGCTCCAGGTAGTCTGCGTCCTTGGCGGAGCAGGGGAGGGTCACCCGCTTTTTCACATATTTCGAGGCGAAGGCCGCCGGGGCGCCCCCGTCCCCCTGGGTGTGGAGGGCGGCGACGGGATAGCCCGCCCGCCCCAAAGATTGCACCGCGGCCAGGGAAGCCCGGTATCTGGTGTCCGTCACCAGGACGGGAGGATGGGAAACAGTCATGGCGGCCTCCTTTCCCGCGCCAAAGCACAGCGCGGCATCTTTCTTTGATAAGATTACAACAGACTGGGGAAGAAAGCAAGCACTTCCTGCAAAATTGCGTCCCCCAGCCCAGCCCCGGCCCCCGGGAATGGCCGGTTTGTGTCCCTTTTGAAAACTTTTTGTAACAGCCCGACACCCGGCCCGGTTCTGTCGGGTAACCCTACCCCGGGGCCCTGTCTGTTGGTTGTGCTTTTCCCGCCTTTCCCTTACAATAGAGGTACAGAGAGGACCCAAGGGAGACAGCGGCAAGGAGGCGCGCGGTATGGAGAAAACCTATCTTGTCACCGGGGCCTGCGGCCATCTGGGCGGCACCCTGGTGCGGCTGTTAGCGCGCACCGGCGCACAGGTGCGGGGGCTGCGGCTCCCCAGTGAACAGGCCCGGAACCGGGCCCATGTAACCTATTATCCCGGCGACGTGCGGGACCGGGACAGCCTGCGGCCCCTGTTCCGGGGCCTGGCGGGCCGGGAGGTGGTGGTGTTCCACACCGCCGCCATCGTGGACATCTCCGGGGAGGTCACCCCCCAGATGCACGACGTGAACGTAAACGGCACCAAGAACATCCTGGCCCTGTGCCGTGAGTACGGGGTCAAGCGGCTGGTGTACGTCAGCTCTGTCCACGCCATCCCGGAGAAGGACGGCTGCGCCGTGCTCCGGGAGGTGGACCGCTTCTCCCCCCAGCAGGTCACCGGGGGCTACGCAAAGACCAAGGCCGAGGCCACCCAGGCGGTGCTGGATGCCGCCGCCCAGGGCCTGGACGCGGTGGTGGTCCATCCCTCCGGCATTTTGGGGCCCTTCGACGGGGCCGAGAACCACCTGGTACAGCTGGTAAAGGAGTACGCCGGCGGGAAGCTCCCGGCCTGTGTCAAAGGCGGGTACGACTTCGTGGATGTGCGGGACGTGGCCGCCGGCTGCCTGGCCGCCGCGAAGAAGGGGAGGAGCGGCCAGTGCTACATCCTCTCCAACCGCCACTACGAGGTGCAGGAGGTGCTGGCCATGGCGAAAACCCTGTGCCACGGCCGGCGGCTGCCGGTGCTGCCCATGTGGATGGCCCAGGCGGCGGAGCCCCTCCTGGGCTGGGTGGCCAGGGTGAAAAAGCAGCGGCCCCTGTACACCAAGTACTCCCTGTACACCCTGCGCAGCAACGACCGGTTCGACCACGGCAAGGCCACGGCGGAGCTGGGCTACCGCCCCCGGGACCTGCGCCAGACCGTCCGGGACACCCTGCGCTGGCTGGCGAAAAAGCCGGTGCCGGAAGTCTGACACCTGCAAGAGCGCAAAAAAGTCCCCCCGTAAATTACGGGGGGACCCTTTTGTTGTTACAGGTTTTCCTTCAGCCAGGCGATGTCCTCTTTCAGGCAGGTGATGCGGTCCTTGCCGCCGTAGCTGGCCTCGCGCTCCACCACGTAGAGCACGCCGTCCCGCTGGGCGTCGGCAGCGGCTTTCACCGCTTTCCAGTCCACAATACCCGTCCCCTGGGGGACATTCAGCTTCTCCCGCTCCTGCATCATCTTGATGAATTCGGGGGGGACGATAGGCTTGCCGTCGGCGTCCAGCTCGAACTTCATCGGGGGGTCATACCGGGAGGCGGGCTTGTCCGCGCCGATGACCGCGCCGTTCTCCTTGATGTGGATGGCGGCGATGCGCCCCGCGTGCTGCTGGATGTAGGCTACCGGGTCAATGCCCGCGGCGGAAGCCCAGCCGCAGTCGATCTCAAACGCCACAGTCTCAGGGTCCGTGTTCTCCATGAGCACGTCCATCAGGTACTTGCCGTCCACCTGGTAAAATTCCCCGGTGTGGTTGTGGTAGCCGATGGTGATCCCATACTGCTTGGCCAGCTGGCCGAATTTGTTCAGGTCCTCGGCTGTCTCCTTGGCCTCCTCGATGGTGTTGAAGGCGGCCATGGGGCAGGCCACGTACTTCACGCCCAGCTTGGCCAGATAGGGCAGATCCTGCTCCATGAAGTTGAACGCCACATGGGCGGAGACTGCCTTCACCCCGGCCTCATCCAGGGCTTTCTGTACGTCCTCCACCGGGATCTCCTCATACCCGCGGGCAAATTCCACACCGGAATAGCCCATCTCCCCAGCGGCCTTGATCTTCTCCAGCAGGGAGAGGGGGCAGTCGAACCCGAAGGAGTACAGCTGCAAATTGATGGTTTCCATACCTTACACCCTCAAAGCGGCGCGGCCCGGCTTAGAAGTAGACGGGCTTGCCGGTCTTGGAGGACTGATAGATGGCATCCAGGATCTTGGTGACCACGAAGGCCTGGTCGGCAGTGACGAACAGCTCGCCCTCGCCGCGCAGGGCCTTCACCCAGATCTCATGCTCCTTGGAAATGGGGGCGGGACCCTGGGAGAACCCGGGGATGTAGCCGGCGATCTTCTTGCCTACCATGGTGATGGCGGGCTGGCTGGCCACGACATGGTTCAGACGGACCTGGCCGGTCAGGGTGTCCAGACCGCCCTTGGTGCCGCACAGCAGGGTGTGGGCCTCGTTGTCGGCGCCGGCGCCCTCAGCCATGTTGAGGGCCCAGGCGGCGCGCAGGTTGATGACAGCGCCGTTCTTCATCTTGATGTGGCCTACCGCGGAGTCCTCCACGTCGTAGGTCTTGTTGTTCCAGTTGTCCTGGTTGCCCATGTAGTTGACCTGGCCCTGATACTCGGGGTCCAGCAGCTGGCCCAGCTTCTCAAAGGAGGTGCCCACTACATAGTCCACGTCGTAGTTGTTCATCAGGAACAGGGTGAGGTCCAGAGCATGGGTGCCGATGTCGATCAGGGGACCGCCGCCCTGCTTGGACTTGTCGGTGAACACGCCCCAGGTGGGAACGCCGCGGCGGCGGAGATAGGTGGCCTCGGCATAGTACACATCGCCCAGCCAGCCGTCGTCAACGACCTTCTTCGCAACCTGGTTCTCGGGGAAGTGGCGGTACTGGTAGCCGATGGTCAGCATCTTGCCGGTGCGGTCACGGGCCTCCAGCATCTTCTGGGCGTCGGCGGGGGTAGCAGCCATGGGCTTCTCGCACAGCACGTGCTTGCCGGCCTCCAGGGCAGCCACGGTGATCTCGCAGTGGGCCACGTTGGGGGTCAGAACATGCACAGCGTCGATGGTGGGGTCGGCCAGCAGCTCGTGGTAGTCGGTGTACACCTTGGCGTCGGGGGTGCCGTACTCCTTGGCGGCCTTCTCAGCGCGCTCGGGGATCAGGTCACAGAACGCGACCAGGTCAACGTACTCCTTCTGCTGGGCCATGCCGGGCAGGTGCTTGCCGTTGGCGATGCCGCCGCAGCCAATAAAGCCGATCTTCAATTTTGCCATTGGGGATCTCCTCCTATTTCTTCACATACGGGGCCGTATGCTGTGTTATACCTACATTCTAGTACAAACTTTGGAAATTGTAAAGGTGTTTTTCAGCAAAATAGATTACTTTATTAGAATTTTATCTTGAAAACGCCCTCAATACTGGCGGCCCCAGTACACCATGTGCTTGGCAGGCTTGCCGCAGCACACGCACACGTCGGAGAGCTGCTCCTCCTCAAAGGGGATGCACCGGCTCTTCACGCCGCCGGTGTCCTCCTTGATCTTGTCCTCGCAGGCGCTGTCCCCGCACCACATGGCCTTGATGAACCCGGGCTTGTTCTGGGCGGTGTCCAGAAACTCCTCGTAGGTGGTGGCGGTAAAGGTCTTTTCCTCCAGGTTCTTCAGGGCCCGCTGGTACATGGCGTCGTGCAGGTCCTGTAGGCCCTGCTCCACCGCGGCCTCCAGCTGGTCCAGAGAGATGAACTGCTTCTCCCGGGTGTCCCGGCGCACCAGCACGCACTGGCCATTTTCAATGTCCTTGGGCCCGATCTCCACCCGCAGGGGCACGCCCTGCATCTCGTACTGGGCAAACTTCCAGCCGGGGGAGTTGTCGCTGTCGTCCAGCTTCACCCGGTATTTGTCCGCCAGGCGGTCCCGCAGCTCCGCGGCCTTCTCCAGCACCCCGGGCTTGTGCTGGGCCACCGGGACGATGGCCACCTGGATGGGGGCGATCTTCGGGGGCAGCACCAGGCCGCTGTCGTCGCCGTGGACCATGATGACCGCGCCGATCAGCCGGGTGCTCATGCCCCAGGAGGTCTGGTGGGGGTGGTGCAGGCCGTTGTCCCGGCCGGTGAAAGTGATGTCGAAAGCCTTGGCGAAGCCGTCCCCAAAATAGTGGGTGGTGCCGCCCTGCAGGGCCACGCCGTTGTGCATCATGGGCTCCAGGGTGTAGGTGGCCTCGGCGCCGGCAAACTTCTCTTTCTCGGTCTTTTTCCCAATCACCGGGGGGATGGCCAGCACATCCCGATAGACCTCGTCATAGACGTGCAGCATCTTCAGGGTGAACTCTTCGGCCTCTTCAGCGGTCTCGTGCATGGTGTGGCCCTCCTGCCACAAAAACTCCATGCCCCGCAGGAAAGGCCGGGTGGTTTTCTCCCACCGCAGCACGCTGCACCACTGGTTGTACAGCTTGGGCAGGTCCCGGTAGGAGTGGATCACTTTCTGGTAGTGCTCGCAGAAAAGCACCTCGCTGGTGGGACGGATGAACAGCTTCTCCGCCAGCTTCTCGCCGCCGCCCTCGGTGACCACCGCGCACTCGGGGGCAAAGCCCTCGATGTGGTCCTTCTCCTTCTGCAGCAGGCTCTCGGGGATCAAGAGGGGCATGTACACGTTCTGCACGCCCAGCTTCTTAAAGCGGGCGTCCATCTCCCGCTGGATGTTCTCCCAGATGGCGTAGCCGTAGGGCTCGATGACCATGCAGCCCTTCACGCTGGAATAGTCCATGAGCTCGGCCTTTTTCACCACGTCGGTGTACCATTTGGAGAAGTCCTCCTCCATGGAGGTGATGTCCTCCACCATCTTCTTTTGCTGTGCCATAGGGTATCGGTTCCTTTCCGGATCGTGTTTTTTGGAAGAAAAACACCCGGACAAAGCGTCCGGGTGTCCTTTTTACCTGCAAGTAAAGGACCAGCCGCCTTAGGAATGGTTCTCGATGTATTCCACCAGCGCGCCGACCGTCTTGATATTCTCTACATCCTCGTCGGGGATCTCCACCTCGAACTCGTCCTGGATGTTCATGATGAGGTCCACCACGTCGAGAGAGTCGGCGTTCAGATCTTCCTGCAGCCGGGTCTCTGGGGTGATGTTGTCCTCGTCCTCATCGAACTGACTTGCCAAGATAGCCTTAACCTTTTCCAATACCATATTCAGTGCCTCCTAAAAGATTTTGTGAGAATGGGGTTCCCTGGATAGGTCTCGCTCCCCTTGCGGAAAGCTATGGACAAAAAGCTCCAGTGTGTGATACAATCTCAAAAGAGTTGCCGGGCGGGCGGCGCCGCCGCGCCCATCGATCTCAACTACATTGTATTTACTGTCCCCGGCTTTGTCAACAGTGATTTGAAAATATTTTAGATTTTCCGGGAAAAAGAAAGGGAAACGCCATGCAGACACAACACGCCGCCGTCCTCGGCCACCCCATCGGGCACACCATGTCCCCCTTCATCCAAAAGCGGCTGTTCCAGCTTTCGGGCATCCCCATGGAGTACCAGGTGCTGGACCTGCCGGACCTGGCCGCGGGCCTGCCCCGGCTGCGGCAGCTGGACTGCTTTAACGTCACCATCCCCTACAAGCAGGCCATCCTGCCCTTTTTGGATGCGGTGGACCCCCAGGCCGCCCGGTTCGGCTCGGTAAACACCGTCAAGGTGGAGGGCGGCCGCCTCACCGGCTACACCACCGACGGCGCCGGCTGCCGCAAGGCCCTGGAAAACCATGGCCTGGATTTCTCGGGCCGGGTGCTGCTTCTGGGCAACGGGGGCGCCGCCCGGGCCCTGGCGTTTGAAATCGCCCAGTGCCAGCGTGACCCCGACCTGACCATCGCCTGCCGGGCGGGCTCCCAGCCCAAGGCCGTGGCCCTGGCCCAGGAGGTGGCCGGCTTCCTCCGGGAGCGCGGGGACAGGGGGTTCCGTATCGAGGTACAGACCTACGAGGAGTTGGAGGGGCTGTGCGGGTGCGGGGTCCCCAAGCCGGAGTACGACCTGCTGGTAAACGCCACCAGCGTGGGCATGTACCCCCACGCCGGGCAAAGCCCGGTGACCGGGGCGGTGGCCGCCCGGTGCCATGCGGTGTTCGACGCGGTGTACAACCCCGCCCAGACCGAGCTCCTCCGCCTGGCGGAGGAGGCCGGGGCCGTGACCGTTGGCGGCATGGAGATGCTGGTGTACCAGGCGGTGGCCGCCCACGAGGCCTGGTACGGCACCGCTTTCCACCCCCAGGACATCCGGCAGCTGTGCCGGGACGCCCAGGCGGAGCTGGCCCGGGCCTTTCCGTGAGAGGGGGGAGCGCCTTGCAGGGGAATATCGTGCTGTGCGGCTTTATGGGCAGCGGCAAGACCAGCATCGGCCGCAGGCTGGCCAGACTCCTGGACCGGGAGTTCATCGACCTGGACCAGTACATCGAGGAAAAAGCGGGCATGACCGTCTCCCAGATCTTCGAGAAGGAGGGGGAGGCGGGCTTCCGCCGGCGGGAGGCCCAGGCCGCCGCGGAGGTGGCCCCCGGGGACGGCCGGGTCATCGCCAGCGGCGGTGGCACGGTGCTGTACCCCAAGAACGTGGAGCTCTTCCACCAGGGGGGCAGCGTCATCCTGTACCTGGACGTGCCCCTGGCCGCTCTGCAGGAGCGCCTGAAAAACGACAAGCGCCGCCCCCTCCTGCAGGTGCCGGACCGGCGGCAGGTCATCGCCCGGCTGTACCGCCAGCGCTGCCCCCTGTACCAGGCCGCGGCGGACCGGGTCATCGACGCCGGGGCCCCGGCCATCGTGGTGGCAAAGCGCATCGCCGCCCTGTGGCAGCCGGGGCAGGGGGCGGCCCCGGGCGGAAAAATGTCTTGACAAACCGCCGGGGCTGTCGTAAACTAAAAATCGGACATTCCGTTCCCAGCAAAGGAGAACGCCTTATGAAGCACCCCATCGACAAGCGATTTAGCCGTTCCTTCAGCCTGCGATTTACCGCGCGGGCTTATTTCCCGTGGAAACATAGGCGCGGCTGCGCGGTCCCTGGCGCTTTGGGCGTTTATGCCCAGGCTGTCTAGGGCCGGAATGGAGAGTTACAGTCATTCAGCGGAGCCAAACCTGGCCCCGCTATTTTTATTGTTATCGGAAAGGAAGCTGCGGCTATGATCATCGTACTGAAACCCAACCAAAAACAGGAGGTCATCGACTCCTTCGTCCAAAAGCTCACCCATAACTACGATGTCCAGGTGAACACCTGGGTGGGCACCCAGAGCACCGTGCTGGGCCTCATCGGCGACACCACCGCCATCGACGCGGAGTACATCCAGGCCCAGGACTTTGTGGAGAGCGTCAAGCGGGTGCAGGAGCCCTATAAAAAGGCAAACCGCAAATTCCACCCCGACGACACGGTCATCACCCTGCCCGGCGGCCAGAAGATCGGCGGGGGAGGCCTGGCCCTCATCGCCGGCCCCTGCTCGGTGGAGAGCGAGGAGCAGATCTGCTATGTGGCCGAAAAGGTCAAGGAGTCCGGGGCCCAATTCCTCCGGGGCGGGGCCTTCAAGCCCCGCACCTCCCCCTACGCCTTCCAGGGCATGAAGGCCGAGGGCCTGGAGCTCCTCAGCGAGGCCAAGCAAAAGACCGGCCTGCCCATCGTCACCGAGATCATGAGCATCGAGCACCTGCCCCTGTTCGACGACGTGGACATCATCCAGGTGGGCGCCCGGAACATGCAGAACTTCGAGCTGTTAATGCAGCTGGGCCGCCTCCACAAGCCCATCCTCTTAAAGCGGGGCCTGGCCAACACCATCGAGGAGCTCCTGATGAGCGCTGAGTACATCATGGCCGAGGGCAACGAGCAGGTCATCCTCTGCGAGCGGGGCATCCGCACCTACGAGACCATCACCCGCAACACCCTGGACATCTCCGCCGTGCCCGTCATCAAGCGGCTGTCCCACCTGCCGGTGATCGTGGACCCCAGCCACGCCTCGGGCCTCAGCTGGCTGGTAGAGCCCCTGGCCATGGCCGCCGCCGCCGTGGGGGCCGACGGCCTCATCATCGAGGTGCACAACGACCCCAGCCACGCCCTGTGCGACGGGGCCCAGTCCATCACCCCCGCCCAGTTTGACAGGCTGGCCAAAAAGGTGGGGGCCGTCTCCGACCTGGTGAGCACCCTGTGAGCGCCCCCTGGAGGGCCGGGGAGCCCAAAAAGATCGTCATCGTGGGGCTGGGGCTCATCGGCGGCTCCCTGGCCAAGGCCCTCACCCAGAACACCCCCCACCAGGTCCTGGGCATGGACATCGACGACGACTCCCTGCTGGACGCCTGCTCCTGCGGGGCCATCCGCGGCAAGGCCGGCCCCGAGGACCTGAAGGACGCCGACCTCATTTACCTGTGCGTCTACCCCGAGGCCGCCCTGGACTTTGTGAGGCAGTGGGGCCCGAAGCTGAAAGAGGGCTGCATCCTCACCGACGCCTGCGGCGTGAAGAAGCTCATCTGCCAGGGGGTGGGGGAGCTCCGGGGGCAGGGTCGGTACGCCTTTGTCCCCGGCCACCCCATGGCGGGCAAGGAGCTCTCTGGCTTTTCCGCCAGCGACCCCAGCATCTTCGTGGGGGCCTCCTACCTCATCGCCCCCGGGGAAGCCCCTGCCTGGGCGGTGGAGACCGTGGCCGCTCTGGCCAAGGCCATGGGCTTCGGCCGGGTGGTGTACACCACCCCGGAAGAGCACGACCAGGTCATCGCCTATACCTCACAAGTGCCCCACGCCCTGGCCTGCGCCTATGTAATGAGCCCCCGGTGCAGGCTGCACAAGGGCTTTTCCGCCGGCAGCTACCGGGACGTGTCCCGGGTGGCCAACATCAACCACGTGCTGTGGAGCCGCCTCTTCCTGGACAACCGGGAGGACCTGTTGGAGGAGCTGGACGAGCTCCAGCGCAACCTGCAAACCCTGCGAGACGCCGTGGCCCAGGGGGACGAGGCGGCCCTCCAGGACCTGCTGCGCAGGGCGGCCGAAATCAAACGGAGCGAGGGGTAACCCCCCGGAAAGGAAAGGGAACAGCTATGAAGATCGATGTGCGCACAGCCCAGCCCTACAGCGTCACTATCCAGCGGGGGGCCCTGGACCAGGTGGGGACCATCCTGGCCCAGGTGAAAAAGCCCGGCTGCAGGGCCATGCTCATCAGCGAGACCAACGTGGCCCCTCTCTACGGGGACCGGGCGGCGGCCAGCCTGGAGCGGGCCGGCTACCGGGTGAGCCGCTTTGTGTTCCCCGCGGGGGAGGAGTCGAAACAGATCGCCACCGTGTGCCAGATGTACGAGGCCCTGGCCCAAAATGACTTCACCCGCAGCGACTTCATCGTCACCCTGGGGGGCGGCGTCTGCGGGGACATGGGGGGCTTTGCCGCCGCCACTTACCTGCGGGGCATCCCCTTTGCCCAGGTGCCCACCACCCTCCTCTCCCAGGTGGACGCCAGCGTGGGGGGCAAGACCGGCGTGGACCTGCCCTTCGGCAAAAACCTGGTGGGGGCCTTCCACCAGCCCCTGGCGGTCATCGAGGACCCGGACACCCTCAAGACCCTGTCCCCCCACTACTTCCGGGACGGCCTGGGGGAGGTCGTCAAGTACGGCTGCATCCAGAGCCGGGAGCTCTTCGAGGCCCTGGAGGAGGGCCGGGCCCTGGACGACCTGGAAGCGGTGCTGGCCCGGTGCGTGGCCTGCAAAAAGGAGCTGGTGGAGGAGGACGCCAGGGACACCGGCCGCCGGATGATCCTGAACTTCGGCCACACCTTCGGCCACGCCCTGGAGAAGCTCCACCACTTCCGGGACCTGTCCCACGGGGAGGCGGTGGGCATCGGCATGGTCATGGCCTGCGCCGCCGGGGAGCGCCTGGGGGTCACCAAACCCGGCACCGCCCAGCGGGTGAAAGCGGTGCTGGAGCAGTACGGCCTGCCCACCCGGGACCGCTTCTCCAAGGAGGAGGTGGTGGCCGCCACCGCCCTGGACAAGAAAAGCGACGGCGACACCCTGCGCCTCATCCTGCTCAAAGACATGGGCGAAAGCGTCATCTACCCCATCCGGCGGGAAGAGCTGCTCTCTGCCCTGTGAGGTGATACCATGGCGGAAGTGACCTACCAAAACACATTCCAGGGGGGACAAGTGCTCCTGCCCCCCAGCAAGAGCGTGGCCCACCGGGCCATGCTCTGCGCCGCCCTCTCCCGGGGGCGGTGCCTCCTCTCCCACATGGCGGGCAGCCAGGACATCGCCGCCACCGCCCGGGCCATCCAGGCCCTGGGGGGCCGTGCGGTATTGGACGAGGCCGCCGGCGCCCTGCTGGTGGAGGGGCAGAACATCGGCTCCGCCCCCGGCGGCGCCATCGACTGCGGGGAGTCCGGCTCCACCCTGCGGTTTCTCATCCCCATCGCTGCCGCCCTGGGCGGGACGTGGACCTTCACCGGCAGCGGCCGCCTGCCCCAGCGCCCCTTGGACGTGTACCGGGACCTGCTCCCCGGTCACGGCGTGTCCTACCGGGACCCGGGGGATGAATCCCTGCCCCTCACCATCGCCGGGCAGCTCACCCCCGGCGGGTACCAGGTGCCGGGGAATATCAGCTCCCAGTTTATCACCGGGCTGCTGCTGGCCCTGCCCCTGCTCCCCGGGGACAGCGACATCCTCCTCACCACCCCCCTGGAGTCGGAAGGTTATGTAAACCTCACCCTCCAGGCCATGGCCCAATTCGGCGTCACCGCCCTCCCCACAGAGCGGGGCTGGCACGTGCCGGGGCACCAGTCCTACCGCCCCCAGAACGCCCCGGTGGAGGGGGACTGGTCCCAGGCCGCCTTCTTCCTGGCCATGGCCGCCCTGGCCCCCGGCGGGGAGATGGTGGAGCTCTCCGGCCTCTCGCCCCAGTCCCGCCAGGGGGACAAAGCCTGTGTGGAGCTCTTCCAGAACTTCGGCCTGTCCATCCGCTGGCAGGGGGACCGCCTCCTGGCCCGCAACCCCCATGCCGGGGAGCCCTTCCACGGCCTGCGGGGCCAGGCCATCGACGCCGCCCAGATCCCCGACATGGTGCCGGCCCTCTCCGTCTGCGCCGCCCTCAGCCGGGGGGAGACCCGCATTTACAACGCCCAGCGCCTGCGCCTGAAAGAGAGCGACCGCCTGGCCGCCATGGAACAGGCCCTCACCGCCCTGGGCGGGAAGGTGCAGGCCACCGCGGACGGCCTTGTCATCCAGGGGGTAGAAACCCTTTCCGGGGGCCTGGCCCAGGGGGTCAATGACCACCGGGTGGTGATGGCCCTGGCCGCCGCTGCCCTGGGCAGCCGGAGGCCGGTCACCGTCACCGACGCCTGGAGCATCCGCAAGTCCTATCCGAAGTTTTTTACCGATTTTGAGAGTTTGGGAGGGAAAGCCCATGTCGTCTAGTTGGGGCCAGTGCGTCAAAATGTCGATTTTCGGCGGCAGCCACACCAAGGCCATCGGGGTCAATCTCGACGGTCTGCCCGCCGGGGAGGCCATCGATTTCGAGGAGATCCTGCTCCAGATGGCCCGCCGGGCCCCGGGCCAGGACAAGACCGCCACCACCCGCAAGGAGCCCGACGCCCCCCAGGTCCTCTGCGGCCTGCTGGAAGGGGTCACCACCGGCGCGCCCCTGTGCGCCATCATCGAGAACACCAGCCAGCGCTCCGGGGACTACGAGAACCTGCGGGTGCTGCCCCGGCCCGGCCACGCCGACTACACCGCCTGGGTGAAATACGGCGGCCACAACGACATCCGGGGGGGCGGGCACTTTTCCGGGCGTTTGACAGCACCCCTGGTGTTCGCCGGGGCCATCGCCCGGCAGATGCTCCGCCGCCGGGGCATTGCCGTGGGGGCCCACGTGGCCGCCATCGCCGGGGTGCCGGACACCCCCTTCGACCCGGTGGACCCGGGCCGGGAGCTGCTGGAGCGCCTCTCCCGGGAGTACTTCCCGGTCATCGACCCCGCCGCCAAGGAGCGGATGTACGAAAAGGTGGAGGCCGCCCGCCTGGAGGCGGACAGCGTAGGCGGCATGGTGGAGTGTGCCGTCACCGGCCTGCCCGTGGGGGCGGGGAACCCCATGTTCGACGGGGCGGAGAACCTCATCGCCTCCCTGGTGTTCGGCATCCCGGCGGTCAAGGGCCTGGAATTTGGCGCCGGCTTCGGCGTCTCCGCCCTCCGGGGCAGCCAGAACAACGACCCCATGTACCGGGACGAAAACGGCCATGTCAAGACCCGTACCAACAACGCCGGGGGGATTTTAGGGGGCATCACCAACGGCATGCCCCTGGTGTTCCGGGCGGCGTTCAAGCCCACCTCCTCCATCGGCAAAGAGCAGGACACCGTGGACCTGCGCACCGGCGGGGAGGGGAAGCTGGTGGTCAAGGGCCGGCACGACCCCTGTATCGTGCCCCGGGCCGTGCCCGTGGTAGAGGCCGCCGCCTGTATCGCCGTGCTGGAGCTGCTGGCCCAGAGCGGCCTGCTGTAAGGAAAGGGGAGAGGAACGTGGACGAGAGAGAATATCAGGAAAAGCTGGGCCAGGTGCGGCAGGAGATTGACGCCATCGACAGGCAGCTGCTGCCCCTGTTCCTGGCCCGGATGGACTGCTCCCAGCGGGTGGCGGCGCTAAAGCGCCAGGCCGGAGCCCCGGTGTTCGCCCCCCAGCGGGAGCAGGCCATTTTAGACCGGGTGCGGAAAGAGGCCGGGGAGTACGGGGAGGAGGCTGCCTCCCTCTACGGCTCCATCATGGCGGTGAGCCGGGCCCGGCAGCACCAGCTGCTCCAGGGCGGCGGTGCCCTCCGGGACCTGGAGCGCACCGCCAGCCGCCAGCCCAAGCCCCCGGCGGCTGTCATCTGCCAGGGGGTGGAGGGCGCCTGGTCCCACCAGGCCGCCCGCACCCTGTTCGGGGACGCCCCCATCACCTTCGTGCCGGAATTTCCCCAGGTGTTCCAGCAGGTGGACCAGGTCCCCGGGGCCTACGGGGTGGTGCCGGTGGAGAACTCCGCCTCCGGCTCCGTGGCCGCCGTCTACGATCTGATCCTCCAGTACCGGTTCTTCATCGTGGGGGCGGTGGATGTGAAGGTGGCCCACTGCCTGGCCGCCCCAAGCGCGGATGAGCCCCTCACCGCCGTGGCCTCCCACCCCCAGGCTTTGTCCCAGTGCAGCCACTTCCTGGCGGAGCACGGCCTGAAGCCCGTGGAGTGGTCCAACACCGCGGCGGCGGCCCGCCACGTGGCGCAGGAGCGCCCCGCGGGTATGGGGGTGCTCTGCTCCCGGGTGGCGGCGGAGCAGTACGGCCTCACCGTCCTCCAGGAGGGGGTCCAGAACGAGAAGAACAACACCACCCGCTTTGTGGTCATCTCCAAAGAGCCCATCTTCCCCGAGGACGCGGGGAAGATCAGCCTGTGCTTCTCCATCCCCCACACCACAGGCTCGTTGTACCACGTGCTGGAGCGCTTTGCCCTGTGCGGCCTCAACCTCACCAAAATCGAGTCCCGGCCCATCCCCGGCAAGGCCTTCGAGTACGACTTCTACCTGGATTTCACCGGGAACATCCACGACAAGGCCACATTGGACCTGATCTGCGCCCTCCACGACGAGCTGCCCCGGTTTTCCTTCCTGGGCAACTACAGCGAGGGCTGAACCATAGTAGATGATAGAAAGGATGACGCTGCTGTGCATGACATCACACTGGAACAGGTGACCGCCCAGGGCCAGATCGACACCCTGTGCGCCATCGCCGAAAAAGTCTGGCACGAGACCTTCGACCCCATCCTGCCGGCGGGCCAGACGGACTACATGATCGACAAATTCCAGTCCGACCACGCGGTGAAGGACCAGCTCCAAAACCAGAACTACCGCTACTACCTGGGCAAGGTAGACGGGGAGTACGCGGGCTTCGTGGGCTTTGCCCCCCACTACCAGGGGAACGAGGAAATGTACCTGAGCAAGGTGTACATCCTGCCCCAGGCCCGCCGCACCGGCCTGGTAAAGCGCTTCTTCGCCCTGGTGGAGGAGGAAACGAAGAAAGAGGGCCTGCACAAGATCCGCCTCACCGTAAACCGCCACAACACCCACGCCGCGGAAGTTTACCAGCACTACGGCTACCAGACCGTGGAGGAGGCCGCCGCCGACATCGGCCACGGGTATGTGATGGACGACTTCATCATGGTGAAGCACGTATGAGGCCCGGGGAAGCCCTGGAACACCTGAGCCGGGAGCAGCTGCTTCAGCTCATCACCGCCTACTCCCGGAACTGGCTGGCCATGGACGGGGTGTGGTTCCAGTCCATCGAGCGCAAATTTGGCATGGACGAGGCTATGTACCACGACATCCAGGCCTGGCAGCGCTTCACCGTCACCGAGGCCCGGCGCATCAAAAAGTTTTTGAATTTGCCCGACCGCCCCGGCCTCCCCGGCCTGAGGGCCGCCCTCAGCCTCCGTTTTATGGCCAACCTGTGCCACTACGAGTTTACGGAAGGGGAACACACCCTCACCCTGCGCAACCTGGACTGCCGGGTGCAGACCGCCCGCCTGGACAAGGGCATGCCTCTGCACCCCTGCAAGCCCGCGGGGGAGGCGGAGTACAGCGGCTTTGCCCGCACCATCGACGACCGCATCCGCTGCCGGTGCCTCAGCTGCTGCCCCGATGTCACCGACGATACCTGCGCCTGCGCCTGGCGCTTCACCCTGGAGGAATAACCTCAGCCCCGGCTTGCCCGGGGCCTTTTCTTTTCCGCTCCCCCAGGGACAGGCAGGCATAATCCCAAAGGCTGTCCCATAGAATAGCCCTGTACCTTCCAAACACAGCAAGGAGCGTGATGGATATGCGAAAAAAGTTCCTCCTCTGCCTGGCGGCCCTGCTGGCCCTGTGGGGCGTAGGGACGACGGCTGCCGCCGCCCCCGCCCCCGGCCTGGGGAGCTACCTCCAGGTGACGGGCTACGACCCCCAGACAGACTACATGGACGCCATGGAGCGCGCCCTCCAGGACGGCAGCGCCTACGCCCTGCAGGTGGGGGCCATCTACGAACAGCAGCGCAACCTGAAGATCGAAAGCCTGCGGCTGGACATCCCCACCACCAGCTACTTCACCGACTACACCACCGCCGCCGAGATTTTGGCCGCCATGGAGCGGGACCGCCAGCCGGAGCCCAGCTACACCCAGGCGGACCTGGACCTGCTCTCCCGGCTCATCTACGCCGAGGCCGGCTGCACCTGGATTCCCGACTGGGTCCAGCGGATGGTGGGCAGCGTGGTGCTCAACCGGGTGGAGAGCGAGTACTACCCCGACACCATCCGGGAGGTGATCTACCAGCCCGGCCAGTACGCCCCCACCTGGGACGGCTCCTTAAACAAAACCCCCGACGCCCGCACCGTGGCCAACGCCAGATACCTGCTGGAGCACGGCAGCATCTGCCCGGAGAACGTGGTGGGCCAGAATTCCATCGTCACCGGCAGCGGGGTGTACCGCTCCTATTACGACTCCATCCTGGGCACCACCATCTATTTCTGCTATCTCTAATATGGAAAATAGGGGAGAGACCCAAACAGGGCCCGGACGTGTCACTGCGTCCGGGCCCTGTCCTCACCCTGCCGTAAAACAGAAAAGAGCCCGAAACACGATTCGCGTCCGGGCAAAAGAAAAAGCCGGGCCCGGGGCGCGATGCGTCCAGGCGCAGGCTGAACGGAGCCGCAACCTGGAACAGACTGTTAGCGCGGGCAAAAAAAGTCGCGGCGGGTGGCCCCGCGAGACAGGAAAATCCCTCCGCTGAGGGGCGCTCCGGGATTTTAATGGGGGAGTGACTGCGGGTCAAATATCGTTCTATCCCATAATTCGAGCGAAGTAAAAACGCGGGCAAAAAAAGTCGCGACCACCACCGAGGTGATGATCGCGAATTGCCTGGGGTGCAACCCCTGGTGCCGCTAACCGGGGTCGAACCGGTACGGTATTGCTACCGAGGGATTTTAAGTCCCTTGCGTCTGCCAGTTCCGCCATAGCGGCATAACAAAAAAATTATACCACGGCCCCTTTGGAAAATCAAGAGGCATCCCCCAACTCCTTTTTTCGAAAAGTGCCGTAAATTTTGTTCTTGGGGGTTTGCTTTTCTGGTGCAAGTATAGTATACTAAAATCAAATTGGGGAGACCCACAATCTATCTGTAAGGAGTTTTGGCTATGTATTATCTCGGTATCGACCTGGGCGGCACCAATATTGCCGTCGGCATTGTGGACGAGGAGAACAAGATCATCGCCCGCGCCACCTCCAAAACCAAGGTGGACAACGCGGAGCAGGTGGCGGATGCTATGGCGGAGACCGCCCGGGAGGCCCTGAAGAACGCGGGCATCACCCTGGACGACGTGCCGTGGATCGGCGTCGGCTCCCCCGGCACCATCAACAAGGCCACCGGCATCATCGAGTTTGCCAACAACCTGCCCTTCAAGAACACCCCCATGGTGGAGATGCTCTCCAGCCGCCTGGACGGCAAGAAAGTCCTCATGGAGAACGACGCCAACGCGGCGGCCTTCGGCGAGTACATGGCCGGCGCCCTCAAGGGCTCCGACAACGCGGTGGCCATCACCCTGGGCACCGGCGTGGGCGGCGGCGTCATCATCGACCACAAGATCTACTCCGGCAGCAACTACGCCGGGGCCGAGCTGGGCCACACCGTCATCGTGGTGGACGGCCGTCCCTGCACCTGCGGCCGCCACGGCTGCTGGGAGACCTACGCCTCCGCCACCGGCCTCATCAAGACCACCAAGGAGTACATGGAGAAGGCCCCCAAGGACTCCCCCCTGTGGACCATCGTAGAGGGCGACATCTCCAAGGTCAACGGCCGCACCGCCTTCGACGCCATGCGCCAGGGCGACCCCATCGGCAAGGAGATCGTGGACGAGTACATCAAGTACCTCAGCGTGGGCATCGTGGATATGATCAACATCTTCCAGCCCGACATCCTGTGCATCGGCGGCGGCATCTCCAACGAGCGCGAGACCCTGCTGGCCCCTGTCCGCGACTTCGTGGCCAAAGAGCAGTATGCCATGAACTCCTCCAAAAAGACCAAGGTCTGCCGGGCGGAGCTGGGCAACGACGCCGGCATCATCGGCGCCGCCCTGCTGGGGAAGGAAGCGTGAGTATGTCCATTCAGATCGAGACGTTCGGCACCCTTCCCGACGGCCGCGAGGCCAAGCTCTACACCCTGCAAAACAAGAACGGCATGACCCTGGTTACCACCGACTACGGCTGCCGCATTGTCAAGCTGCTGGTAAAGGATAAGGACGGCCAGCTGGGGGACGTGGTCCTGGGCCACCGCACCCTCCCGGAGTACTACGGCTCCAACTACCAGGGGGCCACGGTGGGCCGCTACGCCAACCGCATCGGCAAGGGCACCTTCACCCACAAGGGCAAGACCTACACCCTGGCGAAAAACGACGGGGACAACGCCCTCCACGGCGGCCCCGGGGGCTACCACCAGGTGCTGTGGAGCGCCCAGGTGAACGAGGGGGACGAGCCCTCCATCACCTTCTCCCACCGCAGCCCCGACGGGGACGAGGGCTACCCCGGCAACCTGGACATGACCGTCACCTACACCCTCACCGCCCAGGACGAGCTGCAGATCGACTACGGCGCGGTGTGCGACCAGGAGACCCCCTATAACCCCACCAACCACTCCTTCTTCAACCTGTCCGGCGACCCCCAGCAGGAGGCGTTCGGCACCTACCTCACCATCCACGCCAAAGAGGTCACCTCCGTCACCGACGACCTGACCCCCGACGGCGCCTTCCTGCCGGTGGCCGGCGGCCCCCTGGACTTCACCAGCCCCAAAAAGCTGGGGGACGACATGTTCTGCGATGACCACTTCATCCAGCTGTGGGGCGGCTTCGACCACAACTTCTGCGTGGAGGGCACGGGCTTCCGCAAATTCGCCGAGGCCTACGAGCCCAACTCCGGCCGGGTGATGGAGGTCTTTTCCGACCTGCCCGGCGTGCAGCTGTACACCTTCAACAAGGTGGAGGCACCCCTCACCGGCAAAGACGGCCAGCCCATGAAGCCCCACACCGCCTTCTGCCTGGAGACCCAGTTCTACCCGGACTCGGTGAACCACGACAACTTCCCCTTCCGGTACCTGCAGCCCGGCGAGCCCTTCGCCACCCGTACCGTCTACCGGTTTTCGGTAAAAGCATAAGCGAATAGGGCTGCCGCGGGACAGTGGCTCCCGCGGCGGCCCCTTTTTGCCCAGAAAGGAGCGTGCAGCCATGAAGAAGGAAAAATCCTGCGGCGCCATCGTCTACCGGGAAAAGGACGGCGTGGAGATCCTCCTCATCAAGCACAAGAACGGCGGCCACTGGGCCTTCCCCAAGGGCCACGTGGAGAACAAGGAGACCGAGGAGGAGACCGCCCTGCGGGAGATCCGGGAGGAGACCGGCCTCAAGGTCAAGCTGGACAAGGGCTTCCGCCGGTCCGTGGCCTACTCCCCCAAGCTCAACGTGTGGAAGGACGTGATCTACTTCGCCGCCCTCTGCGACGCGGGCAAGACCCACGCCCAGCCCGAGGAGGTCCTGGAGCTCCGGTGGGAGCCCCCCTTCCAGGCCCTGCAGACCGTCACCTACGACAGCGACCGGGAGGTCCTCCAGTCCTTTTTAGAGTACTACCAGAAAAAAGCCTAGCGCCTTCCAGAAGGCCCGGCCGGCATCTCTGCCGGCCGGGCCTTTTCCTGTCCGGGGGCTTGTTCTATTCCCGGGACGGGCCCCATAGATATGGAGTACAAGTCCCGCGTAAGGAGGCGCTTTTATGGATACTTCCGCCTTTGACCAGGTAGCCTGCCAGATCCCCCTGTACCGGGAGGCCCTGCTCCAGGTCCCGGCTTCGGTCAAGGACCAGGCCTACGACATCCGCCTGTGCGGCGGCCAGCCCGTCAGCATCTGGGGCAGGGAGGGGGCCTGCTTTTTACGGGAGGGGGGCGGCGTGGCCCGGGCCCCGGTGGAGGGCCTGGTGCGCACCTCCCCGGAAGAGCTGCGCAGGGCCTTCCTCCAGGCCTGCGGCCACTCGGTGTTCAGCCACGAGCAGGAGCTGCGGGAGGGCTACCTCCGCCTGGAGGGTGGCTTCCGGGCGGGGGTGTGCGGCACGGCCGTGCTGGAAGGGGGCCGGGTGAAAAGCCTGCGGGACATCACCAGCCTGGTGTTCCGCATCCCCAGGCAGTGTTTGGGCTGTGGGGACCCCCTGTTCCTCCGGGGAGCGGATCTGAGTAAAGGCCTGCTCCTGGCCGGGGAGCCCGCCAGCGGCAAGACCACCTTCCTCCGGGACGTGGCCCGCTCCCTGTCCTGGGGGCGGTTCTCCCCCAGCCGGCGGGTGGCGGTGCTGGACCAGCGGGGGGAGCTGGGGGGCTTCGACCTGGGCCCCGCCGCCGACGTGCTCCGGGGCTTCCCCAAACCCGCGGGCCTGGATACGGCCCTGCGCACGCTGTCCCCGGAGGTGGTGTTCTGTGACGAGCTGGGGGACGGGGATCTGGAAGCGGTCCGGCGGGCCGCCTTCTCCGGGGCGGCCCTGGTGGCCTCGGTCCACGCTGCCCGGGAGGACCTGGAGCGCCGCCCCCTGTGCCGGGAGCTGCTCTGTACCGGGGCCTTCGGCACGGTGGCCTGCCTCAGCGGCCGGGCCCGCCCCGGGGAGCTGGAGAGCCTGGAGACCGTCACCGTGTACCAGGAGGTCCCGGGCCGGCGGGCCTTCCGCCTCACCCCCCTGGAGGGGGAGCTGTGAGGGCCCTGGGGGCGGTGCTGGTGCTGTGCAGCGGGGTGCTGTGGGGGCTGGGCAGGGCCCGGGCCCTGGGGGAGCGGGAGCGGCTGCTCCTGGACTGGGAACAGCTGCTCCAGCGCCTGCGCACCGGGATCGGCTACTCCGCCAGCCCCCTGTCCCAGCTGGTGTGGGAGGGGCGGGAGGACTCCCGCTTCTGCCGGGAGGCGGCGGGGGACCCGGGCTTTTCCGCCGACCCCTGCAAGGCTTTGGGAGAGGCGGGAAAGCGGCTGCTGCAAAAGCCCGGGGACCGGGAGCTCTACCTGGGCTTCGTCCAGGGGCTGGGGGCCAGCGGCGTGGAGGGGCAGCTGGAGCACCTGGAGCTGTACGCCGCCCTGGTGGGGCCCCTCCTCCATCGCGCCAGGGAGGACCGGGAGAGGCGATCCCGGCTGTACGTGGCCCTGGGGGCCTTTGGGGGCATGGCCCTGTGCCTGGCCCTGCTGTAAGCGCCGGAACAGGAAAGGAAGGGACGAGAATTTGGATGTGGACCTCATTTTCCGGATCGCCGCCATCGGCATCATCGTGGCGGTGCTCAACCAGCTGCTGGTGCGCTCGGGCCGGGAGGAGCAGGCCATGATGACCACCCTGGCCGGGCTCATCGTGGTGCTGATGATGATCGTCAACGAGATCGACGCCCTGTTCCAGGCCATCAAGTCCATCTTCCAGTTATGACGGCCGGGGAACTTTTCGGACTGGCAGCCTGCGCCGTGTGCGCCGCTGCCCTGGGGGCGGTGGTCAAGCGCAGCAGCCGGGAGCACGCCCTGCTCCTGGCGGCGGTGACGGCGGTGCTCCTGCTGCTGGCGGCGCTGGAGGGGGCCGACCCTCTGCTCCGGGAGCTGGAGGGCCTGAGCGCCGCCTTCCCCGGGGAGTGCTTCCCGGTGATGCTCAAGGCGGTGGGCATCACCATCGCCGGGCAGCTGGCCGCCCAGCTGTGCAAGGACGCGGGGGAGTCGGCCCTGGCCTACGCCGTGGAGCTGGCGGCCAAAGCGGCGGTGCTGGCCGCGGCCTTCCCCCTGCTGCTCCAGCTCTTCGACACCATCGGGGAGATCCTGCGCCTGTGAAAGGCGGCGACCTCATGAGGCGACACCACCGGCTGGCTCTGGCAGCCTGCCTGGCAGCAGCCTGCCTCCTGTTCCTCCCCGCCCCCGCCGCCCGCGCCCAGGGGGTGGAGGAGGCAGAGCTCTATGAAAAAAGCGGTGTCGTAGAGAACCGTGACACTCTGAAAGGCAAAATCCCCCGCCGGTGAAAGGAGGCGACCCCATGAGACGACACCACCGGCTGGCCCTGGCGGCCTGCCTGGCAGCGGCCTGCCTCCTGTTCCCCCCCTCCCCCGCCGCCCGCGCCCAGGGGGTGGAGGAGGCAGAGCTCTATGAAAAAAGCGGTGTCATAGAAACCAATGACACTTTGATAGGCAAAATTCCCCGCAGGTGAAAGGAGGC
>DXIW01000001.1 GCA_019112625.1 Candidatus Acutalibacter stercorigallinarum | reverse complement strand
GTTCGGGCAAGACAGATGCCATCAACTGTTGATTAAATTGCTCACTTGAAGGAACATTCTTCTGTGATTCGTTATCATGTAATCCGGCTGCAACATTTTGAATTTGCATTTTCCTTAATACATTTTCTTCTTCTATTTTCTGCGCCAGTCCCTCTGGATAATATGTGTGCTTAATTTGATCCCATTGGATGTCTTTAAGCTTTAAGGCCTTAGACATCACCTCTAGCAGTTTTAGGTGCTTATCTTCAATGCTCTGCGGAACCGGTGGTTTTTTATCTGTTTCATTGAGAAAATTCTGGTATGCTACACGCACATCTTTATTCTTGTAAAACACAACATCAATCGAATTTAAGGCACGAACGCTTTCCTCAGAGGAAACCATAAAACGCGTTGCCATTATCGTCTCAAAGATACGCATTTTCCTGTTATAGATGTTATTCCTTCTTTGCCACCAAATTGTTAACAGAGTAGCCAATAATCCGGAAATTAGAGCAGTAACGACAACCAAGATAATTTCCTGCATCTTCTAAGACCCCCTCACAATCCCAACTCTTCCAAATACTTTTGCATCTGCGCCTGGACCTGAGCCAACTCCGTCTCGATGTCAGCGATATTCTGCTTTACCTGGTCGATATCCACCAGCTCCTCTTCCTCGAAGGTGTCCACGTACCGGGGGATATTTAGGTTAAAGTCGTTTTCTTTAATCTCATCGAAGCTGGCATCGTAGGCATACTTGTCCACATTTTCCCGGGCGCGGTAAACCTGGACAATCTTTTCGATGTCGCAATCCCGAAGGAGATTCTGGTTTTTCCCCTTTTCGTAGTTGCCCTCAGCGGAAGCGTCGATAAAGAGCACGTCACGGCGAGTGCGATTTTTCTGAAAGACAAGAATACAAGCCGGGATGCCCGTTCCGTAAAACAGGTTGGCGGGCAATCCAATGACAGCATCCAGGTAATTGAGCTCTACCAACTGGCGGCGGATCTTCCCTTCGCTAGCACCCCGGAACAGAACACCGTGAGGCAGCACAATGGCCATGCGCCCATTCTCCCCATCCAGACTGGAAAGCATGTGGAGGACAAAAGCATAATCTCCCTTAGAGGCCGGAGGGATTCCCAAATCAAACCGGTGATAGGGATCTAGATCGGCAGTCATCTTCTTTTTCCCTTTGCTGTCGGCCTCCGCTTCCGAAAGGAAACCGCTGTCCCACTTGTCCAAGCTAAACGGCGGATTCGCCACCACCTTCTGAAATTTCATCAGCTGGTCGCCCTCCAGATTTTGGGGGTGGGATAAAGTATCACCTTGCCAGATACGGGCATCGTCTACCCCGTGGAGAAACATATTCATGGTGCAAAGAGCCCACGTCTGGGCGTTAAGCTCTTGACCGTAGATGGCTACCTTTCCGCTGGGAACTTTCTTATACGCTTTCAGCAGCAGACCGCCGCTTCCACAGGTAGGGTCGTAGATGCGGTCGTTTTCCTGGGGATCCACCAGTCGGGCAATCAGCTCCGATACCTGGCTGGGCGTGAAGAATTCCCCGCCTTTCTTTCCTGCATCCGAGGCAAACATGGCGATCATGTATTCATAGGCATCACCAATGATGTCATTGGCATCTAGCTGACTGGGACGAAGATTTAGGCCATGAAAGTCCTCAAGCAAATTGCGGAGAGTGGCATTTTTCTCCCGCACCTCTCCAAAATCCACCTGAGAATTGAAGTCGATTGCGCGAAACACATTGCGCAGCTTACTACTGTTTCTCTCCTCGATGTGACTAAGCGCCACATTGATTTTTTGACCGATTTCCGGATCATTCCGGTTCTGATAAAGGTAGTCGAACGTGGAGTCCTCATCCATAGCAAACCGCTCCCGGTTCATAGCTCGCTCCACACGGCGCATATCTCCCTCGTATTGTTTGATATAATTCCCTTTCCTCTCCTGAGCCACATCACTGAGATATTTTACAAACAACATGGATAAAATATAGTCTTTATAGCGAGAGCTGTCAATTTTTCCGCGGAAGCTGTCACAAGCTTTCCAAAGCACCTGCTCAATATCTCTTTTTGTGGTCATGACAAATTCCTCCTGGTTCTATCGTTCATCTGCTCTAAAATGTCCTCATAATACTTTTTCTTCTGCTCTGCCAAGGAGAATAGCAAAGCGCTTTCTTTCCGTGCTAATAAAAACACCTGGCCAATTCGATACTGATCTTCCAAAGAAGGCAGAGAGAGCGGCATTTTTCTGAACAATGTGGATTTTGCAGCCCCTAACATATTACTGGAACTATCCTTGTAGATTTTCCGCTTAATCCAGGATCTGTTCAAATACCAAGCTAAGTACTCTGGCACAACCCTTTGGGCATCCACTCGAATGATTACAAAATTGGAGGACACCACAATGTTTTCCCATTTGCTTTCAATCAACACAGCTGTGTAAGGAGCGCTCAGCCGGACAATAATGTCTCCTAGACGAGTCAAATACTCTTCTTTCAACAGCTCTGCCGCATGAAACACGTCCAACTCTTCTTCAAGTATTTCTCCCTCACCACTCATGGCCCGCAATGAAAGCAAGGAATATCGGAATGGCGAAGGACTTTTTGCCGCCTTTCTGGACAAAACCAAACCGCTCCGAACTAATGCGACTTCTCCAAGTTTCATCTTCCAACCTCTTTCGTCATGTCTAAAAAATAACTTTATAGGTATAGTATAACGTTCAGTGCAGAGTTTGTCAATCTTTTTCTGTCATGTTCAGAAAATGACTTAGCAGCCCCATAAAAGGGCGAAAAGCCCTGTCACACGACAGAGCTTTTCAGGGTTTGGTGAAGTTTTTTCAGTCGCTTTGAGACTGCCATTTTGGAGACACCGAGGAGTTTCCCCATCTCCTCCATGGTCAGCTCGCTGTCGTAGCGGAGGGAGATGAGCTTTTGGTCCTCCTCCTGCAGGGCCTTGACAGCGTCCCGCAGATTTTCAAGCTGGAGGCTCCGGAGCACGGTCTCCTCCACAGACACACAGCTGGTCACACAGGACAGCACCGTTTCAAACTCACTTTTACTAAGATGCCTCTCGTCCCGTTTGTCCTGGGCTGCCGCCCGTTTCCGATCCTGCTCCAGGAAGTCTGCAACCTCCTTTGGCACTGATACTACCTCACCGTTGTAGAAGATTTCTACTTGGTTCAAGTTTTTTCCTTTCCGCATCGCGGAAGGGCCACACCACGCTGCCGGCACAGCGCCAAATACTGTGGACGTTCATGGAATCCACCCGCAGTGGAATGATTGTTGATTCGGGGGGCTCATGAATGCCTGAGGTCACACAGAGTGTGAACCTCACCGGAATGCTATGGTATTGGCTTTCGCCATTTTTATTGTATCATCCAGTGCCACGCAAGATATGTCGAAATTAGAAACACGCTTTGAACAAGCCGAGAAATTTTGGTTTTTGGGACTTTCTTCTCGTCTGCGGGTCCGAGCCCCAGCTGGCGTCCCCACCCGCCTTCCTGGGCCGCACAGGGCCCGGAGGGGCCTTTTGCGGAGCTTTTTTCTGCACGGGGGGACACCTTTTGTCCCCTTCTTTCCCTGCTTTTCGGGCAGAAAGAAGAATAATCCGGGAACGCAAAAAAGCCCGGGAACCCGCATGATTCCTGGACTTTTTCATGGAGCTGGAAACGTGACTTGAACACGCGACCTGCTGATTACGAATCAGCTGCTCTACCGACTGAGCTATTCCAGCATATTCACTTTTTTCATTCTGTTTGCCTGTTGAGACTGCAACTGGAGGCCCAATGTGTTTCTTCCCGGTTGTTCACCCTTAGCGACAACCAGCGACCTGCTGATTACGAATCAGCTGCTCTACCGACTGAGCCACACCAGCATATCTAACTAAGGGACTAAGAGTTAACGATTATCTCTCGCTTGGGGAAAGGCTGGGGGGGAAAGTCGGTAGAGCAACTCTACACGACTGAGCCACACCAGCATATCTAACTAAGGGACTAAGAGTTAACGATTATCTCCCGCTTGGGGAGAGGCTGGGGGAAAAGTCGGTAGAGCAACTCTACTCGACTGAGCCACACCAGCATATTTCAAAAGAAGCATAAACTGACGATTATCTCCCGTTTGGGGAGAGGCTGAGGGGAAAGTCGGTAGAGCAACTCTACACGACTGTGTGCACCGGCCCCAAGGGGCTGTTTCCAGCCTAGCTATTATACCCGAAAAACCTGGGATAGTCAAGGGAAAGTTTCCCTTTTTTCTGGCGCGCAGGTATGGTATAATAGCAAAAGCGAGGCCCGGCCGCGAGGGACGGGGCGGGGCGCTGCGGGTGGTAAAATACGCGGACTGCCCACCGCAGGTGTGGTATCATAGCAAAAGCAAGGCCCGGCCGCGAGGAGTTAGGCGGGGCGCTGCGGGCGGTAAAATACGCGGACTGCCCACCGCAGGTGTGACATCATAGCAAAAGGAAAGCCCGGCCGCGAGGAGCGGGGTGGGGCGCCGCGGGTGGCAAAATACGCGGACTGCCCACCGCAGGTGTGACATCAACAGAGGATGGGGAGCGAAAATGGCCTATCGTTTAGATTTGGGAATGTGGAACCAGGTGTTCGCCGTGCCCTGCGCGCTGGTGGACCGCCACTTGAAATTAGCTGGAAAAGAACAATTGCAGGTGATCTTGTTCGCGCTGCGCCACGCCGGGGAGAGCTTTGGCCCCGGGGACCTGGCCGCCGCCCTGGGCATGACCGAGGACAGCGCGCTGGACGCCTTGGACTACTGGACCGACCGGGGGCTTTTGGCCCTGCAGGGGGAGGAGTTGCGGCCTGTGCCCCAGCCCCAGGAACCCCCGGTCCGGCCCGCCCCGCAGGCGGCCCCGGCCCCCCAGCCGGCGGTGGAGGGCGCAGCAGCGCAGCGCGCTGCGTCGGAAAGTGCCCCGGCGGAGAGGCAGCTGCCCCCGAAAAAGCGGCTGCTCCGGCCGGACGGGGTGCATTTGGCGGCACGGCTGGCGGAGTCGGAGAACGTGCGCTTTCTGATGCAGGAGGCGGAGACCACTTTGGGCAAGACCCTCTCCCCCGCCATGACCTCCCTGCTGCTGACCATCACCGACGACTACGGCCTGCCGGTGGAGGTGACGGTGATGCTCCTCCACTACGCCAAAGAGGTGGGCAAGACCGGCACCGCCTACATCGACTCGGTGGCCCGGGACTGGGCGGAGAGCAACATCTTCACCCTGGAGGCGGCGGAGCAGAAGCTCCAGGACCTGAGCCAGCGGAGGCTGGCCTGGGGCATGGTGGAGGCCGCCGCGGGGCTGCCGAAGCGCTCCCCCTCCAAAAAGGAGGAGGAGGCGGCCTTCCGCTGGGTGTACCAGTGGGGCTTTTCCCGGGAAATGCTCTCCGCCGCCTACGACCGCTGCGCGGACAACACGGGGAAATTCAGCGCCGCCTACATGAACAAGGTGCTGGAGGGCTGGCACAGCGCGGGCATCCGCAGCGTGGACCAGCTGGAGGAGGCGGAGCATCGCAAAAAAGAGGAGGCCGCCAAGGACGGCAAGAGCTACGACATCGACGAGCTGGAACGGCTCAGCTTTTTTAACCTGCCGGAGGAATTGTAAATGGGATACGGGAAGAAGATCTTTCAGGATGCCATGGACCAGCTGGAGGCCCGCAAGCGGGCTGCCGAGGAAGCCGCCTGGCAGCGGCAGCGGGACTTTGCCGCCCGGTGCCCCCGGGCGGGGGAGATCAAATGGGAGATGGCCCAGAACGCCTCGCAGATCGCCCGGGCAGTGCTGGGGGGCGGGGACGCCAAGTCCGCCATGGCCCAGCTGCGGGACCGGGACCTGGCCCTGCAGGAGGAGTATAAAGGCCTGCTGGCCAAAGAGGGGCTTGCCCCCCAGGACCTGGAGCCCCGGTATGCCTGCCCCCGCTGCCGGGACACCGGCTTTGTGGACGGCCGCATGTGCCAGTGCTTAAAGCAGCTACAGCGGTCCCTGGCCTACCAGGCCCTCTCGGCGGACCTGCCCCTGGAAAAGAGCACCTTCGACACCTTCTCCCTGGAGTTTTACCAGGACGACCCCCGGGCCTGCCGGCAGATGGAGGCGGTGCTGAAGCTGTGCCAGCGCTACGCCGACCGGCTGCGGCCCAACTCCCCCAGCCTGCTGTTCAAGGGCAAGACGGGCCTGGGCAAGACCCACCTGTCCCTGGCCATCGCCAACAAGGCCATTGAGAAGGGCATGGGGGTGGTGTACGGCTCGGCCCAGAGCTTTGCCGTGGCCTTGGAGAAGGAGCGCTTCGACCGGGCCGACCCCGACGGCCCCGGGGACACCAACGCCCAGCTGATGGGCTGCGACCTGCTGATTTTGGACGACCTGGGCACGGAGTTCCCCTCCCAGTACGTGAACGCGGCGCTGTACAACATCGTGAACACCAGGATGCTGGCGGAGAGGCCCACCATCATCAGCACCAACCTGTCCATGAAGGAGCTGGAGGACCGGTACAGCCAGCGGTTCGCCTCCCGGATCATGGGGTACTACGGCACGGTGGAATTTTTGGGCAGCGACGTGCGGGTGCAGCTGCTGAAAAAGCGCCGGGACCACAACTAAAGAAAAGGAAAGGAGGCCGGGAAGGCCTCCTTTTTTATGGGCTATTGGGAGTCGTCCTTGTCCTTTTGCTCCGGGGGCTTGGGGCTGCGCCACTTTTCGGCCAGCCACTTGGCCAGGGGGCCGGAGAACAGCACCGCCAGGATCAGGAACACCATGGCCAGGGTGAAGGGCAGCAGGGAGCGCTCCCCGTTGAGGATGGTGAGGCCTCCCCCGGGAGAGGGGGACGGGCTGGGGCTAGGCTCCCCCACTGGGAGGGCCGCCGCCCCGGGGCTGGAGGAGGTGCTCTCCGGCGGGCTGGCCCCGCTGCCGGAAGAGGGCTCTACCGTGGGGCTGGCCGCCGGGGCGGATGCTGCCGGGGCGGTGCTCCTCTGGGGCTTTGGGGTGGAGGCCGTCCCCGCCGCCGCAGGTTTGGGCGTGGCCGTGGGCTTTGGGGTCCTGGTGGGCTTGGGGGTGGCCTCGGGCTTGGGGGTAGCGGTGGGCTTGGGAGTGGCGGTAGGTTTGGGCGTCTTGGTGGGTTTTGGGGTGGCGGTGGGCTTCGGCGTAGGGCTGGGGCTGGGGGTGGGCTCCGGCTCCTCCTCCCGGTAGACCTGCACCCGGTACTCCCGCTTGGTCTTGCCGTCCTCGGCGGTGACGGTAAAGCGGAATTCCGTCTCGCTGCCGCCGGCGCCCAGGTTCTTCCGGTTCACCCGGCAGCTGGCCCCGGCCGCCGGTTCCGCCAGGAAGGTGAGCTGCTTGACCTCATAGGGCACGGTGAGGTGGTAGTCCAGGCGGCCGGGGTCGAAGCTGGGTACCAGCTCCCCGGTCTCCGGCACCAGGTCCAACAGGCTGGCGTCGCTGCTGGGAGGCTCCAGCACCTGGTAGGAGAGGGACTGGTCGGTGTCGTGGCCCAGGTACTGGGGCTGCAGGTCCACGATCTGGTACACGGAGACGAAGAATTCCGCCTCCCCCGGGTCCGCGCCCTCCCGCAGGCGGAAGCGGTAGGTCAAAGATTCCTCCGGCTGGGAGAGGGCGTCCTCGTGGGGATAGGCGGTGTAGGCCGTGCCCACCCGGCCGGAAAAGGCCACGGTGGTGGTCACCCCGGACTGGAGGGTGGCGGACTCCCGCACCCGCAGGTACTCGAAGCGGGCGGCGTCGTACTCCACCCAGGCCAGAAAGGCGCCCACCTCCCCCAGGCTGCCGTCGTAGGTGAGGATCAGGTCCACCACGTCCCCGTCCTTGCCCTCGCTGGCGGTGAGGGACGGGTGGAAGGCCGGTTCCTCCCGGGCGTAAGCCGGGGCCGGCAGGACCAGCAGGCACAGGGCCAGCGCCAGGGCGGTGCAGCGTTTCGCCAGGAATTTCATGCCTCTCCCCCCTTCTTTCCAATTTTATCCAATTCTATCACAAAATACTCCTGGGGGGAAGCCCTTTTCCCGCCGGGAAACTTGACATCTCCCCCGGCTTCGATTACCATAAGCAGAGAGAAACTACAGAGAGGGGCCGGACTGTGGAGGACGATACCAGTATTTTAGAGCTCTCCTTCCAGATGGGGGAGACTTTGCTGAAAAACGGGGCGGAGATCTCCCGGGTGCAGGAGACCATGGAACGGGTGGCCCGGGCCTACCACGCCGAGGAGTTCAACGTGTATGTGCTCACCAACGCCATCTTCGCCACCGGGGTGGAGCAGGGGGTGGAGCGCTCGGTGGAATTGAAGCACATTCCCAGCACCAGCACCCACCTGGGGCGCATCTCCGCGGTGAACCAGCTCTCCCGGGAGATCGCCCAGGGGCAGCACACCGTGGAGGAGGCCTTTCGGATTTTGCGGCGCATCCAGGCGCTGCCCTTTTCCTCCCTGCCCCTGGCCACCCTGGCCTGCGGGGTGGGCAGCGCCGCCTTCAGCTACCTGTTCGGCGGGGACCTGTTCGACGCCTGCACCGCTTTTGTGTGCGGCCTGGTGCTGGAGCTGTACCTGTACTGGGTGGGAAAGCACGGCCTCTCCAAATTTTTGACGAACCTCTCCGCCAGCGCCCTGGTGACGCTGTGCGGGGCGTTGTTCCTGTTTTTGGGCTTCGGCCACAACATGGACAAGATCATCATCGGCTCTATCATCCGCCTGGTGCCGGGGGTGGCCCTGACCACCTCCATCCGGGACTTTTTTAACGGGGACTATCTCAGCGGGGCCATCCGCATGCTGGACGCCTTTCTGGTGGGCGGGTGCATCGCCGTAGGGGTGGGCGTGGTGGTGCGCTGCCTCGCCCTGGTGACGGGAGGTGGCCTGCTGTGATCGACCTGTTCACCCTGCTGAATTGGGCGCTGCAGACCGGGGTGGCCTTTGTGGCCACCATCGCCTTTGCCATTATCTTCCACACCCCGCCCAGGGAGTACCTGTGCTGCGGGGTCACCGGGGCGGTGGGCTGGCTGGTGTACCTGGTGTGCACCGGGCTGGGCTCCGGGGTGGTGGCGGCCTCCTTTTTCGCCACGGTGGCGCTGACCTGGTTCTCCCGGTTCTTCTCTTTTGTGCGCAAGGCGCCGGTGACGGTGTTCCTCATCTGCGGCATCTTCCCCATCGTGCCCGGGGCGGGCATCTACTACACCGGCTACCACTTTTTTATGAGCGACAACGCCCTGGCCCTGGACAAGGGCCTGGAGACCATCAAAATCGCTGTGGCCATCGCGCTGGGCATCGGCATCGTGCTGAGCCTGCCCCAGTTCTTCTTCACCTTAAAGCGCAAGGCCAAGGCCTGCGGGAAGGAGGAGCACCATGCCTAGGCGCACTGTGGTCATCGAGAAAAACGACGCCGGCCAGCGGCTGGACAAGTTCCTCACCAAGGCCTACCCCAACCTGCCCCAGGCGGTGCTGTACAAGTGCATCCGCACCAAGGACGTGAAGCGCAACGGCAAGCGCTGCCAGCGGGACGACCGCCTGGCCGAGGGGGATGTGCTCTCCCTGTACTGGCAGGAGGAGTTCTTCCAGACGAAGCCAAAGGAATATGACTTCTTAAAAGCCCCCAGCAAGCTGTCCATCGTCTATGAGGACGAGAACCTGCTGCTGCTGGACAAGCAGCCCGGGCTCATCGTCCACCCGGACGAGCACTACCACTTTGACTCCCTCATCGCCCGGGTGCAGCACTACCTCTACGACAAGGGGGAGTACGACCCCGACGGAGAGCAGTCCTTCGCCCCGGCCCTGGTCAACCGCATCGACCGGAACACCGGGGGCATTGTCATGGCGGCGAAAAACGCCGAGGCCCTGCGCGTCCTGAACCAGAAGGTGAAGGGCCGAGAGCTACGCAAGCTGTACCTGTGCGTGGTGTGCGGCCGGCTGGAGCAAAAGGAGGGGCTGCTCACCGGGTACCTGGAGAAGAACGAAGCCCAGAACCGGGTGTATATCTCGAAAAAGCCCAAGGAGGGGGCCAGGACCATCCGCACCAAGTACCGGGTGCTGGAGGAGCGGCGGGACTTCTCCCTGTTGGAGGTGGAGCTCCTCACCGGGCGGACCCACCAGATCCGGGCCCACTTCGCCTCCATCGGCCACCCTCTGGCCGGGGACGGGAAATACGGCAAAAACGCGGTGAACAAGCGGACGGGATTCCCCTACCAGGCGCTGTACTCCTACAAGCTGGGGTTTGATTTTACCACGGAGGCCGGCATCCTGGCGTACTTACACGGCCGGGAATTCGCGGTGCAGGACGTGTGGTTCCTGCCGGAGTTCCGGGCCTTCCCCCGTCCTTGACGGGCCCATGGCCCCATGCTATACTAACACAAAGCAAACAAGGAGGACTGTTATGAAAGTCATCCATCTCATTGGCGGCGGCGACACCGGCGGCGCAAAGACCCACGTGCTCAACCTGCTGCGGGAGCTGAACAACTCCATCGACGCCAGGCTGTTCTGCTTCCGCAAGGGGGATTTCTCGGAGGACGCGGAGAAGATGGGCATCCCCATCGATGTCATCGAGCCCGGCAACCCGGTGGTGGGCCTGCGGGAATTAAAGCGCCTGCTGGCCGGGGAGCACGTGGACATCATCCACTGCCACGGGGCCCGGGGCAACCTGATGGGGAACCTCATCAAAAAGCACCTGGGGGCGCCGGTGGTCACCACGGTGCACAGCGACTACCGCCTGGACTACCTGGGCCGCCCGGTGGCCCGGCTCTCCTACGGCACCACCAACATGGTGGCCCTGCGGCGGGTCAACTACTACATCGGCGTGGCGGACCCCATGACAGACATCCTCATCCAGCGGGGGTTTCCGGCGGACCGGATCTACACCCTGTATAACGGTATCGACTTTACCACCCCCATCCACCCCGCACCCAAGGAGGAATTCCTGAAAAGCGTGGGCATGGAGTGGGAGGAGGGGGACGTGATCGCCGGCATCGCGGTGCGGCTCTCCCCGGTGAAGGACGTGCCCACCCTGTTGAAGGCCATGCAGATCGCCTGCCGGGAAAACCCCCGGCTGAAGCTGCTCATCGGCGGGGACGGGGAGGACCGGCAGAAGCTGGAGGCCATGACACGTGACCTGGGGCTTGCCGGCAAAGTCCACTTCGCCGGGTGGATCAACGACATCAACTCCTTTTACCACGCCATCGACATCAACCTGCTGACCTCCATCTCCGAGACCTTCCCCTACTCCCTGACTGAGGGCACCCGGATGCACCGGGCCACCATCGCCTCCAACGTGGGGGGCGTGCCGGTGCTCATCGACCACGGGGTCAACGGGTTCATCTTCGAGCCCGGGGACTACAGGCAGCTGGCCCAGCAGCTCCTCACCCTGGCGGGGGACAAGGCGTTGCGGGACACCTTTGGGGAGCGCATTTACCAGAAGGCCAGCCGGGAGTTCTCCATCGAGCGGATGGTGGAGCACCAGCTGCAGATTTACGACAGCATCTTGAAGCGGGACGCCAGGGCCAAGGCCAAGAAGCGGGACGGGGTCATCATCTGCGGGGCCTACGGCCACGGCAACGCCGGGGACGACGCCATCCTCAAGTCCATCCTCCAGTCGGTGCGGAAGCTGGACGAGCTGATGCCGGTGACCATTCTGGCCAAGAACACCCAGAGCATCAAAAAGCGGTACCAGGTCAATTCCATCTACACCTTCAACATCCCGAAGATGTTCTCCGCCATGCGGAAGTCGGTGCTGTATATCAACGGCGGGGGCACCCTCATCCAGAACGCCACCAGCCACCGCAGCCTGTGGTACTACCTGTTCACCCTGCGGCTGGCCAAGTTTTTGGGCAACAAGGTGGACATGTACGGCTGCGGCATCGGGCCGGTGATGGGCCAGCGGAACATCCGCCTGGTGAAGAAGGTGCTGGAGCGCTCGGTGGACACCATCACCCTGCGGGAGGAGGACTCCATGGCGGAGCTGCAGCAGTTTGGGGTGAAAAAACCGGAAATTCTATTGAGCTCCGACCCGGCGCTGGTGCTCACCCCCGCCCCGGAGGAGGACGCCGCCGCCTACCTGCAGAACCACGGGCTGGACCCCAACGGCAAATACCTGTGCCTGATGCTGCGCACCTGGTACGGCTTTTCGGACAAGACGGCGGCCATCGCCGCCTGCGCGGACCACGCCTACCAGGCCTACGGCCTGACCCCGGTGTTCCTGTCGCTCAATATCTTCCACGACACGGAAGCCGCCCGGCAGGTGACGGCCCACATGAAAGCCCCTTACCACATTTTGGACGACAGCGCCGAGCCGGAGCTGCTCATCGCAGCCCTGTCCCACATGAGCGTGGTGGTGTCCATGCGGCTGCACGGGCTCATCTTCTCCTCCCTCTCCGGGGTACCCATGGTGGGCGTCAGCTACGACCCCAAGATCGGGTCCTTCCTGCACTATCTGGGGGCCGGGCGGTGCATCGGCCTGAAGGACGTGACCGCGGAGAACCTCACCGCCGCGGTGGATGAGGCGGTGGCCCAGATCCCCCGCCGGGAGGAACTGCGGCAGAAAGCCCTGCGGCTGCAGGCCGTACAGGAGGAGAACCTCCGGGCGGTGGAGCGGCTGCTGAAGAAATAGGAGGACAAGGGAAAGCCATGAGCGAAAAGGACATACAGCAAAAAATGGCGGCCCTGGCCCGGGCGCTGATCGAAAAGCGGTACCCGGTGGGCTGGGGCGGTGCGGCGGTCATCCGCACGGCGGAAGACCACTATTTCACCAGCGTGGCTATCGAGACCGCCAATTCCTCCGCCATCCTGTGCATCGAGGTAGGGGCCATGTGCGAGGCCCACAAGGTCAACGAAAAGGTGACCCATTGTCTCTGCCTGGTCCGGGACGACGAGACCTCCCCCTACAAGGTGCTCTCCCCCTGCGGTATCTGCCAGGAACGGCTGCGCTATTGGGGCGGGGACGTACAAGTGGGGGTGACCACAGCCTCCGGCGGCCTAAAATTCGTGACGCTGGATGAGCTGCAGCCCTACCACTGGAGCGGGGCCTATCCTCCCGAGGAGCTGGAACATTTTTCCCCAAACTGAGTGGAAAGCAACACAAAAAAAGCAGGCAGGGCCGTTGGGGCCTTGCCTGCTTTCTTTTTTTGAATCAGTCTCCCAGCTTTTTGCCGCAATAGGGGCAATATTCGCCGCCGGGAAGGGCATGTTTGCCGCAGTGGGGGCAGCGGGGACGGCTCCAGAGTTTATAGAGGACACAGAGGAGCAGGGCCGCCAGAGCGGCGGCTCTCCCTCTTTACTGCTTCTTCAGGCGGATGACGTTCCAGGAGGCGGGGGCCAGCCGGGACTGGAGGAAGCCGCCCTCCTGGGTGTCACGGTCCGTGACGGTCTTGGGGGCCACGGGCTGGCCATCGGCGGAGTTGGTGGCGAAGAAGTCCGGGTGCTCCAGGACGATGTGCTCGCAGAGCTGATAGCCCGCGAAGGACCGCAGGTCCGTCTCCAGGGTGATGGCGTCCTCCAGGTCACGGTTCACGGCGAACACGGTGACCTCCTGGGCCTCCTCGTTCCACACGGCCACGGTGTCCACGTCGGTGACGTCGGTGAAGTCCATGGTGTCGTGCTTGGAGGAGCGCAGGGCGGTGTTCAGGGCCACGCCCCGGCCGTATTTGCTGGCGTGGAGGTAGGGGTAGAAGATGGTCTGCTTCCAGGCGGGGCCGTTCTCCTCGGTCATAATGGGGGCGATGACGTTGACCAGCTGGGCCAGGCAGGCCATGCGCACCCGGTCGGAGTGCTTGAGTAAGGTGATGAGCATGAGGCCCACCAGCAGGGCGTCCTCGAAGTCGTAGCGGTCCTCCAGCAGGTGGGGGGCCACGCTCCAGGGGCGGTTCTTCATCTGGTCATCGTCGGACTCGTTGGCGTGGAACCACACGTTCCACTCATCGAAGCTGAGCATCATGTCCTTCTTCGCCCGCTTTTTGGCCTTGACGAAATCGCAGGTGGAGATGATGGTGCGGATGAACCGGTCCATGTCGTCGGACTGGGCCAGGAAATTCTTGGTGTCGTGGAAGCGGTTGCCGTAATAGGTATGCAGGGAGATGAAGTCCACGCTGTCGTAGGCCTCCTCCAGCACGGTGGCCTCCCACTGGGGGTAGGTGGGCATGTTGGTGTTGGAGCTGCCGCACACCACCAGCTCCAGGCTGGGGTCGATCTGCTTCATGGCCTTGGCGGTCTCGTCCGCCAGGCGGCCGTACTCTGTGGCTGTCTTGTGGCCGGTCTGCCAGGGGCCGTCCATCTCGTTGCCCAGGCACCACACCTTGATGTTGTGGGGGTCCTTTACCCCGTGGGAGATGCGCAGGTCGCTGTACTTGGTGCCGGAGGGATGGTTGCAGTACTCCAGCAGGTTGCAGGCGGCCTCGATGCCCCGGGTGCCCAGGTTTACGGCCATCATCACGTCGGTATCCGCTTTTTTGGCCCAGGAGGCGAACTCGTTGACGCCCACCAGGTTGGGTTCGGTACTGCGCCAGGCCAGCTCCAGCCGGCGGGGACGCTGGGCCACGGGGCCCACGCTGTCCTCCCAGTAGAAGTTGGAGACGAAGTTGCCGCCGGGGTACCGGACGATGGGCACGCCGATCTCTTTTACCAGGTCCAGCACGTCCTGGCGGAAGCCCTCCCCGTCCGCCGTGGGGTGCCCGGGCTGGTAGATGCCCCCGTACACCGCCCGGCCCAGATGCTCGATAAAAGAGCCGTAGATGCGCTTGTCGATGGAGCTGATCTGGAAATCCTTATCCAGGGTGATCCGTGCGAATTTATCCATACTGTTTCTCCTCTCCTGCCCTGTGCGCCGGGCCGGCTGGGTTTCTTTACCCTAATCATAGCGCATCCGGTGGGGGCGGGTCAATGGGGAGCGGAAATTTTTGCAAAATCCCGAAATTAGGTCCTGTTTTTTGGGAAAAGATGGCCTACCCATTTTCCCCGGTTGGGGGTATACTGGACATAGCAAACCAGAAAAGGAGGGACGTTTTCATGGAATGGGACGTTCTCTATCAGGCGGCAGTGGAGGCCCTCTCCCCCCGCAGGATCTCGGAAGATATTGAGGTGGGCGGGGTGGCCGCCGCCCTGGTGACAGACAAGGGCCACGTGTACCGGGGCATCTGCATCGACACGGCCTGCAGCATGGGCTTCTGCGCGGAGCACGCGGCCATCGCCGCCATGCTCACCGCCGGGGAGGACCGGGTGGAACAGATTGTGGCGGTGGGCTGGGACAAGTCCATTATGCCCCCCTGCGGCCGCTGCCGGGAGTTTTTACTGCAGCTGGGGAATCCCGACGCCCAGGTGCTGGTGGCCAAGGACACCGCCGTGCCGGTAAAGGAGCTGCTGCCCTGGTCCTGGCAGGAGGCCCGGGAGCAGCCGGAACAGGCCTGACGAAAGGAGAAAACAGCTATGCGATTGAAAGACCTGCGGGTAAACCATGTAACAGAGCCTCTGGGCCTGGCCATAGAGCGGCCGGTGTTCTCCTGGGTGGCGGAGGACACGGAGAGCAAAAAGCAAGCCGCCGCCCAAATCACCGTGGCGGCGGGCGGGGAGACCCTCTACGACAGCGGCAGGCGGGAGGACATCTCCTCCCTGGGGTTTGAGGCCCCCCTGGACTTGAAGCCCCGCACCCGCTACCGCTGGAGCGTCACCGTGTGGGGGGACCAGGGGGACTGGGCCGCCGCCTCCTCCTGGTTCGAGACCGCCAAGGAGGGCGAGCCCTGGCAGGGGAAGTGGATCGCCGCGGACTTTGCCGACAAGGAGGCCCAGCCCCTGCTTTCGAAGGACTTCACCCTGAAGGAGGAGCCTGTCTCCGCCCGGCTGTACGCCTGCGGCTTAGGGCTCTACGAGGCGGAGATCAACGGCCAGAAGGCCGGGGAGGAGTACCTGCTGCCTGGCTACCACTGCTACGACATCGCCCTGGAGTACCAGACCTTCGACGTGACCTCCCTGCTCCATAAGGGGGACAACACCCTGGGCTTTGCCCTGGGGCCCGGCTGGTACAAGGGGGATATGATCTTCGACCGGTACCATGACCTGTACGGGGACACCATGCAGCTCATCTGCGAGCTCCACGTCACCCTGGCGGACGGTACCCAGCAGGTGGTCTGCTCCGACGGGAGCTGGAAGAGCTATCCCTCCCCCGTCACCTTCAGCAACATCTACGACGGGGAGCACTACGACGCCAACCGGGAGACAGTGGGCTGGTCCTGCCCGGGGTGCGGGGCCCAGGCCGGCGGGGTGGTCCTCCGGCAGGAGAACACCCCCCTGGTGGCCCGGCGGGGGCCGAAGATCGTGAAAAAGCAGAGCTTCCTGCCCACGGTGCTCCAGACTGAGAAAGGCGAGACCGTGCTGGACTTCGGCCAGAACATGACCGGCTGGGTGGAATTCGCCGTAAATGAGCCCGCGGGGCGGGAGGTTGTCCTCACCTATGGGGAGGTGCTCCAGGACGGGTGCTTCTACCGGGACAACCTGCGCACCGCCAAGGCGGAGTACCGGTATCTCTCCGCCGGGCAGCCCGCCTGGGTGCGGCCGCGGTTCACCTTCTACGGCTTCCGCTATGTGAAGGTGGAAGGCGTGACTGAAGTGCGGCCCCAGGACTTCGTGGCCTGGCACATCCGGTCGGACATCGACCCCACCGGCTCCATCCGCACCGGGGACCCCCGGGTGAACCAGCTGTTCCACAACGCCATGTGGGGGCAGTTTGATAACTTCCTGGACCTGCCCACCGACTGCCCCCAGCGGGACGAGCGCCTGGGCTGGACCGGCGACGCGGCCATCATCTCCTCCACGGCCTGCAAGAATTTGTACATGCCCGCCTTCTTCCACCACTTCATCCAGAACGTGGCCCAGGAGCAGCAGGTGCTGGACGGCGCGGTGCCCTTCTTCGTGCCCACGCCCAAGCCCAAGAGCGGCCCCGAGGGGTGGCTGCCCCACAACGTAGAGGGCTGCGCCATCTGGAGCGACGTGGCCACCATGATGCCCTGGGCGGTCTACGAGAATTACGGCGACCCGCACCTGCTGCGGGCGGAGTACCCGGTGATGAAGGCCTGGGTGGAGCGCATCCGCAGGGACGATGTGGCCGACGGCGGCCGGGGGCTGTGGCTGCGGGGCTCCCAGCTGGGGGACTGGCTGGCCCTGGACCGGGAGGACGGGGACACCCAGAACCCCTTTGGGGCCACCAGCCTGCCCTACACCGCCTCCTGCTTCTACTACTATTCCACCAGCCTGACGGCCAAGGCCGCCAAGGCCCTGGGGTATGCCGAGGACGCGGCGGACTACGCCGCCCTGGCGGAAAAAATCAAAGGGGCGATTTTGGAGGAGTACTTTAACCCGGACGGCAGCTTCCGCATCACCGGCACCCAGACAGCCTGTGTGCTGAGCCTGTTCTTCGGGCTGTACCCCCAGGGCAAGGGGGACGTGGTGTTAAACCAGCTGAAAGCCCGGCTGGAGCAGAAAAGCTGGCACCTGGACACAGGCTTCTGCGGCACGCCGTTTTTGTGCCGGGCCCTGTCGGACAACGGGGCCAACGACATCGCCTACACCCTGTTTTTGAACGACGACATGCCCAGCTGGCTCTATGAAGTGAAGATGGGCGCCACCACCGTGTGGGAGCGGTGGAATTCCATCCTTCCCGACGGGAAGATCAGCGGCACGGGCATGAACAGCCTGAACCACTACGCCTACGGGTCCATTGTGGACTGGATGTACCGGAACATGCTGGGCCTGAACCCCACCGAGGAGGCCCCGGGCTATAAAAAGGCGGTCATCCGGCCCCAGCCCGACCCGCGCATCCCCTGGGCGGAGCTGACCATGGACACCGCCGCGGGACAATACCAGGTGGCCTGGCGCTATGAAGCCGGGCAGCCGCGGTTTGAGATCGCCGTGCCCTTTGACTGCGAGGCCGCCCTCACCCTGCCCGACGGCCGGGAGTACCAGCTGGCCGCCGGCCGGTATCAGTTCTAAATAAACCGCCCCGCAGGGGACATAGAAAAAGGTCCTGGCAATTCTGCCAGGACCTTTTTTCTGCGGCTGTTTTTACTCGGCCACGCTGGAGGTGCTGTCCACCTGGGAGGAAGCGGTGCTGTCCACGTCGGAAGCGGCGCTGCTCACCTCGGAAGTCTCGGAAACCTCGGAAGTCTCGGAAACCTCGGAGGTCTCAGAAACCTCGGAGGTCTCGGAGGCGGTGGAGCTGCTCTCCACGGTGGAGCTGGTGGAGGCGGTGGAAGAGCTGCTGCTCTCGGTGTTGCTGCAGGCAGCCATGCTCAGGGCCATGGTAGCGGCCATAGCCAGGGCCAGCATACCGGTAAGTATTTTCTTCATGTTGGTTTTCTCCTTTGCTTGCAAATTGCGGGCGGAATGCCCTGTCCCTTTTGGGAACGCTTAGATGATACCCCATCTTTGTTACAGAAATTTGTCGCATCCTTTACGAGAATCTTAAAGAAATAAAAAATATTATTTTATTTTCTTTCACATTTATAGTTGATTTTAGCGTTTCCTACAAAAAACGAAAAAATCACAGAAAAAGCGGCAAAAATCGCACAGAGAACAGAAAAGGACCTGCCCGCAGGGGGCAGGTCCCATTTCTATGGCAGATCTTCTTAAGAAGGAGCCAGCTTACTCGGCCATCTTCTTCAGCTTCTCGTAGCGCTCGGCAGCGTACTTCTCGGCGTTCTCGAACAGCTTCTCGGCGCGCTCGGGGAAGGAGCGGAGCAGGCTGTTGTAACGGACCTCGCCCATGATGAAGTCGCGGTAAGAGGCGGTGGGAGCCTTGCTGTCCAGCTGGAAGGGGTTCAGGCCCTCGTCGGCACGGCGGGGATCGAACCGGAAGTTGTTCCAGTAGCCAGCGGCCACAGCCTTCTTCTCCTCCACCATGGAGGTGCCCATGCCGGTCTTGATGCCGTGGTTGATGCAGGGGGCGTAGGCCAGGATGATGGACGGGCCATGGTAGCTCTCGGCCTCGGAGAAGGCCTTGATGCACTGGTTCATGTCGGCGCCCATGGCCACCTGGGCCACGTACACATAGCCGTAGGTCATGGCGATGCCGGCCAGGTCCTTCTTCTTGGTGGCCTTACCGGTGGCAGCAAACTGAGCCACGGAGCCGCAGGGAGTGGACTTGGAAGCCTGACCGCCGGTGTTGGAGTACACCTCGGTATCGAACACCAGGACGTTGATGTCCTCGCCGGAGGCAAGGGCATGGTCCAGACCGCCGAAGCCGATGTCGTAGGCCCAGCCGTCGCCGCCCAGAATCCACACGGACTTTTTGGCCAGGTAATCCTTATCCTTCAGGATCTCCAGGGCCAGCTTGCAGGCCTCGCAGTCGCAGTACTTGGCACCGGAAGCCTTCAGCTCGGCGGCGTGGGCCTGGGCCTCGGCCACCTTGTCACCCATGATCTCCTTGGCCTTGTCGGAGTTGACAAAGTCGCACAGCTCGTCGATGGTGGCAACGCCGTACTCCAGGGCCGCGATGTAATCCTTGGCGGGCTGGTCGTTGGCGGCGCGGTCATCCATGGTATCCAGCCACTTCTGAGCGGCCTCCTTCAGGGCGGCGTTGGCGTTGGAAGCGATGAGCTTCTCGGTGAGCTCGGCCAGACGGCCGCGGACGGCCTTCTGGGCCAGGCACATACCCATACCGAACTCGGCGTTGTCCTCGAACAGGGAGTTCTCCCAGGCGGGGCCATGGCCGGCCTTGTTTACGGTGTAGGGAGTGGCGGGAGCGGAGCCGCCCCAGATGGAGGAGCAGCCGGTGGCGTTGGCGATGAACATCTTATCGCCGAACAGCTGGGTGGCCAGCTTGGCGTAGGGAGTCTCGCCGCAGCCGCCGCAGGCGCCGGAGAACTCCAGCAGGGGCTGCTTGAACTGGCTGCCCTTGACAGAGGTCTCTTTGAACTTCTCGGCAACAGCCTCCTTGGCGGGCAGGTCGATGCCGTACTCGAACACGGCCTCCTGGTCGCGCTGAGAGTCGATGGGGGCCATCTGCAGGGCCTTGGTCTTGGCGGGGCAGGTGGTCACGCAGGAGCCGCAGCCGGTGCAGTCCAGGGGAGAGATCACCATGGCGAAGTGCATGCCGGGCACGCCGGTCATGGGCTTGGACTTGGTGCCGGCGGGGGCGGCAGCCAGCTCCTCATCGGTCATGGCGATGGGACGGATGACCGCATGGGGACACACATAGGAGCACTGGTTGCACTGGATGCAGTTTTCGGGAATCCAGGTGGGCACGTCCACAGCCACGCCGCGCTTCTCGTAAGCAGCGGTGCCCTGGGGGGAGGTGCCGTCGGCGTAATTCTCGAAGGTGGAGACAGGCAGGTCCTTGCCGTGGAAGGTGTTCACGGGGAACACCACGTTGTTCACGTAATCCACCAGCTCGGGACGGTTGCCGGTAGCCACAACGGGCTTGGAGTCGTCCACAGCGTCCTTCCAGGCGGCGGGCACGTCTACCTTCACGTAGCCGTTGGCGCCCCGGTCGATGGCGTCGTGGTTCATCTTTACGATGGCCTCGCCCTTACGGCCGTAGGACTTGGTGGCGGCGTCCTTCATGTATTTGATGGCGTCCTCCTCGGGGATGATCTTGGCGATGGAGAAGAAGGCGGACTGCAGCACGGTGTTGGTGCGGGTGCCCAGGCCCAGCTCCTTGCCGATCTGGAAGGCGTCGATGGTGTAGAAGTTGATGTCGTTATCGGCGATGAATTTCTTCACCTTGCCGGGCAGGCGCTCGTCCAGCTCTTTGGCATCCCAAGAGCAGTTGAGCAGGAAGCTGCCGCCCTTCTTCAGATCCTGCACCATGTCGTACTTGTCCAGGTAGGCAGGATTGGAGCAGGCCACGAAGTCGGCCTTGGAGATGTAGTAGGTGGACTTGATGGGGGTGTGGCCGAACCGCAGGTGGGAGATGGTCAGGCCGCCGGACTTCTTGGAGTCGTAGTCGAAGTAGCCCTGGGCGTACATGTCGGTGTGGTCGCCGATGATCTTGATGGAGTTCTTGTTGGCGCCCACGGTACCGTCGGAGCCCAGGCCCCAGAACTTACAGGAAGTGGTGCCGGCAGGAGCGGTGTCGGGGTCCTCGTTGGCCTCCAGGGACAGATGGGTCACATCGTCCACGATGCCGATGGTGAAGCGCTTCTTGGGCTCGTCCTTCTCCATGTTGCGGTAGACGGCGATGATGTCGCTGGGCTTGGTGTCCTTGGAACCCAGGCCGTAGCGGCCGGAGTACACGGGGCACACGGCAAACTGGGTGCCGTTGATGGCGGCCAGCACATCCAGGTACAGGGGCTCGCCGATGGAGCCGGGCTCCTTGGTGCGGTCCAGCACGGAGATGCGCTTGACGGTCTCGGGCAGCACGTCCAGCAGGTACTTGGCCACGAAGGGACGGTACAGATGGACCTTCACCAGGCCCACCTTCTCGCCGGCGGCGGTGAGGTAGTCGATGACCTCCTCGATGGTCTCGCAGGCGGAGCCCATGGCGATGATCACGTGCTCGGCGTCGGGAGCGCCGTAGTAGTTGAAGGGCTTGTAGTCAGTGCCGATCTTGGCGTTGACCTGGTTCATGTAGTCCACGACCACCTCGGGTACGGCGTCGTAGTACTTGTTGCAGGCCTCGCGGGCCTGGAAGAAGATGTCGCCGTTCTGGGCCTGGCCGCGGAGCACGGGGTGCTCGGGGTTCAGGGCATGGCGGCGGAACTTGTCCACAGCGTCCCAATCCAGCATATCGCCCAGGTCGTCATAGTCCCAGACCTCGATCTTCTGTACCTCGTGGGAGGTGCGGAAGCCGTCGAAGAAGTGGAGGAAAGGCACCCGGCCCTTAATGGCGGACAGATGGGCCACAGCGCCCAGGTCCATGACCTCCTGGGGGGAGTTGGAGCACAGCATGGCGTAGCCGGTCTGGCGGCAGGCGTACACGTCGGAGTGGTCGCCGAAGATGTTCAGGGCGTGGGTGGCCACGGTACGGGCGGACACGTGGATCACGCTGGGCAGCAGCTCGCCGGCCATCTTGTACATGTTGGGGATCATGAGCAGCAGGCCCTGGGAGGCGGTGTAGGTGGTGGTCAGCGCGCCAGCGGCCAGGGAGCCGTGGACAGCGCCGGCAGCGCCGGCCTCGGACTGCATCTCGGTGACCCGGACCTCTCTGCCGAACAGGTTCTTACGGCCTGCGGCGGCATACTTGTCGGTCTCGTCCGCCATCACGGAAGAGGGCGTGATGGGGTAGATGGCGGCCACGTCGGTAAACGCATAAGAGACATGCGCCGCGGCGGTGTTGCCATCCATGGATTTCATTTTTCTTGCCATAGAAATATTTCCTCCTTTTAGGATGATCGGAAACGTACGACGAGGCGAAAACTCGCAAACCCGTGCTGTTTTATTTTAGCATTTATTTCGAAAAGTGTAAAGGCATAAAACCGGGATTTTGCTATTTTTTTGACGGGAGGCCCGCCCCTCTCCCCCCCAGTCCCCGAAAAGGGCCGCCCCGCCGCCGGAAAAAAACCGGCCCGCCGCTTGCCTTTTCCCCCGGCCTGGGCTATGATTACACCAGACAGAACACAGAAGGAGGCGCCGCCATGGGAGCTGTACCGTTCCCCCCAAACCACGAAAACCCCTGGGACCTGCCCTGCCTGCAGGCGATTCGCCGCAGCTTTGCCCCCGGGGAGACTGCCTACACCTATGGGGAGGGGCAGATGATCGGCATTTTGCAGGAGGGCTCCGCCGCCCTGGTGAAGATCGACGCCGGGGGCGGCCGCACCGTGCTGGAGCGCCTCTCCCCCGGCGGGGTGTTCGGGGAGAGCGTGGCCTTCCCCACCCTCCCCTGCGACAGCGTCACCCTGGTGTGCGAGACCCCCTGCCGGGTGCTGTTCCTGCCCCGGGAGCACCTGGCCCACCCCTGCCGGGAAAGCTGCCAGGACCACGCCGCGTTCCTGGAGAGCCTCCTCCCCCTGCTGGCAAAAAAGGCCTTCGACCTCAGCGAGCGGGTGGAGGTGCTCTCCTGCCGCACCACCAGGGAGAAGCTGTTGTGCTGCTTCCGGATTTTCGCCTACCAGGCGGGGAGCCTGTGCTTTACCCTGCCCTTCTCCCTCAGCGCCCTGGCGGAGTACATCTGCGCCGACCGCAGCGCCATGATGCGGGAGCTGAAAAAGCTGAAGGACCAGGGGCACCTTGAGGTCACCGGCCGGCAGGTGCGGTTCCTCTCGGACAAGCCCTTCGGCCAGGCGGACCTGTGCGCCGCCAGCTGGAAGTAACGTCCCCTGGGCGCTGTGTTTAGGGAGGGTTAAGAAATCCTGACGGATTTCTTAAGAAACACGTTAACGTGTTGCAAGGAACGGGAGGACACGGTACAATGGCTGCGTACTTATTTTTTGTGAAAATAAGGAGGATGGGACCATGCTATCCATCAGCGGCGTGACCAAGCGCTATGGCAAGACCCTGGCCAACGACAACATCTCCTTCGCCGTGGGCGACGGGCAGATCGGGATTCTGCTGGGGCCCAACGGCGCGGGGAAATCCACCATCATCAAGTGCATCACCGGGCTTTTGCGGTTTACCGGCCGCATCGAGATCAATGGCTTTGTGAACACCTCTCTGGAGGCCAAGGCCCAGCTGGGGTATATCCCCGAGATGCCCGCGGTGTACGACCTGCTCACCGTGGAGGAACACCTGGAGTTCATCCGCCGGGCCTACAAGGTGGAGGACGAGGCCTATACCAACCAGCTGCTGGAGCGGCTGGAGCTGGACGACAAGAAAAATAAGCTGGGGAAAGAGCTCTCCAAGGGCATGCAGCAGAAGCTGTCCATCTGCTGCGCGTTGTGCCACAAGCCCCGGGTGGTCATCTTCGACGAGCCCCTGGTGGGGCTGGACCCCCACGCCATCAAGGAGCTGAAGCAGGTCTTCCGGGAGCTGAAGGCGGAGGGCTGCTCGGTGCTCATCTCCACCCACATGATCGACAGCGTGGAGGACTACTGGGACGTGGCCAACATCATGATGAGCGGCCGCTTCGCCGCCACCAAGGTAAACGACGGCAGCGAGGGCCAGACCCTGGAGGAGCTGTTCTTCCAGATTACGGAGGGGGCCCCGGCCCCGGCGGAGGGATAAGCCATGAAAAGCCCTCTGGTCTACCTCACCGCGGTCAAGCTGAAAAACCAGCTCCTGGGCGTGCTGAAAAGCCCGGCCAAGCTGGTGTACGCCATCTTCCTGGTGGCCCTGTTCGCCCTGACGGCCTTTTCCGGCAGCACCTACGGCGCGGAGGAGCTCCGGGCGCCCCAGGAGCTCACCGCTATTCTGACCCTGTTCTACACCATGATGTTCCTGCTGGTGTTCGCCTCGGGGAGCAGCAGCTCCAGCTCCCCCATGTTCACCCTGTCCGACGTGACCCTGCTCTTCCCCGCGCCGCTGAGCTCCAACAAGATTCTGGCCTACGGCCTGGTGCGGCAGCTGGGGCTGTCCCTGGTGCTGGGGTTCTTCATCCTGTTCCAGTACAGCTGGATGCACGGCGTCTACGGGGTGGAGGTCCCGGGGCTGCTGGCCATCATCCTGGGCTATGGGCTCACCCTGTTTTTCGCCCAGCTGTGCTCCATGGCCTCCTACGTGCGCACCAGCGGCAACGAGCGGGCCGCCAAGGCCGTGCGGTACTGCGTGTTCGGGGCGGCGGCGCTGTACGCCGTGCTGGGGGTGCTGGCCTGCCGGGAGCCCTTGCTGGCCCTGGCCGGGGGCGGCAGCTTCGAGCCCCTCATCGCCGCGGGGGCAAACTTCTTCGGGACCCTGCCGGGGCTGCTGTTCCCGGCCTCCGGGTGGGCGGCGGGCCTTACCGGCGCCTTGCTTACTGGGGACTGGCCCCTGGCCGGGCTCTTCGCCCTGCTGCTTGCGGCGCTGCTGGGGGTGCTGCTGGGGCTCGTGCTCACCTGCAAAAACAACTACTACGAGGATGTGCTCTCCACCGCGGAGACGGCCCAGTCCGCCGTGACCGCCCAGAAGGAGGGCCAGCTCACCGAGGTGGTGCCCAAAAACGTGAAGGTGGGCAAGACCGGCCTGGGCAAAGGCTGGGGCGCCTCGGCCATCTACTACAAGCACCGGGTGGAGAACCGCCGCAGCGGGGTGTTCTTCCTGTCCAACATGGCGCTGATCTTCGACGCCATTGTGGTGGCCTGCGCCTTCTTTATGAAGGACGCCGGGCTGGTGGGCATCTTGGCCATGTCCACCTACATGCAGCTGTTCTCCGTGGCGCTGGGCCGCTTTAACCGGGAGCTCATCAAGCCCTACATCTACCTCATCCCCGAGCCGCCCCTGAAAAAGCTCTTGTACGCCTTGAAAGAGAGCCTGATCTCCGACGCGCTGGAGGCGGTGGTGCTCTTCGCGGTCGTGGGCCTCATCATGGAGATGTCCCCGGTGGCGGCGGTGTTCTGCGTGGCGGCGCGCGTCAGCTACTCCCTGCTGTTCACCGCGGGCAACGTGCTGGTGGAGCGGGTGTTCGGCATGGTGCAGTCCAAAACCCTGATCTTCCTGTTCTACTTTTTGGCCCTGCTGGTCATGGCCGTCCCCGGCATTGCGGCCTGTGTGGCGGTGGTGATCCTCCTCCCCGTCCTGGAGGTCTCCGGCGGCCTGCTGGCCTTAGCGGCGGTGAACGTCCTCATCGCCGTGCTGGTGCTGTGGCTGTGCCGGAATCTGCTCCAGTACGCCGAGCTGAACAGCCGGTAAAGCAGCCTGGAGATAAAAAGAAGAGAGCCTTTCGGCTCTCTTCTTCCTTTTTTAGAGGTCTTTTTCCTCTATCTCTTTGCGCTTCTTCAATTGGCCGTTGAAGTAGACCGGCTCTTCGCCGTCCGTCTCCTCTTCCCAACCGTCTTCCATATCGTCTTCCATGAGGGCCAAGGCTTCCTCCACTGGGCCACCGGGCGTACCCCCACCGCCCTTCCCCCGCAGGGAACGCTCGATGGCTTCTAGGGACAGGCGCATGGAGTGGTAGTCCTCCAGAAGATCCAGCTTCAAAAAGAAACCCGCCACCAGGCAAAAGGCCAGCAGCACCGCCAAGGGCACTATCAGGAGTATCCAGGGCAGCCCAAAAAATGATCCATACACCAAGCCAAACAAGACAATGATCCCAAAGAGGATCCAGGCCATCACCCGCAAGAGCTTCATCCAACCCGTTCGATTGTTGCGCATACGCGAACATCCCCTCTCTATCCTTTTTGAGCTCACCTCTATAATAGGACAATTTGTTCTATCAGTCAAGAGCATTTATGCCAAAATGTTCTATAAGAGGTGAAGCCCATGAAACAGGAGAGCCGATTGAAAGCGCTGCGGAAACAAAAACGGTTGACCCAGGTGGCCGTCCAGATGGAAACCGGCATTGAACAAACCTTGCTTTCCAAATATGAACGGGGGGAACGCGTCCCCCCCACAGAGACGCTGATGGTCCTAGCGCAATTTTACGGCACCAGTATGGACTATCTCATGGGGCTTACAGACGACATGCGCCCCTATCCCAGGAAACACAGAAAGCCTTGACGAACCCGCTGAAAACGGGATAGAACGCAAAATGGACAAAAGATATAATTGCCCGCCGCCGGGTGGGCTATTGCATTGGAGCCGTATCCGCAGGCCATTGGGAGATATGGGGCGCCAGTGCTTTTTTTATGCGTTACACGGCGGAGCCGTCACCCCAGCCCTTGTCCTCCCGCTTTAGAAAACGGGCCAAGCCGGTATAGCGCCGGGTCTTTTTGTCGTTGGCAATCATGGCGGAGACGACCCCCTGCTGCCCCACCAGGATGAGCAGCTGCTTGGCCCGGGTGACCCCGGTGTACAGGAGGTTGCGGTAGCACAGCTGGCCGGGCACCCGGAGCACGGGCATCACCACGGCGGTGAACTCGTTGCCCTGGCTTTTGTGGACCGTGGCGGCGTAGGCGGGCTCCAGCTCGTTGGCGGCGTGCTCCAGGTCGTAGAGCACGTCCTTGTCGTCGATGCGCACCTCGATGGCGCCCCCGGCCCGGTCGATGCGGGTGATGACCCCCATGTCCCCGTTGAACACCCCCTGGCCGCTGGTGTCGTCCTCCTTTGTCCAGGGGAGCTGGTAGTCGTTTTTGATCTGCATCACCTTGTCCCCCAGGCGGAACAGGGCGCCGTTTACCTTGACCTCGGGCTTGTCCTTCGCCGGGGGGTTGATGGCCTCCCGCAGGTGGGTGTTCAGCTCCACGGTGCCCAGCTCCCCCTTGCGGCCGGGGCACAGCACCTGGATGTCCCCCACCGGGGAGTAGCCGTAGCTTTTGGGCAGCCGCCGGGCGCACAAATCCACGATGAGCTTTGCCGCCCGGGCCACGTCGTCCTCGGCGAGGAAGAAGAAGTCGCTGTCCCGGCGGCGGAGCTCCGGCAGCTTGCCCTCCACAATGCGGTGGGCGCTGGTGACGATGAGGCTCTCCATGGACTGGCGGAAGATCTCCTTCAGCTGCACCGTGGGGAACAGGCCGGAGGCGATCAGATCCCCCAGCACGTTGCCCGCCCCCACGCTGGGGAGCTGGTCGCTGTCCCCCACCAGAATCAGCCGGCAGGACAGGGGCAGGGCTCGCAGCACGCTTTCGAACACGTAGTCGTCCACCATGGACAGCTCGTCGATGACCAGGCAGTCGCACTCTAAGGGGTTGCGCTCGTTGCGGGTGAACACCGGCTCGTCCCGCTCGTCCCAGTCCACCTGGAGCATGCGGTGGATAGTCTTGGCCTCCTCCCCGGTGAGCTCGCTCATGCGCTTGGCGGCCCGGCCGGTGGGGGCGGCCAGGAACACCCGCTGCCCCGCCTGCTTTAAGATGTGGATGATGGCGTTTAAGGTGGTGGTCTTTCCGGTGCCGGGGCCGCCGGTGAGGAGCAGCACCCCCTGCTCCATGGCGGCCCGGATGGCCTCCCGCTGCTTGTCCGCGTAGCGGATGCCCCGCTCCTCCTCGATGGCCGCGATCTGGATGTCCGCCCCGCCGATGGGGGGCGGGGGCAGGCGCAGCAGGGCCTTCATCCGGGCGGCGATGTACTCCTCCGACAGGTGCTGCCGCTGGAGGAAAATGTAGGCCTTGCCGTCAAACTCCTCCCGCATGAGGGTGAAGTTCTCGCACAGGGTGTACAATGCGTCCTGGGCCAGCTCCAGCTCCACTCCCAGCAGGCTGGCGGCAGCCTCGCACAGCTTTCCGGCGGGCAGGCAGGTGTGGCCGTTGTTCAGGTTGTGGCGCAGCACGTACAGAAGGCCCGCCTGCACCCGGCCCGAGTCGTCCCGGGGCATCTCCATGCTCTCGGCGATGGAGTCGGCGATCTGGAAGCTCAACTCCAGCCCGGGGCCGCACAGGCAGTAGGGGTCCTCCTGGATGCAGCTGATAGAGCCCTGGCCGTACTCCTTCCACACCAGCACCGCGTCCTCGGGGCGCACGCCGTAGGCCCCCAGAAAGGCCATGAGCTCCCGGATGCCGTAGACCCGCTTGAGCTCCTGGCTGATCTCCAGGGCCTTCTCTTTTGTGATGCCCTTGATCTGGGCCAGGCGCTCCGGCTCGTTCTCGATGACCTCCAGGGCCTTGGCCCCGAAGGTCTGGATGATGCGCCGGGCCGTGGCCGGGCCGATGCCCTTCACCGCCCCGGAGGACAGGTACTTCAGCATGGCGGCGGTGCTGGCGGGCCGGGCCCGCTCGAAGGCCGTAGCCTTGAACTGCTCCCCGAAGGAGGGGTGCACGTCCCAGGCGCCGTAGACCCGCAGCTCCTCCCCCTCGCTGACGAAGGGGAAGCTGCCCACCACCGTCACCAGGCCGTCGGCGGCGGCCAGCTCCAGCACGGTATATTGGTTTTTGTCGTTGTGGTACACCACCCGCTCTACCGAACCGGAGAGCTCCAACAGGCTTTTCTCGTTTTCCGCCACAGTCCCGTTCCCTTTCCGGGGGCCGTCACCGCGGCCCCGCCCAATTCTCGTCCAGTATATGATACACCAGATCTTCCCGTTTGCAAACCTGTAAGTACGGATATTGCAGGGCCAAAAACCGGCAGATCTTCTCCAGCTCCGGGTCCCCCTGCCGGTCCACGCACAAAATGCGGCAGGGCCCGGCCAGGTCCAGCCAGCGCACCCGCTCGGCCACGGCCCGCACCGCGGCCTCGCAGTCCTGGGGGCCCTTTGGCTCCACCACGATGGAGAAGGGCCGGGCCGTCTCCTGCTTGCGCCACCAGAAGGACACCACCCGCACCAGCTCCGTCACGCCAAAGACCATCAGCACCGCGCACACCACGCACACCGCCACGCTCATAGGCTCACCTCCACAGGCCATCCTATGCGGGGGCGGGCCTGGGGGTGCGTCCCCCAAAAGCGCCAAAATGCCAGTGCGGCGCACTGGCATCGGGGGGGATTATTTTACGGCGTCCAGCAGCTCCTGGGTGCGGTTGACCGCCTCCCAGGCCACGTCCAGGTCCTCCCGGCCCATGTGGCCGTAGGCGGCCAGGGGGCGGTAGATGGGCCGGCGCAGGTCCAGGGTGTTGATGATGGCCGTGGGCCGCAGGTCAAAGACCTGCTGCACGGCCTGGGCCAGCTTCTCGTCGGAGACGGTGCCGGTGCCGAAGGTGTCCACCATGATGGACACGGGCCGGGCCACGCCGATGGCGTAGGCCAGCTCCACCTCGCAGCGCCGGGCCAGGCCCGCGGCCACGATGTTCTTGGCCACCCAGCGGGCGGCGTAGGCGGCGGAGCGGTCCACCTTGGTGGGGTCCTTGCCGGAGAAGCAGCCGCCCCCGTGGCGGCCGTAGCCGCCGTAGGTGTCCACGATGATCTTCCGGCCGGTGAGGCCCGTATCCCCCACCGGACCGCCGATAACGAACCGGCCTGTGGGATTGATGAAGATCCGGGTCTCCTTGTCCACCAATTCGCTGGGGACCACGGGCTTGATCACATATTTGATCAGGTCCTTCTTCAGCTTCTCCAGCTTTACGTCCTCGTCGTGCTGGGCGGAGATGACGATGGCGTCGATGCGCTTGACCTGGTCCCCGTCATACTCCACGGTGACCTGGGTCTTGCCGTCGGGCCGCAGGTAGCTGAGGGTGCCGTCCTTGCGCACCTGGGCCAGCTGCTTGGCCAGCTTGTGGGAGAGGGAGATGGCCAGGGGCATGTACTCGGGGGTCTCGTCGCAGGCGTAGCCGAACATCATGCCCTGGTCCCCGGCGCCGGTGAGGGAGTTCTCGTCGGTCTCCCCGTTTTTGGCCTCCAGGGACTGGTTGACGCCCATGGCGATGTCCGGCGACTGGGTGTCGATGGCGGTGAGCACGGCGCAGGTGTTGCCGTCGAACCCGCAGCGGGGGTCGTCGTAGCCGATGGACTTCACCACGTCCCGGACGATGGCGGGGATGTCCACATAGCAGGTGGTGGTGATCTCCCCCATCACCTGGATGACCCCGGTGGTGGCGAAGGTCTCGCAGGCCACGTGGGCCTGGGGGTCCTTCGCCAAAATGGCGTCCAGCACCGCGTCGGACACCTGGTCGCAGATTTTGTCGGGATGGCCTTCGGTCACGGATTCGGAAGTGAACAGTTTCATAAGGCAAGCTCCTTTCATTCCATCTCCCTAAAAAGAAAAGGACCGCTCGAAAAACGAGGGTCCCAAAAACCTCATCTTTCGGTTCTCACCGCAGGAATTGGCACCTTGCTTCCAGAAGATCGCTCAACTGTTCCGCAGGTTGCCGGGCATCACAGGGCCTGTCCCTCCGCCTCTCTTGATAAGGAGATATGCATTTGTCTGGTGAATAATTATAGCACTATGGCCGGGGTTTGTCAACAGGGTTTTTCCGGCGGGCCAAAAGTATGCCGGCCCCCAGCCCTGCCCCGGGCAAGATCTGCCCGGCCAGGTACCCCAGGGGCAGCAGGAGCAGGGATGTCTCCAGGTCCAGGCCCATATAGTCTACAACACCGCCCTGGGAGCCGCCCAGCCCCAGGGCCAGGGCCCCCGCCGCGCCGAAGAGGGGCAGCAGACGGGCTTTCTCCCGCCCGGTCCACCGGGGGGAGCGGCCCACCAGGAATCCCGCCGCCAGCCCGGCCAGCTGCGCCAGGCCGCAGCTCCCCGCGAAATAGGCTATGTCGGAAAGGGCCGTAAAGACGGCCATAGCTGCCTCCGAGGGGAAATAGGGCAGCCCGAACAGGGCCAGAAGCGTGCCGGGAAACTGCAGCACCATGGGCAGCCAGAGGAGCCCCAGCTGCAGGGTGACGCACCCGCCCCACACCAGGCCGAAGGCCCACAGAGGGCGGCGGCGGTCCTGGGGAGCGGCGGGCAGCTCCCTCCCCCACCGGATGACAGCGCCCAAAGCCATGCCGGGCAGGGCGCAGGCCGCGCCCAGCAGGAACAGGCTGGGTTCCGGTGGGTTGAATTTACCGACGGAGACCATATTCAGCAGGGAGAAGGTGCCGTACTGCATGAGGAAATACCCGAAGCCGAAGTACAGCAGCAGCCACCACTGGCGCTCCTTCCAGGACTTTTCCAGGCCCAGCCAGAGGGCGAGGAAAAAGTGGGACAGGGGCAAAACAAAAAACTGCACCAACATGCTGTAGAACATGGCCGCCCCGCCCAGCACCCAGAACAGGCCGTAGCACACGGCGTCCACCACGGTGTAGGCCACCACCTGTTTTTTCCGAATGGTCATAGGTCCCATAACATCTCCTCCTCCCCTGGCAGGCGCGTTTGCCTCCTGGTTTCAGTATAACAGGGAAGGAGGAAAAAGCAATAAATTTTACCGCTTTTTAAGGAATTTTTTAGAAAAATCAGTCTGATTTTTCGTTGGGGCGGGGATTTTGCTGCCGCCGCAGGCGGTCCCTAAGACGGCCCAGGGCCATGCCCAACCCCGGGAGGGCCGCCCCCAGGCAGAAGGCGGCCGGCCACAGCCAGGGCTCCCGGGCCGGACCGACGGGCACCAGGCAGGCCCCCAGCCCGCCCCCCAGCAGGAACGCCAGGCCGCAGAGGGGCAGGGCCAGCCACTTTTTCCCGGCCCAGGCGGCGTCCTTTTCCAGCCGCCAGCCTGCCCACAGGGCGGCCGCCCCGCTGGCGGCCAGGTGCAGGAACAAAAGGGCCTCCCCCAGCACCTGGCGCAGATGGGACACGAACACCTCTCCCAGGGCTGGGGAGATGGCGGACAGCAGCAGGGCGGCAAACTCGTAGAAATGCAGGCTGAACAGGAGGAAGGCGGTGCTCCCCCACACAACGCCGAACACCCACAGGGGGCGGCGTTTGTCGCCAGGTGACCGGCGCAGGGCCCGGCCCCAGCGGATGGCGGAGCCCAGGCAAAGTCCCTGCATGGCGAACACCGTGCCGTAGAGAATGTACTGCCACTCCGGCAGGTGGAACGTGCCGGTGGTGAGCATATTGGCGGCGGAGAAGGTCCCGTAGGGCAGCAGCACGTACCCCACCCCGAAGTACAGAAGGAACAGCCATTGGCGCTCCCGCCAAGACGTGTCCAGGCCCATGAGCAGGCCGCACACGAAGGTGGTAACAGGCAGCACCAGGTACATCACCAGGATGCTGTAGCCCATGGCGTCGCTGCCGCCGCCCAGCCAGAACACGGCAACGCACACCGCCCAGACCACCAGGAAGGACAGCACCTCCAGCAGCCGGGCCAGGCGCTGGCGGCTTTTTACGGTATTGGTGGATTCCTCGATGTGGTGGAGCATGGTATCGTCCCCTTTCAGCAGCTGGTCGAGGCTGACGCCGTACAGGTCGCTGAGGCGGATGACGCTGAGCACGTCGGGCAGGGACCGGCCGGTCTCCCAGTTGGAGACGGTCTGCCGGCTGACGCCTACCGCTTCCGCCACCTGCTCCTGGGTCTGGCCCAGGGCTTGCCGGGCTTTTCGCAGCTTGTCGCCGATGTTCATAGGGCTCCCTCCTCTCTGGTTTTATTCTAGGGGAGCGGGCGGGAAAAGTCCAGCAAAAAGACTTGGAAATGCCCGAAAAAGCCTGTCAAAATCCTTTGACAAGCCCGGTTTGGCCCAAAAAAGGGAGCTGTTCGCCCGGGGACAGCTCCCTTTTTCTGTGTTTGGGGGTGGGGCGTGGGGCCATTTTTCCAAATAGGAAAAATGGGTGGAGGAAAACACGGCGGGCAGGGGGGGCGGCGTGGTTCGCCGTGGGGCCCGCTGCGAAAAGGGAGAGGGGCGGGCGCCGCCGGGATGGGGATGGTAGGAGGGCAGGGGGGAGCGCTATGTGTCGTGGATTGTCGGTTGGTGCATGGCTATGTGGATGTAAGAGAAGCTGTTTGGGGGAAGGGGATACTGGGAAGGGGCGGGTGGTGGTATCGCCTCGGAGAATCACTTTTAGGAAGGGAGCGCGGGGTGGACGGGCGCGGCTGGGCAAGAGAGATTGTGGGAAGGGGCGGGTGGTGGTATCGCCCCGGAGAATCACTTTG
>DXIW01000014.1 GCA_019112625.1 Candidatus Acutalibacter stercorigallinarum | reverse complement strand
CCAGCTCCCCCTAAGGGGGAGCCAAGTTTCCTCCACCCCGGCCGCAAAGAAGGACCAGCCCCTTATCCCTTACCTCTTCACTCTTCCCTCTTCACTTTTCACTGTCCTTCCGCCCCCTCAGACTTCGCCTTCAGCGAAGCCAGCTCCCCCTAAGGGGGAGCCAAGTTTCCTCCACCCCGGCCGCAAAGAAGGACCAGCCCCTTATCCCTTACCTCTTCACTCTTCACTCTTCACTCTTACTTCTTCCCTGCCCTCCTCTCCCTTGTCTTTTCTTTCCCGCTTTGCTATAATAAAGCCATCAAGCGGGAGGAGAGATGAGCCGTGTCCAACGTGCTGCCAAACATCAAAGCGAACATCCAAAACGTGCTGGTGGGCCAGGAGGAGACCATCACCCTGCTGCTCACCGGCCTGCTGGCCGGGGGCCACGTGCTCATCGAGGACGTGCCCGGCATGGGCAAAACCGTCCTGGCCCGGGCCCTGGCCAAGTCCGTAGACGGCAAGTTCGGCCGGGTGCAGTTCACCCCCGACCTGCTGCCCAGCGACGTGACGGGCCTCAATGTGTACGACCAGCGGGCCGGGGAATTCCGGTTCCAGCCCGGCCCCGCCTTCTGCAACATCCTGCTGGCGGATGAGATCAACCGGGCCACCCCCCGCACCCAGTCCAGCCTCCTGGAGTGCATGGCCGAGCGCCAGGTCACCGTGGACGGGGAGACCCGCCCCTTAGAGCCCCCCTTCTTCGTCATCGCCACCCAGAACCCGGTGGAGACCCTGGGCACCTACCCCCTGCCCGAGGCCCAGCTGGACCGGTTCCTGCTGCGTATCTCCATGCAGGCCCCCAGCCGGGAGGAGGAGCGGGCCATTTTAGAGCGCTTCCAGGACGCCGAACCCCTGGAGGACCTTGCCCCCGTGTGCACCTGCCAGGACATCCGCCAGCTCCAGGCCCAGGCCCGGAAGGTCTACGTCCACCCGGCCCTGCTGGATTACCTGGTCGAGCTGGCCCGGGCCTCCCGGGACCAGCGTGGGGTGGAGCTGGGGGTCAGTCCCCGGGGCACTTTGGCCCTGCTCCGGGCCGCCCAGGCCTACGCCATGCTGGCGGGCCGGGCCTACGCCGTGCCCGAGGACGTAAAGGCCGTGGCGGTGCCGGTGCTGGCCCACCGGCTGTCCGTCAGCGGGATGGCGGGCTCCTCCGCCGCCCAGCGCCAGGCCGCCGGGGACCTGCTCCAGCGGGTGGAAGTCCCCACGGAAGATTGGGGCCGCTGAAATGGCCGTCCTGTGGATTCTCCTGCTGGCGGTGGGGCTCTACCTGCTGTTGGGCCTTCTCTACCGGCGATTTTGGAACAAGGGCCTGCGCGCCCAGCTCACCTTCACCCAGGAGTACGGGGTAGAGGGCCAGGAGTCCGCCCTGCGGGAGGTGGTGGAAAACGACAAGCTCCTGCCCCTGCCCGCGGTGGAGATCAGCTTCCATATGGACAAGGGCCTCCAGTTCTCCCAGGAGGACAACTCCTCGGTGAGCGACGCCACCTACCGCCGGGACATCTTCGCCCTGGGGCCCCGGCAGCGCATCACCCGCCGCCTGGACTTCGTCTGCGGCCGGCGGGGCTATTACCGCATCGACGAGGCGGGCCTCCTGGCCCGGGACCTGGCCATGTCCCAGCAGTTCCTCACCGCCTTCCCCCAGAACACCTCCTTCTACGTGCTGCCCCGCCCGGTAGACGCCCAGCGCATCGCCATCCCCTTCTCCCAGCTCATGGGCAGCGTCATCAGCAAAAAGCGGGTGTACGACGACCCCCTGGAGTTCGCCGGCCTCCGGGCCTACAGCCGGGAGGACCCCATGAAGTACATCAACTGGAAGGCCACCGCCCGGGAGGGGGAGCTGCTGGTGAACCTCCACGAGTCCACCCTCAGCCAGACCGTCACCCTCCTGGTGGATATGGAGGGCAAAGGAGTGCAGCAGGCCGACGTCCTCAATGAGGAGGGGGTGCGGGTGGCCGCCTCCCTGTGCCGGGGGCTCCTGTCCGCCGGCATCCAGGTGGAGGTGTACAGCAACGGCACCGACGTGCTCACCGGCAGGCCCCTGGCCATCGGCCGGGTGGCCGGCGCGGGCAGCGACCTGTCCCTGCAGAAGAAATTCGCCTGCCTCCAGGCGGGCAACGGCCTGCCCCCCATCCAGTCCTTCTTCCCCGCCCCTGGGGAGGGGGAGAACCGCCTGCTGGTGCTCATCTCCCGCAGCCAGCGGGAGGACCTGTGCCGGGACCTGGCCGCCTGGGCGGGGAAGCGCCCCTGCCTGCACATCGCCCCCTACCTGGCGGAACACCCCGACCTGCCGGAGCCCGGCAACCTGCGCCGCCTCTGGTGGCAGGCGTGAGAGGAGGAGACTGTATGGCAAATTTCCTGCGCCGCCTGGCGGGCGGCGGTAACTGGCGGCAGTGGGCCATGCAGGCCATGGGCTGGCTCCACCTGGCCCTGCCCCTGGCTTTGGCGGGCTGCACCTTTTACCGGTTCCTCCACGGGGGGGACGACCTGGGGGGCGTGTACCTCCGGGGCCTGCTGGTGGCGGTCCCCGTGGCCCTGCTGGACCTGGCCGCCCAGCGTATCCCCACCCTGTGGCAGTTCCTCTTGGCCTCCCTGGGGCTCTGCGGCCTGGGCTGGCTCCTCACCGGCACCCCCCTGGCCATGATCCCCCTGTTCCTCTTCGCCTTTTTCCGGGCCAGGAACCGCCTCTCCGAGACCCCGGTGGACTCCCTCATGGACGCCCCCAGGCTGCCCCTGGTGCTGGTCTTTGTCCCGGTGTTCCTCTACAGCGCCTTCACCCAGGGGGACTTCCTCCAGCGGCTGTGCTGGGTCACCGCCCTGGTGTACCTGCTGCTGTGGGCGGCTTACCAGGGCCTGCGCCGCATCGAGGACTACCTGGTGCTCAACCAGGGCATGGCGGGGCTCCCCGCCCGGCGCATCCTGCGCATTTGCGGCGCCGCCCTGCTGGGCATGGTCCTGCTGGCCGGGGCCCTCATCCCCATCGGGGTGCTGGGCACCGGCTTCGTGCCCCTCTCCCTGCCGGACCGCCAGGGCGTCCAGGTGCCCCAGCCCGACCCCGTGGAGGAGACCACCATCCACGACAGCGGCGCCATCCCCCTCCAGGAGCTCCTGGGCACCGGGGAGGGCTCCGCCTTCCAGATCCCCCCCATCGTGGGGCAGATCGTCTTTGCCCTCATCTGCGTGGGGCTGCTCCTGGGCCTTTTCTGGGTAATCCTCCACCTGGTCCGCCAGTTCCGCAGCTCCTTCCGGGACCAGGGCGACCTGGTGCAGTTCCTGGCCCCTGCGGAGAAGGGGGAGGCCCTGCCTCGGAAAAAGCGCCGCAGCCCGCCGGTCTGGGACCGCTCCCCCAGCGGCCGGGTGCGCAGGCGCTACCGCCAGCGGGTGCTCCGGGCGAAAAAAGAGCCCCCCGAGCCCTGGCGCTCCCCGGCGGAGATCGAAGCCGCCGCCGGCCTCCAGGACCCACAGCTCCACACCCTCTACGAGAAGGCCCGCTACAGCCGGGAGGGCGTCACCCCCGACGAGGCCGCCCGCGCCCTCCGCACCGGCAAATAAAAAACCGGCAGCGCCGGTATTTTTCCCCCCAGTTGACATTCCCCTGCCGTATGCTATAATAGAGATAGAAAAAGAGAGCCTGCCGGAAAACGGGCGAGTCAAGTCTCGCGATGCTCGACTTCCCTCACGGTTGGCCAAAGTTTATGTACTACCGAAAAGTAGCCGCTGCCTTAGCCCGGGGCGGCTACTTTTTCGTGTTCTTGATGAGCTCGACCACCAGGGGCACGACGACCATAAAGACCATCAGTACCAGAGAGAGCATTTCAAAATCACTCATCAAAGCTCACTCCCCTCTACATGGGCTCCCATCCGCGTGGGGCTATGTAAACAGGAAGTTCAGTCTTCCCGAGGAAAGACCAGCCGCCGATTCGTTTCCAGCAAACTCTCACGGGAATATTCCCGCATCCCTGTCTTACCAGAGAGACCGGGCAAAAGCAACCCCGCCCTCCCCCGGAAAAAGCCGGGGAAAACCCTGTTGCTTTTTCCCGCCGCTTTTCCTATAATGAGGGAAAGAGAAACCAACGCCGGGCGGCAGGGCCGTTCCCGGCAGGATATTGAGGCGTTGCTATGGAATTGCGCATCGATGAACAGGGCCAGGAGCAAAAGCGCCACGGCACCTACGGCTTCCCCGTGTATCTCGATCGGAAGTGGCTCTCCTCCTATGTGACCGGGGGCTTCCCCTGGCACTGGCACCGGGAGATCGAGCTCACCCTGGTGCTGGAGGGGGCCATGGAGTACCGGGTCAACGACAGCCGCTACCACCTGCAGGCGGGGGAGGGCCTCTTCTGCAACTCCAACGCCCTCCACGCCGGCAGCCAGTTCCCCGGCCAGGACTGCGACTACCTGTCCCTCACCTTCCACCCCCGGCTGCTCCGGGGGTTCGAGGGCAGCGTGCTGGGCCCCAAATACGTGGACGCCCTGGTGAACAGCCCGGGCCTCTCCTCTGCCCGGCTCACCCCGGCGGTGGACTGGCAGGCCCGCATTTTGCGGGAGCTCGCGGCCATCCTCCGCCTCTCCCGGGAAAAGGGGGAGCTCTACGAGCTGGAGGTCCTCCGGGGCCTGCTGGAAATCTGGGCCCAGCTGTACCAGGGCTTCGGGGAGGCCGCCCGCCAGGACACCGGGGAGGACCCGGAAAAGCTCCGCCGCCTCCGGGCGATCCTCGCCTTCCTCCACCAGCACTACCGGGAGAAGGTCACTTTAGAGGAGGTGGCCCGCCAGGTGGGCCTGTGCAAAAGCGAGTGCTGCCGGTTCTTCAAGCGGCAGATGGGCGTGCCCCTGTTCGACTACCTGCTGGACTACCGGGTGGGCAAAAGCCTGGAGCTGCTCCAGTCCGGCTGCACCGTGGCCGAAAGCGGCGCCCAGTCAGGATTTTCCACCCCGGCCTACTTCTCCAAAGTATTCCGGGCGCGGACAGGCCGTTCCCCCAGCGAGTACCGCCGGGAGAACCGAGGGGAGGATTAAGTATGGAACAGACCACATTTTTCCAGCAGGACCCCAGGAATATCCCCCTGGCCACCCGCATGCGCCCCCGCACCTTAGAGGAGTTCGTGGGCCAGCGCCACCTGTTGGGGGAGGGCAAGGTCCTCCGCCGCCTTATCGAGGAGGACCGGGTGTCCTCCATGATCTTCTGGGGCCCGCCGGGGGTGGGCAAGACCACCCTGGCCCGCATCATCGCCGGGCGCACCCGCTCCAACTTCATCAACTTCAGCGCCGTCACCAGCGGCATAAAAGAGATCAAAGAGGTGATGCAGCAGGCGGAGCAGGGTCGCCGCATGGGGGAGCGCACCATCCTCTTCGTGGACGAGATCCACCGCTTCAACAAGGCCCAGCAGGACGCCTTCCTGCCCTTCGTGGAGAAGGGCTCCATCGTCCTCATCGGCGCCACCACCGAAAACCCTAGCTTCGAGGTAAACTCCGCCCTCCTGTCCCGGTGCAAGGTGTTCGTGCTCCAGGCCCTCTCCGTGGAGGACCTGACCGAGCTCCTGTCCCGGGCGCTCCATGACCCCCGGGGCTTCGGGGACCAGAAGGTCGCCATGGCCCCCGGCACCCTGGAGCAGATCGCAAACTTCGCCAACGGCGACGCCCGCACCGCCCTCTCCACCCTGGAGATGGTGGTGTTAAACGGCGACCGCAGCGGGGAGGAGACCCTGGTCACCCCGGAGATTTTAGAGCAGTGCACCAGCCGCAAATCCCTCCTCTACGACAAGACCGGGGAGGAGCACTACAACCTGATCTCCGCCCTGCACAAATCCATGCGCAACTCCGACCCCGACGCCGCCATCTACTGGCTGGCCCGGATGCTGGAGGCGGGGGAGGACCCCCTCTACGTGGCCCGGCGGCTCATCCGCTTCGCCAGCGAGGACATCGGCATGGCGGACTCCCGGGCCCTGGAGGTGGCGGTGGCCGCCTACCAGGCCAGCCACTTCATCGGCATGCCCGAGTGCAACGTCACCCTCACCCACGCGGTGGTGTACCTGTCCATGGCGCCCAAGTCCAACAGCCTGTACGTGGCCTACGAGCACGCCAAGACCGATGCCCAGAAGATGCTGGCCGAGCCCGTGCCCCTGGTCATCCGCAACGCCCCCACCCGGCTGATGAAGGACCTCCACTACGGGGAGGGCTACCAGTACGCCCACAACGCCGCGGAAAAGCTCACCGACATGCAGTGCCTGCCCGATTCCCTCCAGGGCCGCACCTATTACCGCCCCACCGACCAGGGCAGCGAGGCCCGGGTCAAAGAGCGCCTGGAGCGCATCAAAGCCTGGAAAGCCTCCCGCCGGGAACAGGGCAGAGACGACCGCAAGTGACTTCCCTCCGCTTCTCTGGCGACCCCCCGTCATCGCTCCGCGATGACACCGTCTCGCCTGCCGGCTCGGGTCCTGCGCCCCAGTGGGGCGCGCCCAGGACCGACCGAAGTGGCAACGGAGACCGGCCGCAAGGCAACGTGCCACTGGCACGTTGCGGCCCCCAACGGGGGAGGCAAGTCTCGGCTCCCCCCCATGGGGGAGCTGTCACGATGAAATCGTGACTGAGGGGGCATCCCTTAAAAGTCCCAATTACCACGAAGAAAAATCCCCCCCTCATTTTCCTCCCCGTGAGGGTTCCAAAGGGGCGCAGCCCCTTTGAAATGAGATATATAGAATAATTTTCCCCCTCCCGCGCCAGCGCCGTCCCCTCTTCCCAAGAAGTATATGCGCGGGAGGGGGCAGGGGGTGGGCGCCACATAGGCATTTCTTCTTCACTCTTCCCTTTCCTTCCTCCCCCCACAAAAAAAGAGGGAGCCCCCGGCTCCCTCTTTTTACACCCTATCATAGCTCCACTTCTCCCTCACGATCTCCGCCAGGGCCTGGTACACCGCCCCGCTCCCCGCCAGGATGAGCTGGGGCTCCTCAAACCCCAAGCTGGGCCCGATCCGGGCCCCGGCCTCCCGTAATACCACCGAGGCCGCCGCGTAGTCCCAGGGGGACAGCCTCCCCTCGAAAAAGCCGTCGCACCGGCCCGCGGCCACATAGCACAGGTCCAGCGCCGCCGAGCCGGACCGCCGCACGTCCCCGCACCGCAGGAAGATCTCCTCCACCACCTGGAAGGTGGGCGCCGCCAGGTCCCGGCGGTAGGGGGTGGTGCCGAACACCACGATGGCGTTCTCCATGGGCACCTGGGCCGCCCGGATGGGCTCCCCGTTGCAGAAGGCCCCCTGGCCCTTCACCCCGCAGAACAGCTCCCCGCTCCAGGGGTCCAGCACCAGGCCCAGCACCCCCTGGCCGTCCTCCACCAGCCCCACGGAGATGGCCGAGGGCCGGTACCCCCGCATAAAGTTGGTGGTGCCGTCAATGGGGTCGATGACCCAGTTGTACCCCGGCTCCATCCTGTTCTGCTTTTGCTCCTCGGCGAAGAAGTGCGCCCCCGGCACCAGGGGGGAGAGGTGCTCCAGCAAAAATTTTTGCGAGGCCAGGTCCGCCTCCGTCACAAAGTTGGCATGCCCCTCCTTGGTGTACACCTTGGGGTGGACCATAGAGCGCACCAGTTCCCCCGCCTCCCGCAGGATGGGCTCCGCCTGCCGGGCCAGTTCCATCAGTTCCATCACAGCGCCGCCTTTCAAACGATTTCTCCGTCCTATTGTACCAGAGTAAAAAAGGAAACGCAACGCGAAACTTTTAGCCTCTGTTCTCACTCTTTTCACACAGACTTCAAATTCCCGGGGTATCCTGTACTTACAGCAAAGGGGCAGGGCAGGAAGCGGCCCGCCCCCCAGCTCTTAGCTTTGTTCTTCATTTTTCCCTCTTTTCCTCTTGGCAGCTGCCCTCTGGGCAGCTGCTTTTGTGTGTCCCGCCCTTGCGGCTTTCCCCATGGGGAGCTATAATAAAAGAAAAAAGGAGGGAGCGCCGTGCCAGCCTGGGAACAAGAAAAACCCGCCCGGCCCCACAAGGGGAAGTACCGTCCCGGCTTCCCCCTGGACTACGTGGTGGTAGATACGGAGACCACCGGCCTGGACCGGTACAGCTGCGTCATCGAGGCCGCGGCCCTCCGGGTCCGGGGCGGCCAGGTGACCGCGGAATTTTCCACCCTCATCCAGCCGCCCCGCCGGGAGCTCTACCGAAACGGGGAGTGGCAGGAGGGCTTTGTGGAGCCCTTCATCACCCAGCTCACCGGCATCACCGATTCGATGCTGGAAACCGCCCCCCTCCCCGAGACGGCCCTGCCCCGGCTCCTGGACTTCCTGGGGGACGACCCCATCCTGGGCCACAACGTCCACTTCGACGTGAATATGCTCTACGACGACCTCACCCGCTGCCTGGGCCGCCCCCTGCCAAACGACTTTTTCGACACCCTCCGCCTGTCCCGCAGGCTCCTGCCCAAGCTGCCCCACCACCGCCTGGGGGATGTGGCCGCGGCCCTGGGCGTCCCCTACCTGGGGGCCCACCGGGCCCTGGGGGATTGCCGCATCACCCAGGCCTGCTACCTGGCTCTCCGGGACTTGGCCCATACCCGGTACACCGAAGAGGAGCTGGCCCGCCTCTTCGACAAAAAGAAAAAGCCCCCGGCCCCCAGGCCCACCGCCGACCCCTCCCACCCCTTTTATGGCAAGCGGGTGGCCTTTGCCGGGGACCTTTCCACCCTCACCCGCCGCCAGGCCAAGGAGCTGGTGCAAAACGCCGGCGGCCTCCCCGCAGACAGCACCTCCGGCGGCCCCGCGGACTACTTGGTCGTCGGCGGGGCCGCCCTCCCCATCCTCCGGGGAAAAGGCGCCACCCTCCTCAGTGAGTCCGCCTTCCTCACCCTGGCCCAGGGCGGGGGAGACACAAGTGACCCTTGCTTTTCCCGCCCCGCTGTGCTATAACTAACAGGAATACTACTGGAGGAGCTGATGAAAATGCCGCCCCTTTCCGATACCAAGATCTTTACCGGCCTGCGGCTGTTTTTCGCGGTGTGCTTCAGCGTCGCGGTGCTGGCGGTCATCACCGTCTACTATCCCCTGCTGGGGACCATCCTGTTCCTGGCGGGCCTGCTCTTCCTGGTCTCCAAAAGCGAGGGCCTCTCCGCCCGCTGGTTTTCCCTGTGCCTGTTCGGGGTGTCCCTCCTCATCCACCTGGCGGCGGTAGCCTTCATCACCACCCCCATCGTCTCCGACTTCGCCACCCAGTATGAGGCCTCCCGCCAGTTCGCCCAAGGCGACTTTAGCTTCCAGGAGTCCAGCTACTTCCAGCGCTGGGGCTACCAGACGGGCCTGGTCATCTGGCAGGGCCTGCTCCTGAAAGTCTGGGACAGCCCCACCTTCCTCCGCCTGGTGAACTGCCTGGTGTCCGCGGGCACCAACGTACTCCTCTACCTTATCGCCCGTGACTATTTCGCCGAGCGCGCCGCCCGGCTGGCCTCCCTGGCCTATGCCTTCTTCCTGTACCCGGCCACCCTGGTCACGGTGCTGTGCAACAACATCCCCTCCGCCTTTTTCCTGTTCCTCTGCCTGTACCTGGTCATGGGCAAACGATTTGAGAAATACCCCCGCCTGGCGGTGTACGCCGGGGCCGGGGCCAGCCTGGCCCTGGCCAACGCCCTGCGCCCCGACGCCCCCCTGGTGCTGGTGCCCCTGCTGGCCTACTTCATCTTCCGCTTCCTCTCCAAGGCCAGCTGGAAGAACTTTCTGGCCTACCTCCAGCGGTTCCTGGCCTTGTTCCTCACCTTCCTGGTGCTCTCCACCGCTCTGTCCGCCCTGGTGCGGGTCACCGGCGTCAACGCCGCTGGCCTGGACAACCACGACCCCCTCTGGGGCGTGGTGGTGGGCACCAACCCCAAGTGGCAGGGCGTCTACCACGACGAAAACGGCGACGCCATCGCCGCCAAAATGGAGGAGGGCCTGGACCGCACCCAGGCGGAACTGGCCGTCATCCAGGACCACGTAAGCACCAGCCCCATCGCCCTGGTGGAGCTGGCGGTGAGCAAGCTGCGCACCCTCTGGTGGGACCGGGCCCTGGGCTGGTCCATGAGCAGCGTAGGGGAGAACTACCCCACCCTCTATCAGCTTTTGCAGGACCTGGACCGGGCTATGTTCACCTGCGCCCTGGTGCTGGCGGCATGGGGGCCGTGTCCCTGTTCCGCAGGCCCAAAGGCGATTTCAAAGCCTACCTCATCCCCTTTGTGATTTTCGCCGCCTGCTGCGTCTACCTGGTGATGGAAGTCCAGCCCCGGTACGCCTACGTGGGCCAGATCGCCCTGTTCATTCTCATGGCCGGCGGGGTGGAGGCCCTGTGCTCCCTGGCCGCCGGGTTGCTCCAAAAGAAGAAGCTCCCCCACAAAAAACCTTCCTGATTTCCCCTAGGGCTTGTTTGAAAAAAGAGAAATTGCCGAATTTTTCGCCGGCATGAGAGGAATGCAAGGAAAAAACCGGAGGAATCCTTTCCGGATTCTGAGGATTTTTGACGCCGCAGTCCTCCATGATTGGCGAA
>DXIW01000013.1 GCA_019112625.1 Candidatus Acutalibacter stercorigallinarum | reverse complement strand
TCACCGAGAAGCAGCAGAGCCTGGGCTTCACCCAGGGGGACGCCACCGGCGAGGCGGACTTCGAAAAGACCAAGGACCTAGTCATGGGCGAGCTGAAGAACCTCTTCAAGCCCGAATTCCTCAACCGTGTGGACGACATCATCGTGTTCCACAAGCTGACGAAGGAGGACACCTCCCGCATCGCGGAGAAGATGCTGGAGACCCTGCGGGCGAAGCTCCAGGAGATGGATATCCAGATGGAGTTTGCCCCCGAGGCGGTGGAGGCTGTTGCCGAGAAGGGCTACGACCCCACCTACGGCGCCCGGCCCCTGCGGCGTGTCATCCAGAGCCAGATTGAGGACGACGTGTCCGAGCGGATGCTGGAGGGCAGCATCACCGCCGGGAAGCGGTACCGCTGCACCTACGCCGGCGGCAAATTCTCCTACGAGGAAGTCACCGCCTGATTCCCCATATCCCATAAAAAAGACCCGCCTGGGCTGTGCCTGGGCGGGCCTTTCCTGTTTCAGGGGCCAAACCGGGTGAGGATCTCTTTCTCGCACTGGGGCGGGGAGTACCGGAACTCCTCCATGTGGCTGCCGGTGAAGAAATACCGGGGCGGGGCGGGCTTTTCCCCCTCCCGGTCAAAGGTCTCGATGATCACCAGCTTTACCTTCATCCGGGTGGGGAGGATGCTCTTGACGAACACGCTGGCTTGCTGCCCGGGGAACACGTTCTCCTTCCGCTCCGCCAGGCCCGCCAGGTTGGGGGCCAGCTCCACAAAGACCCCGTAGCTCTCCACGCTGCGCACCGTGCCTGCCACCGTCTCCCCGGGGTGGTACTGGGCGGCGTTCTCCTCCCAGGTGCCCAAAAGCTCCTTGTGGGAGAGCGTCACCCGGCTGTTCTCCCGGGACTTCACCACAGCTTTGATGTCCATCCCCACGGAGAACCGCTCCCTTGGGTGGTCGATACGGGAGACGGAGATGGAATCGATGGGCAGCAGGGAGACAATGCCGCAGCCGATGTCCGCAAACACCCCAAAGGGCTCGATGTGGGTGACCCTGGCCTCGATCACGTCCCCGGGCAGCAGGGCGTTTACGTAGTGCTCCCGGCAGCGCTCCTGGGCGGCCCGGCGGGAGAGCAGGGCGGTGAGCCGCCCCGCCCCGTCCCGGAACATATCCTGTACCAGGAAGCACACCGGCCGGTTCACCCGGGAGAGGATGGCGATGTCCCGCACCGTGCCCTCCCGGATGCCGATGGCCCCCTCCTCCCGGGGGATGAGGCCCCGCATGGGGCCCAGGTCCACCACCAGGTCGTGGGAGCTGTCGCACAGCAGGGCCCTGGCCTCTAAGATGCGGCCGTTCCCCATGGCCTCGGCCAGGGCGGCGGGGGAGCGGAGGGCGGCGCGGTTTTCAGGGGTGTCGATCAAACGGCCTTCCGGGTAAAATCTCATTTTGGCATCCTCCTTTTTCTACAGAGCAGTATATGACCGCCGCCGGGGGAACATGACCCGGGAATTTCCCCCTTGCAGGGCGGCGGCTTTTGCGCTACAATAGGAACTGCTATTCTGCAACAGAAAGGAATTTGCCTGTTATGAAAAAATTGATCCCATTGATCTTGGCTTTGCTGCTGGCCCTGCCCCTGGCGGCCTGCAGCGGCAGCAACTACGAGGCCGCCGTGACCGTGGCCGGCGCCTCCGAGGACGCCTCCTCGGAGCTGGTGGCCGAAAAGGACCTGCGGGGCGACCCGGACTTCGGCTCCGTGGGCTACCAGCTGGACATGCCCGAGGCGGGGGAGGAGATCGCCGTCATCACCATGGAGACCGGCGAGGTCATCAAGCTGCGGTTCTTCCCCGAGGCCGCCCCCAAGACGGTATATAACTTTAAGCGCCACGCCATGGAGGGCTACTACGACGGCCTCACCTTCCACCGGATCATTGAGAACTTTATGATCCAGGGCGGCGACCCCAACGGCGACGGCACCGGCGGCGAGAGCGTCTGGGGCGAGGCCTTCGAGGACGAGTTTTCCCCCAACCTCATGAACATCGACGGGGCCGTGTCCATGGCCAACTCCGGGGCAGACACCAATGGCAGCCAATTCTTCATCAACTGCACCGGCACCGCCCCCGACTGGGACCTCTACGAGGAGAACTATGAGGTCTACAAGCAGGACGCCGACTACTACGACAGCCTGGGTGCCAACACCGTCAACATGGATAAGGCCACCGACGCGGTGCAGGACCTGTACACCGAGCACGGCGGCAACCCCTACCTGGACGGCGCCTACTCCACCGCGGGCACCGGCCACACCGTGTTCGCCCAGGTGTTCGAGGGCATGGAGAACGTCACCGCCCTCTCCCAGGTGGAGGCCGACCCCGACACCGGCGCCCCCGCCGAGCCCGTGGTCATTCAGAGCATCGAGATCGTCCCCTACGAATAATAAACGTGCAGCAAAAAGAGGAGCCGCCCCGCGGGGCAGCCCCTCTTTTTTTACCGTCGTTATCTGCCGGGCTCCTCCGCGCTCAGCCGGTAGCAGAGGGTCATCAGGCTGTCGTTCATGTGGACGTTCTCCACCACCGCGTCCGGGTGGCTCAGGGAGATGTCGAAGTGGCTGAAATTCCAGAACGCCCGGATGCCCAGCCCGTACAGCTGGTCGGAGATCTCCGCCACACTCTCCTTGGGGACGCAGAGGATGGCCATAATGGGCTCCTCCCGCTGGACAAAGGCGGCGATGTCCCGGTAGTCCAGCACCGCGTGGCCGCTGATCTGGCTGCCGATCACCCGTGGGGAGTTGTCGAACACCCCGATGAGGGAAAACCCCAGCTGGTCGAAGGCCATGTGCCCCACAATGGCCCGCCCCAGGTTGCCCGCGCCGATGAGCACGCACTTGTGGTGCGCCCCCAGGCCCAGGATCTTTTTGATCTCCTCGCACAGCTGGGGCACGTTGTAGCCGTAGCCCTGCTGCCCAAAGCCGCCAAAGCAATTCAGGTCCTGGCGGATCTGGGAGGCGGTAAGGCCCATCTCCTCCGAGAGCTCCTTGGAAGAGATGCGGGTCACGCCCTTGTGCTCCAGCTCCGAGAGGAACCGGTGGTACCGGGGCAGCCGGCGGATGACCGACATGGAAACGGAATCTTTTTTCTGCATGGGGATCGAACTCTTTCCTAAGTATTTTCTGTGCTTACAGCAGGGCGTCCAGCCGCTGGCGGATGGCCTGCAGGAAGCCCTCGGTGTCCACCCGCTGCACCTGGGGCAGGGTGGACATAGCGGCCAGGTCCCCGGTCATCACGCCGGACTCGATGGTCTCGATGGTGGCCCGCTCCAACTTGTTGGCAAAGCTCACCAGGGGCACGTTCTGGTCCAGCTCGCCCCGTTTGCGCAGGGCGCCGGTCCAGGCGAAAATGGTGGCCACCGAGTTGGTGGAGGTGCTCTCGCCCTTTAAGTACTTGTAGTAATGGCGCTGCACCGTGCCGTGGGCGGCCTCGTACTCGCAGGTGCCGTCGGGGGAGACCAGCACCGAGGTCATCATGGCCAAAGACCCGAAGGCCGTGGCCACCATGTCGCTCATCACGTCGCCGTCGTAGTTTTTGCAGGCCCAGATATAGCCCCCTTCGCTGCGGACCACCCGGGCCACCGCGTCGTCGATGAGGGTGTAGAAGTACTCGATGCCCGCCTCCTGGAACTTCTTCGCGTACTCGATGTCATAGATTTCCTGAAAGATGTCCTTGAAGCGGTGGTCGTATTTTTTCGAGATGGTATCTTTCGTGGCAAACCACAGGTCCTGGTTGGTGTCCAAAGCGTAGTTGAAGCAGGCCCGGGCAAAGCTCTGGATGCTCTTGTCCAGGTTGTGCAGGCCCTGGATGATGCCGCCGCTCTCGGTAAACTCGTGAATGGGGTACTTTTCCTCCGTGCCGTCGGCCTTGGTGACCAGCAGCTCCGCCTTGGCGCCCTGGGGCACTTGGGCCTCCACGCTCTTGTACACGTCGCCATAGGCGTGGCGGGCGATGGTGATGGGCTTTTTCCAGTTGGGAATGTAGGGGGTGATGCCCTTCACCAGGATGGGCGCCCGGAACACCGTGCCGTCCAGAATGGCCCGGATGGTGGCGTTGGGGGACTTCCACATCTCGTGGAGGTGGTACTCGTCCATGCGGGCGGCGTTGGGGGTGATGGTGGCGCACTTTACCGCCACGCCGTATTTCTTGGTGGCCTCGGCAGAGTCGATGGTCACCTGGTCGCCCGTCTTATCCCGGTTCTCCAGGCCCAGGTCGTAGTATTCCGTGTTCAGGTCGAGATAGGGGAGGAGCAGGATGTCCTTAATCATCTTCCAGATGACCCGGGTCATCTCGTCCCCGTCCATCTCCACCAGCGGTGTTTTCATGGGGATTTTCTCAAACGCTGCCATATCACTCATTCCTCTCTTTGGTGTAATTCAGCAGGCCGCCGGCCAGCACCATCTGCCGCTCCCGGGGGGTGAGCATGGCGGTCAGCCGGAACTCCACGCCCTTGGTCAGGTCCTGCATGGTCACGTCGGTGCCCTGTTCCAGCTCCTTGCGGATGTGGGGCAGGCACAGGTCGTCCATCTGGTCGATCTTGTCGTAGTCGGCCTCGTCGTTGAACTGCAGGGGGATCAGCCCGGCGTTGGCCAGGTTGGCGCAGTGGATGCGGGCGTAGGACTTGGCCACCACGGCCTTCACCCCCAGGTACAGGGGCACCAGGGCAGCGTGCTCCCGGGAGGAACCCTGGCCGTAGTTGGAGCCGCCGATGATGATGCCGCCTCCCGCCGCCTTGCACCGCTCCGGAAACTCCTTGTCGCACACGCCGAAGCAGAACTGGGACAGATAGGGGATGTTGGACCGGAAGGGCAGAATCTTGGCCCCCGCGGGCATAATGTGGTCGGTGGTGATGTTGTCACCCACCTTCAGAATCGCCTTTTTCTCAATGGACTCCGGCAGCGCCTGGGACACGGGGAAGGGCTTGATGTTGGGCCCCCGCTGGATCTCCACCTGGTCCATCTCCGACTCCGGAGCGGGGGGCAGGATCATGTTGTCGTTGATAAGGAACTGCTCCGGCAGGGCGATGGGCTCATAGTCACCCAGGGTGCGGGGGTCGGTGAGCACCCCGGCCAATGCGGAGGCGGCGGCGGTCTCCGGGCTCACCAGGTAGACCTGGCCGTCGGCGGTGCCGCTGCGGCCCTCGAAGTTCCGGTTAAAGGTGCGCAGGGACACACCCCCGGACCGGGGGGACTGGCCCATGCCGATGCAGGGGCCGCAGGTACACTCCAGCACCCGCGCCCCCGCGGCGATGATGTCCGCCAACGCGCCGTTTAGGGCCAGCATGTTGTACACCTGCTTGGACCCGCAGCCGATGGTCAGGTCCACGTCGGGGTGCACGGTCTTGCCCTTCAGAATCGAGGCTACCCGCATCATGTCCAGATAGGAGGAGTTGGTGCAGGAGCCGATGCAGCACTGGTCGATATGGATGGGCCCCAGCTCCCCCACGGACTTCACCGCGTCGGGGCTGTGGGGGCAGGCGGCCAGGGGCTCCAGGGCGGAGAGGTCCAGGTCCATGACCTCGTCGTACACCGCGTCCTCGTCGGGCTTCAGCTCCACCCAGCAGTCCCCCCGGTCCTGGGCCTCCAAAAAGGCCTTGGTGATCTCATCAGAGGGGAAGATGGAGGTGGTGGCGCCCAGCTCGGTGCCCATGTTGGTGATGGTGGCCCGCTCCGGCACGGACAGGGTCTTTACGCCCTCCCCGGCGTACTCGATGATGCGGCCCACGCCCCCCTTCACGCTGAGCTTCTGGAGCACCGCCAGGATCACGTCCTTGGCGGAGACCCAGGGGGAGAGCCTGCCGGTGAGATTTATTTTCATCATCTTCGGCATAGTGATATGGTACTCCCCGCCGCCCATGGCCACGGCCACGTCCATGCCGCCGGCGCCAAAGGCCAGCATGCCGATGCCGCCCCCGGTGGGGGTGTGGCTGTCCGAGCCGATGAGGGTCTTGCCCGGCACGCCGAAGCGCTCCAGGTGCAGCTGGTGGCAGATGCCGTTGCCGGGCTTGGAGAAGTAAATGCCGTGCTTCTTCGCCACGGACTGGATGAACTTGTGGTCGTCGGCGTTCTCAAAGCCGCTCTGCAGGGTGTTGTGGTCGATATAGGCCACGCTGCGCTCCGTCTTTACCCGGGGCACGCCCATCGCCTCGAATTCCAGATAGGCCATAGTGCCGGTGGCGTCCTGGGTCAGGGTCTGGTCGATGCGCAGGCCGATGTCCTCGCCCACCTGCATGCTGCCGCTTACCAGGTGCGCGGCGATGATCTTTTGTGCGATTGTGCTGCCCATGAGGTTTCTCCCCCTTGTAATATGATAGGTATATTATCTAACAAAAGCCCGGTTCTGTCAAGGAAAGAACAGAGCGTTTTCCACAAAAAACATCCTCCCGCCAGCAGCGGCGGGAGGAAAGGTCACGCGAAGAAATGGAACTCCTTGAGGAAAAACACCAGCAGGAAAATGGTGAGGATGGAAAACAGGGTGCAGAACACCACGATCTGGGCGGCCAGCTTGTCGTCGCCGCCCATCTGCTGGGCCATGGTGAAGGAGGACACCGCCACCGGCGCGGCGAACACAGTGAGCAGCACCGCCAGGGAGGCGTCCCGGAACCCCAGGAGGATGGCAATCCCCAAAAACAGGGCAGGGAAGACCACCAGCTTCATCCCCAGGGTGAGGAACAGCTCTTTGACATAGCGGCCCACGTCCCCAAAGCTGAAGGAGGCCCCCAGGATGATGAAGGCCAGGGGCGTGGCGATGGCGGAGAGGTCCATGGCGGCGTCGTAGACCATCTCCGGCAGGGGGATCTGGAACACCACGAACAGGATGCCCGCCGCCGAGGCCAGGATCAGCGGGTTGGTGAGGATGCCGAATAAAATCTTGAAAAAGCTGGGCTTCTTGCCGTTGAACATCTCCAGGGCCACCACCGCCAGGGCGTTGTACAGGGGGATGATGACGGCGATGAGGATGGACGCCAGCCCCGCGGCGGTGTCCCCGTACAGGGTGGTGCTGATGGGGATGCCGAACAGCACGAAGTTGCTGCGGAACATGCCCTGGAGCATCACCCCCCGCTTGGCGTTGTCCTTCACCCCCAGCAGCACGATGCACAGGGAGAGGAGGAACTGGATGAGCACCCCGGCCACCGCGTACAGCAGCAGGTCCGAGCGGAAGCTCTCCGCCAGCTCCGTGTTGTAGATGTTGGTGAACACCAGCAGCGGCAGGAAAATCTGAAAGATGACCTTGTTCATCTGCCTTACCGAGGTCTCGTTCATCATGCCGGACAGCTTCACCACATACCCGATGGCCAGCAGCAAAAATAAAGGCAGCACCGTCTCCAGGGCAATCCGTAAACTTTCCATCCTCCCGCTCCTCTCACGTGGTCTCTTCGCACAAATTATATCACGGTCCAACCGCAACGTAAAGGGAGAGAGGATTTTTTCCCCCGCCGCCGCTTTTTCCTTGCTGAAACCGGAAACAAATGGTATAATAGATTGGTTCATTCCAGTCCGGCGGGAATTTCCCCCGGCCAAGGTATGATTTTGCCCTGCCCACGGCAGACTATCTCCGAAAGGAGATGTGCCGTTTATGAAAAAAGACACAGCCAAGCGCGTCCGGGCGGAGAAGGACCTGGAGGACCAGGCCCCCGGCCAGGCGCCGGACCAGTGCCGCCAGATCGCGGAGAGCGGTTCCGTCACCACCCGGGTGGGCGGGCATACCATCCACTGCCTCACCATCATCGGGCAGATCGAAGGCCACTATATCCTGCCCTCCCAGAACAAGACCACCAAGTACGAGCACGTCATCCCCCAGATCGTCGCGGTGGAGGAGGACCCCCAGATCGACGGCCTCCTGGTGCTGCTCAATACCGTGGGCGGCGACGTGGAGGCCGGCCTGGCCCTGGCGGAGCTGGTGGCGGGCATGAAAAAGCCCACCGTCTCCCTGGTGCTGGGGGGCGGCCACTCCATCGGGGTGCCCCTGGCGGTGGCGGCCAAACGGTCCTTTATCGCCGAGAGCGCCTCCATGACCATCCACCCGGTGCGGATGAACGGCCTGGTGCTGGGCATCCCCCAGACCCTGGAGTACTTCCAGCGGATGCAGGACCGCATCACCAACTTCGTGGTGCAGAACTCCCACATCAGCCGGGAGCGCTTCACCACCCTGGCCATGAACACCCAGGAGCTGGTGATGGACGTGGGCACGGTCCTGGACGGCCCCGACGCGGTGGAGGAGGGGCTCATCGACTCGCTGGGCTCCCTGTCCGACGCCATGGACTGCCTGACCGGCATGATCGGCCAGGAGAAGAAAAAACGCAACAGACCGGCGCAGCCGCGGAAACGGGCCAAATGACCCGCCCGGCGGCTCCGCCGCTACATAGGAGGAACATATGACAGTTTTCGAAGCCATCATCCAGGGTATCATCCAAGGCGCCACCGAGTTTCTGCCGGTCTCCAGCAGCGGGCACCTGTCCATCTCCAAGCACCTGTTCGGCATCGAGCTGCCGGGCATCTTGTTCGACATCATGCTCCACCTGGGCACCCTGGTGGCGGTGGTGTTCGTGTACCGGAAGCTCATCTGGCGACTCCTCAAGGAGTTTGGCTCCCTGTGCGTGGACGTGGTCCACGGCAAATTCAAGTGGAGCGAGATGAACCACGACCGCCGGCTGATCTTCATGCTCATCATCGGGCTTTTGCCCCTGTTCCTGCTGTTCGCCCCCATCCCGGGCACCGGCATGCAGCTCAAGGACCTGTCCGACCAGCTGGGCTCCGACTCCAGCATGCTGGCCGAGGGCCTGGCCCTGCTGGCCACCAGCGCCCTGCTGTTTTTGGGCATCCGGGCCGACCGCCTCACCCATAAAAAGACCATCCAGGACCGGCAGGGCAGGCGGGTGCAAAATCCCGGCCGGAAGAAGCTCCACACTGTAGACGCCATCGTCATCGGCCTTACCCAGTGCGTGGCCGCCGTGTTCCCGGGGCTCTCCCGGTCCGGCTCCACCCTCTCGGTGGGGCTGCTGCGGGGCATCAACCAGCAGACCGCCCTGGACTACTCCTTCGTGCTGGGTATCCCTGCCATCGCCGCGGCGGCTGTGGTGTCCCTCAAGGACCTGGGCTCCGACGGCGCCGCCATCGGCGCCGCGCCCCTCATCGCCGGGGTTATCACCGCGGCCATCGTGGGCTTTCTGGCCATCAAGCTCTTAAAGTGGATCGTCACCACCAACAAGCTGACCATCTTCGCCTACTACACCCTCATCGCCGGCACGCTGGTGACGGTGCTGGGCATCATCGAACATATCCTCAATAAGAACCTGTTCACCGGCGCCCCCCTGTAAGGGCCCAGCCGGAAGAGTAAGAAAAGGGAGGGGAAACATCTTGGCTGCGAAAAAGCCGGCTTCTGCCGGGAAAAAGAAAACTGCCGCGAAGCGGGGCGCCGCCCCCGCCGGCCGCGGCGCTGGCCGGGGGAAGAACACCGCCCCCCAGCGCCCCACCGCCGAACAGGTGCGGCAGAAAAACCAGGTCCGGGCGGTGGTGCTCTTCGCCTGCGCCATCCTGCTGGCCTGCCTGGTGCTCATCCCCGGGGACAACCTGTGGAACTGGGCCCACAATGCGGTGCTGGGCCTGTTCGGCAGCTGGGCCCTGCTGTGGCCCGTGCTCATGGTCTACGTGGCGGTGATCACCGCCCTGGAAAAGCCCCGGGGCTCCATCACCGGTAAAATCTGGATGACCGTGGTGGTCATCGTGCTGTTCTGCGCCACCGGCTTCATCTTCGGCGCATCCAAGCTTCCCGACGGCCTCAACTTCGGGGAATATCTCAGCATCCTGTACAGCCGCAACGCCAACACCAGCGGCGGGGTGGTGGGGGGCCTGCTGGGCCAGCCCCTGCTCTACGCCGCCGGTGAGCTGGGCGCCAAGATCATCGTCCTGCTGCTGCTGTTCGTGGCCATCATGGTCCTCACGGGCACCACCCTCATCGGCCTGTTCCGCACCCTGAAAAAGCCGGTGGACGTGGTCAGCGAGGGCATCCAGAACGCCCGCCAGCGCAGGGAAGAGGAGCGCCAGCTCCTGGAGCAGGAGCGCGCGGACATCGACGTGCCCTTAGAGCCCCCGCTGCCCGCCCACCCGGTGCAGTCCTTGGGGACTGCCGGCTCCTTCCCCAAACCGGAACCCAAGAAAAAGCAGAAAGAGCCCAACGAGAAGCTGGATAAACTCAAGGCTGTCTTTGGCTTGGCCGACGGCTCCGCCTCAGAGGCCGACCCCCAGGAGGAAGCGGCGTCCGCCATCGTCACCGGCACCCAGGAGCTGGAAGAGGCCGTGAAGGCCGTCCAGGAGCTGAAGCTCCCCGCCCCGCCGGTACATACGGTCCACTCCCCGGTGCCCGAGGCCTCCCAGGAGTCCCCGGAGGAGCCCGCCGTGACGGAGGAAGCTCCCCCCGCCGGGGAGAAGGAGGACCTGCTGGAGGAGGGGAAGGAGCCCCTGGACGAGGTGGCCGCCCTCACCGAGGAGTTTCTCCAGAAGCGGGAGGAGGGCAAGCGCCGGGAGGCCACCCCCCAGGAGCAATTCCAGTACCAGGCTGCCCAGCCCCAGAGCGCCTACTGCTTCCCGCCCATCACCATGCTGGCGGAGAGCCCCCAGGGCGACCCCGCCGCCGAGACCGAGGAGCTCCAGACCAATGGCCGCATCCTGGTGGACACCTTGAAGAGCTTCGGGGTCCAGACCAAGATTCTTGACATCTGCCGGGGCCCTGCTGTCACCCGGTATGAGATCCAGCCCGCCGCCGGGGTGAAGATCAGCAAGATCACCAACCTGGCCGACGACCTGGCCCTGAACCTGGCCGCCACCGGCGTGCGCATCGAGGCCCCCATCCCCGGCAAGGCCGCCGTGGGCATCGAGGTGCCCAACAAGACCCGCAGCTCCGTGCGCATGCGGGACCTGATCCAGTCCAACCAATTCCAGACCTCCAAGGGGAAGCTCACCGTGGCCCTGGGCCGGGACATCGCCGGCCAGCCTGTGGTGGCGGACCTGGCCCGGATGCCCCACCTGCTCATCGCGGGCACCACGGGCTCGGGCAAGTCGGTGTGCATCAACTCCCTTATCATCAGCATGCTCTATAAAGCCACCCCCGACGAGGTGCGCTTTCTGATGATCGACCCCAAGGCCGTGGAGCTCACCGAGTACAACGGCATGCCCCACATGCTGGTGCCCGTGGTCACCGACCCCCACAAGGCCTCCGGGGCCCTGGGCTGGGCGGTGTCGGAGATGATGAAGCGCTATAAGATCTTCTCCGAGTGCAACGTGCGCAACCTAAAGGGCTACAACTCCCTGGCGGAGTCCCAGAACTACCAGGACGAAAACGGCCAGCCCATGCCCGCCATGCCCCAGATCGTCATCATCATCGACGAGCTGGCCGACCTGATGATGGCCGCCCCCAAGGAGGTGGAGGACTCCATCTGCCGCCTGGCCCAGCTGGCCCGCGCCGCCGGGATGCACCTGGTGGTGGCCACCCAGCGCCCCTCGGTAGACGTGGTCACGGGCCTCATCAAGGCCAACATCCCCAGCCGCATCGCCCTCACCGTGTCCAACGCCGTGGACTCCCGCACCATTCTGGACGCCGCCGGCGCGGAGAAGCTCCTGGGCTACGGCGATATGCTCTTCGCCCCGGTGGGGGTGAATAAGCCCATCCGCGTCCAGGGCTGCAACGTCACCGACGGGGAGATCGCCGCGGTGGTGGACTTTGTCAAGAAATCCAAGTCCCTGGAATACGACAAAGACGTGCTGGAGGAGATCGAGCGCAACGCCGCCAGCGAGTCCTCCGGCGGCGACAGCTCCGACGGCGACAGCGGCGGCAACGACCCCATGATCGACGAGGCCATCAAAGTGGTGGTAGAGGCGGGCCAGGCGTCCACCTCCCTCCTCCAGCGCCGGCTGCGGCTGGGCTATGCCCGGGCGGGCCGCCTCATCGACGACATGGAGCAGCTGGGCGTGGTGGGCCCCCACGAGGGCTCCAAGCCCCGCCAGGTGCTGATGACCTACGCCCAGTGGATGGAGAAGAACATGCAAAAGCCCGACGTGCCTCCCCCGCCGGAGGAGGACTGAACCATGGGGAAGGGGTCCCGCCCGGCCCACCGGGCCAAAAAGCGTTTTCCCAAGCTCAGTCTCCGGGACTTTCTGCCGGTGGCGGGCATGCTGCTCCTGGCCGCGGTGCTGCTGTTCTCCGCCAGCTACCCCGGCCGGGTGTTCTGGAACCGGCTCTTCCTGGCCTCGGGCTTCGGCGGGGCGGAGGAGGTCTCCGGCCTGCGAATCCACGTAATCGACGTGGGCAAGGCCGACGCCATCCTCGTCCAGTGCGGGGACCACGCCGGCCTCATCGACGCCGGGGCCGCCGACGGCGGGGACGTGGTGGTGGACTACCTGGCCCGCCAGGGCGTCACCTCCCTGGACTTTGTGGTGATGACCCACCCGGACAGCGACCACATCGGCGGTATGGCCCAGGTCCTCCGGGAGGTGCCGGTCAAGGCCTTCCTCCAGTCGGAGTTTGCCCTGGAGGCGGACAGCCTGGAATACGACGCCCTCCAGCGGGAGCTGGACCGGGGCGGCTTTTCCCGGCGCGCCCTGGCCCAGGGGGACACCTTCTCCCTGGGGGAGGCGGTGTTCACCGTGCTGGGCCCTTTCCGGGAGTACGAGGACACCAACAACTCCTCCCTGGTGTGCCGGCTGGAGTACCAGGGCTTCACCGCCCTGTTCTGCGGGGACATCGAGGAGGAGGCGGAGCTTGACTATGTAAAATCCGGCCTGGACCTGAGCGCCGGCCTGCTCAAGGTCCCCCACCACGGCAGCGCCAGCTCCTGCAGCAAGCGCTTTGTAGAGGCGGTAAGCCCTGCATACGCCGTGATCTCCGTGGGGCCCGACCGCAACGAGCTGCCCCGGGACAAACCCCTGCGCCGCCTGGAGAAAGCCGGGGCAGAAATCTACCGCACCGATACCGACGGCACGGTGGTGTTCTCCGTAGAGGAGGGCGCCCTTACCATAGAGACCGAAAAATAGTTGGAAAAAAGGATGGTTCACACTATGAAACAGCTAGTCATCGACCGCTTCGAGGGGAAATACGCCATCTGCGAGGACAGCGACCAGAAGTACTTCGCCATCGAGCTCTCGGAGCTGCCCAAAGAGGCCAAGCCCGGCTGCGTGCTGCAGATCACCGACGAGGGGGAGCTGCGCCTGGACGAAGAGGAGACCCAGCGCCGCCGCCAGCGCATTTTGGACAAGCAGCGCAGGGCCTTCGGCGGCTGAGAAAGAGAGGGAAGCAGATGAATGTGAAATTTCTGGTCCAGTGCCTGGTGCGCATGGACTACGCCGGCCTGTTCCAGACCGTGTCCAAGGTCCACAAGGCCTGCGGGAAAAACCGGCTCTCCATCCTGACGGACGTGGTCAAATGCGGCCTGCGCTACGGCGCGGGCTACAACGACTATCTCCTCTGCGAGTTCTACAACCTCACCGAGGAGCAGCGGGCCACCTACATCACCCGCCAGGTGAACAACAAGCTGGTGGCCCTCTTAAACGACCGGGCCTACTACCACCTGTTCGACAACAAAAAAGACTTTTACACCACCTTCTCCGACTGTATGGGCCGGGATTGGCTGGACTTCACCAAGGCCTCCAAAGAGGACCTGGCCCGCTTCCTCCAAGGCAAAGATACCTTCATGGTCAAGCCCGACGCGGAGAGCGGGGGAAAGGGCGTGGAGAAACTGCGTACCGCCGATTTCCCCGATGTTGCCAGCCTTTACGCCAAACTGAAGCAGGACAACATCGGCGTGGTGGAGGAGGTCATCACCCAGCACCCCCAGATGGACGCCCTGAACCCCCACTGCCTCAACACCCTGCGCATCGTCACCATCCTCAATGACCAGGGCCCCCACATCGTCTACGGCTTCGTGCGCATCGGCAACAGCGACCGCCCGGTGGACAACCTCCACTCCGGGGGCATGTTCGCCCCCATCGATCTGGAGACCGGCAAAATCTCCGCCCCCGGCTACGACAAGGAGCGGGTCACTTACCAGCGCCATCCCCTCACCGGGGTAGAGCTGGTGGGCTTCCAGATCCCCTACTGGGAGGAGTCCAAGGCCCTGTGCCTCAAGGCCGCCACCCGGGTGCCACAAATGCGCTACATCGGCTGGGACGTGGGCGTCACCCCCAACGGCCCCGTGTTCGTGGAGGGCAACAACCTGCCCGGCTACGACATCCTCCAAATGCCGCCCCACACCCCGGACAAGATCGGCATGCTGCCGACCTTTCGCAAATATGTGGCCGGGATCTGATTTTGAGGAGAAAAATCGATATGAAAAAGCAGTACAGCACGTTGCCTGCATCGATGGAGAACATGGAGATGTATGGGTTCCACTGGATGGAGTTCGTCACCTCAGTCCCTTCTCCGCTCTTTATCATGACTTCGTATAAAAGCAATGGACAGCCTAACGCCTGTATGCAGTCCTGGACGACATTCACCGGCGGGGAAAACGGTTATTTTGCCATTGTTTCCGCTGTTGGCAAATACGGGCATCTATATCAAACGCTCCAGGAAACGGGGGAGGCTGTCATCAATTTTATGTCTGCCGATTTGTATGATAAGTGTATGTCGACCTGTAGAAACAACGAGTTTGAGATAGATGAGATCAAAACCGCTGGATTGACCTGGAGGAAAGCGGAAAAGGTGAACGCCCCGCTGGTCGATGAATGTTTTATGAACCTGGAGTGCCGCTTCAAGTGGGAGAAAGAAATTGCCGAAGGCGACGATTCTGTTTTGGTATGTCTCGAAATCGTCAATGTCCATATTGATGAGAGGCATATAGACGAGGATGATCTGGGAAGGACGGGAGAAACGGGGATCCTTTATAATATCCATCACCCGATCGATCCAGATAATTTTAAGGGGACTGCTCACGATTATGTCGGCGCTCTCAAAAAGATACGGGATTACAGCGAGTATTGAGGAATGCGCTCTCACGCTTTGAAAGAGCAATACGATCCCGTTTTTTTGTAAAACGCCAAAAAAGGCTGCCGTGTTCACAACGGCAGCCTTTTTTCCATGATGTCTGTTCAAATATCCTTCAGCTGCTTGTAGAAGAAGCGTAAGGGCTGCTTCCGTTTCAGCCGCATGCCGTCGCTCTCCTTGCGGCGCATGTACACCGCCTGCACCAGGCCGAAGCCCAGGTACATACAGGCCGCCGAGGACCCGCCCGCGCTGAAGAAGGGCAGGGTCACGCCCATGGCGGGGAGCAGCGCCAGACACATGCCGATGTTGGATACGCTCTGCAGGGCGATCATCCCGAAGAAGCCGAAGCAGATATACCGTCCCAAATCGTCCCGGGAGGTGCTGGCCACGTGGAGCACCTTGGCCATGAACAGCAGCAGCAGCAACAGGATCAGCGAGCACCCGATAAAGCCCAGCTCCTCGCCTGCCACAGAGAAGATGTAGTCGCTCTGCTGGAAGGGCACGCTCTTGTTGGCGACCCGGGTGCCGTTAAACAGCCCCGTCCCGTCCAGCCTGCCGCTGCCGATGGAGATGCGCCCCTGGTACTGCTGGTAGCCGTCCTCCATCTGCACCGTGGGGTCCTCCAGGTTGAACACCGCGGTGAACCGGGCCTTCTGGTAGTCCTTCATCACGAACATCCACAGCAGGGGCAGCGCCACCAGCACGATGCCCCCCAGGGCGGCGAAATACCGCAGCTTGATGCCCGCGGAGAGGCTCATGGTGAGGAAAATGGCGAAAAACACGATGGCCGCCCCCGTGTCGCCCTGCATCTCGCACAGGAGCATGGGCACCAGGGCGTGGCAGCCCAGCAGCATCACGTGGAGGGGGTGGTCCAGCTTGCTGCCCTTGCGCAGCACGTCCAGGTGCTTGGCGAAGGTGAGGATAAAGGCGATCTTCACCAGCTCCGAGGACTGGAAGGTCCTGCCGGCGATGTTGATCCACGCCTTGGCGTCTACGCCGCCGCTGCCCACCACCTGCTCCCCGAAGAAGCTGGTGTAGACCATCAGAAAGATGGAGAACCCCGCCAGCAGGTACCAGAAATTGGCAATCTCCGCGTAGTCGATGAGGGTGACCACCACCGCGGCCGCCACCCCCAGCCCGATGGCCAGCAGCTGGGTGCGGAAGTACCCCGACCCCGTGGCGTAGTCCACGCTGCGCAGCAGCACCAGGCTGTAGGCGGAGATCATGGCCAGCAGCAGCCACAAAATGATGTCCGCCTTTTTGATGTAGTCCCAAAGTCCCTTGAAAAATCGTTTTGCCATAGCAGTCCTGTTCTTTCCCAAAGCCCCCGCGGGGGCGGTTTCTTCACAAATTATGTCAAACTATTATAGCATATCCCCCCGCGGGCTTCAAGTTTTTTGTTTCGGGCTTTACACTTCCGGCAAGATATTCTATAATAGGACTGCGTATGCAAATCATTTTTTGGCCGGCAACGGTCGGAAAGGTGTGGGGGAAATGCTTTCAGATATCGAGATCGCCCAGAGCACGCAGTTAAAGCCCATCGTCCAGGTCGCGAAAGAACTGGGCATCGAAGAGGAGGAGCTGGAGCTCTACGGCCGCTACAAGGCCAAGCTGAACCAGTCCCTGTTCCAGCGCCTGCAGGACAAGCCCGACGGCAAGCTGGTGCTGGTAACGGCCATCAATCCCACTCCCGCCGGTGAGGGGAAGACCACCACCACGGCGGGCCTGGGCCAGGCCATGGCCAAAATCGGCAAAAACGCCATCATCGCCCTGCGGGAGCCCTCCCTGGGCCCGGTGTTCGGGGTCAAGGGCGGCGCGGCCGGCGGCGGCTACGCCCAGGTGCTGCCCATGGAGGACATCAACCTCCACTTCACCGGGGACATGCACGCCATCACCTCCGCCAACAACCTGTGCTGCGCCATGCTGGACAACCACCTGCAGCAGGGGAATGCCCTGGGCATCGACCCCCGGCGCATCCTCATCAAGCGCTGCCTGGACATGAACGACCGGGCCCTGCGCAACGTGGTGGTGGGCCTGGGCGGCAAGATCAACGGCGTGCCCCGGGAGGACGGCTTCATCATCACTGTGGCCTCCGAGGTCATGGCCATCCTGTGCCTGGCAAAGGATATGGACGACCTGAAAAAGCGGCTGGGGGATATGCTCATCGCCTACACCTACAGCGGCCAGCCCGTCTACGCCCGGGACATCAAGGCCGACGGCGCCATGACCGCCCTGCTGAAGGACGCGGTGAACCCCAACCTGGTGCAGACCATCGAGGGCACCCCGGCCATCATGCACGGCGGGCCCTTCGCCAATATCGCCCACGGGTGCAACTCCGTGCGGGCCACCCGCCTGGCCCTCAAGCTGGCGGACTACTGCATCACCGAGGCTGGCTTCGGCTCCGACCTGGGCGCCGAGAAATTCCTGGACATCAAATGCCGCATGGCCGGGCTCACCCCCTCCTGCGTGGTGGTGGTGGCCACGGTCCGCGCCCTGAAGTACAACGGCGGCGTGCCCAAGGCCCAGCTAGGGGAGGAGAACATCCCCGCCCTGGAAAAAGGCGTGGTGAACCTGAAAGCCCACGTGGAGAACATGCAGAAGTTCGGCATCCCCGTGGTGGTGGCCATCAACCGCTTCGGCACCGACACCGACGGGGAGCTCCAGGTCATCGACAACTGCTGCAAGGAGCTGGGGGTGCGCTACGCCCTGTCCGAGGTGTTCGCCAAGGGCGGCGAGGGCGGCAAGGAGCTGGCCCAGACCATCTGCGACGTCATCGACGAGACGGAGGGCAAGTCCCACTTCGCCCCCATCTACCCCGACGAGGCCCCGGTGGAGGAGAAGATCGAGACCATCGCCAAGACCATCTACGGCGCGGACAAGGTGACCTACACCAGCAAGGCCTTAAAGTCCTTAAAGGAGATCAAGGCCCTGGGCGGCGACAAGATGCCCGTCTGTGTCGCCAAGACCCAGTACTCCCTCTCCGACGACCCGGCCCTCCTGGGCCGGCCCACCGGCTTTGCCATCACCATCCGGGACCTGAAGCTCTCCTCCGGCGCCGGGTTCGTGGTGGCCTACGCCGGCGACATCATGACCATGCCCGGCCTGCCCAAGGTCCCCGCCGCCGAGAAGATCGACGTGGACAGCCAGGCTGTGATCCACGGCCTGTTCTAAGCTATGGAGCAGCGCTTTACCACCAATTCCCCGGCGGAGACCGAGGCCCTGGCCGCCCGGCTGGCCGCCCGGCTCACCGGCGGGGAGGTGCTGGCCTTCACCGGGGGCATGGGCATGGGCAAGACCGCCTTCACCCGGGGCCTCATGCGGGGCCTGGGGGCGGGGGACGTGGTCTCCAGCCCCACCTTCGCCATCGTCAACGAGTACCAGGGCCGCCTGACCGTAGAGCACTTCGACATGTACCGCGTCACCGGCTGGGACGACCTGTACTCCACCGGCTTTTTCGACTACCTGGACACGGACCGGGTGCTGGTCATCGAGTGGAGCGAAAACATCGCCGAGGCCCTGCCGGAGGGCACAGTGACCATTGCCATCGCCCCGGGAGAAGGGGAGACCCAGCGGGTCATCACCATCACAGGCTGGAAGGGGGAGCTGTAACATGCTGGTCTTAGGCATCGACTCCTCGGCCGTCGCCGCCTCTGCCGCCGTGGCGGAGGACGGCCGGCTGCTGGGGGAATTTTACATGAACACAAAGCAGACCCACAGCCAGACCCTGCTGCCCATGGTCCAGGGCCTGCTGCAAAGCCTGGGGAAGTCCCCCGGCGATTTCCACCGCTTCGCCGTGACCCACGGCCCCGGCTCCTTTACCGGGGTGCGCATCGGCGTGTCCTGCGTCAAAGGCCTGGCCTTTCCCCACAATACCCCCTGCTGCGGCCTCTCCACCCTGGAGGCCATCGCCTACGGCGGCCTGGGCCAGGAGGGCGCCATCCTCTGCGCGGTGATGGACGCCCGCTGCGGACAGGTGTACAACGCCCTGTTCCAGGCTCAGGGGGGCACGCTCCGCCGCCTCACCGGGGACCGGGCCCTGTCCATCCAACAGCTGGGGGAGGAGTGCCGCCCCTACGGGGAGCGCCTGCTCCTTCTGGGGGACGGCGCCGCCCTGTGCCACAAGGCCTTCTCCCCCTGGGGGGCGCGGCTGGCCCCCGAGGCCCAGCGGTACCAGCGGGCCTCTTCCGTGGCCCTGCTGGCCTGTGAGGAGACCCGCCCCGCCTGCAGCCCGGCGGAGCTGGTCCCGGTGTACCTGCGGCTGCCCCAGGCGGAGCGGGAACTGAAACAACGAATGGAACAAAAACAAGGAGGGATCTCCCTATGAAAGTTGCGATCGGCTGCGACCACGGCGGCTTTGCCTTAAAAGAGGCCGTGCGCGCCTACCTGGAGCAGGAGCACATCCCCTGCCAGGACTTCGGCGCCTTCAGCGAGGATTCGGTAGACTACGGCCCCATCGCCGCTCAGGTGGCCCGCTGCGTGGCCCAGGGCCAGGCGGATTACGGCATTTTGGTGTGCTCCACCGGCATCGGCATGTCCATCGCCGCCAATAAGGTGAAGGGCATCCGGGCGGCGCTGTGCACCAACGAGTACTGCGCCGAGATGACCCGCCGCCACAACAACTCCAACATCCTGTGCATGGGCGGCAAGGTGGTGGACACCGCCACCGGCGTAAAGCTGGCGGAGATCTTCCTCCACACCGGCTTCGACGGGGACCGCCACCAGCGGCGCATCGACCAGATCGCCCAGATCGAGGCAGGGGAGCTGTGACCCCGCCGGACTGAATTTTTTGGGAGGTAGTTTGCCATGGAATATCCAAACGTCTTTGTCATGGATCATCCCCTGATCCAGCACAAGCTCACTTTTCTGCGAGACGTGTCCACGGGCACGAAAAATTTCCGGGAGCTGGTCAGTGAGATTGCCATGCTCATGTGCTACGAGGCCACCCGTGACCTGCCCCTGATGGACGTAGAGACCGTCACCCCCCTGGAAAAGACCACCACCAAGGTCATCGCCGGGCGGAAGCTGGCCTTCGTGCCCATCCTCCGGGCGGGCCTGGGCATGGTAGACGGCATGCTGAGCCTGGTGCCCTCCGCCAAGGTGGGGCATATCGGCCTGTACCGGGACCCCGAGACCCACAAGCCCGTGGAGTACTACAACAAGCTGCCCCAGGACATTGAAGAACGTGACGTCATCGTCCTGGACCCCATGCTGGCCACCGGCGGCTCCGCCATCGACGCGGTCACCATCATCAAGCGCAGCCACCCCAAGAGCATCAAATTCCTGTGCATCATCGCCGCCCCCGAGGGCATCCAGGCCCTGGCCGAGGCCCATCCCGACGTGCAGGTGTACTGCGCCGCCGTGGACCGCTGCCTCAACGAGAAGTGCTACATCCTTCCCGGCCTGGGGGACGCGGGGGACCGGATCTTCGGCACCATGTGATGACAAAACGACGACCTCGAAAACGTGCCGCTTTCCCACAAAGCGGTGCGTTTTTCTACACACACCAAAATTTTTCATTTCCCACTTCATTTACCTGGAAAATGTGGTATAATGATTGGCAGTGACCTGCTTTTTCACGAATATTTATACAATCCCAGGAGAGAACGAGCTAACTATGAGCACCCTATCTGTGGAACAGATCAACAATGCTGTAAAGCTAAACACTTTTACAGACCCTCGCTTTAAGACGCTGGGCCTGTCTGTAGATTTATTGCTGCCCCTTGAGGAGGCCACCGCCGCCCAGCGGGGCATCCTGCCCGCCCTGGCCAGCCGCGCCACCCGGCGGTATCCCGACTACACCGCCTTAAGCTGCCGCCTGGCGGAGCTCTACGGGGCCAGCCTGCGCTCCGGCGTGCGGAAGTTCGGGGAGTACCAGGTGCTGGAGCTCTCCGTCTCCGGCATCGCCAGCCGCTACGCCTTCGGGGGCGAGGACATGCTGGCCGAGCTGTCCCAGCTCCTGTTCGACGCCCTCTTCGACCCCCTGCTGGACAGGGAGGGGGAATTCCCCCAGGAGGGCTTCCAGCAGGAGAAGCGCCAGCTCCTGGAGCTGAAGGACGCCGAGTACAACGACAAAATGGTCTACGCCCGCCGCCGTTGCGAGGAGCTTCTGTTCCAGGGCCAGCGGGCGGGCATTGACCGCTGCGGCAGCCGGGAGGCCGTTCAGAATCTCCGCCGGGAAGGCCTGTACCAGGCCTGGCGCCAGACCCTGGAAACCGCCCGGATCGAGATCTTCGCCCTGGGGGACTGCCAGCCGGAGGCCAGCGCCTTCCGGCAGCGGTTCCAGGGCATAGGGCAGCCCCGCCTTTTGGGGAAGGCCCCCTACCGGGAGCCCCGGGAGGTCCTGCGTGTCACCGAGGAGCAGCCCGTCAGCCAGGGCAAGCTGTCCCTGGCCTACCGGGTGGACGCCGCCCCACAGGAGCGCATGCTGTTCCAGCTGGTAAACGCGGTGCTGGGCGGCACAGTGAGCTCCAAGCTGTTTTTGAACGTGCGGGAGAAGATGAGCCTCTGCTACTACTGCTCCTCCGCCTTCTCCTGGGCCAGCGGTGCCATGTTCATCGACAGCGGGGTAGAGCCCAGCAATATGGACCGGGCCGAGGAGGCCATCCAAGCCCAGCTGGACGCCATCTGCCAGGGGGACGTGACCGAGGAGGAGCTCTCCCACGCCAAGCTGGCCATGAGGAATTCCCTGCGCTCCGTGGCCGATTCCCTCCCCGCGGTGGAGAACTGGTACCTGTCCCGGGCCTTCGACCTCCCCACCCAGAGCCCGGAGGACGCCGCGGACCTTCTCACCCACTACACGGCGGAGGACGTGGTCCAGGCCGCCCGGCGGCTGAAGCACGCCGTGTCCTACCGCTTGAAAGGAGGTGCCGGCTGAGATGGAACTGCAAAAAATTACCGGCGGCTCGGTAGGGGATTTCTACTACACGGGCACCCACCCCTCGGGGCTGCGGGTCTTTCTGTACCCCAAGGAGAAGAGCAGCACCACCTACGCCATTTTCAGCACGAAATACGGCTCCATCGACAGCTGCTTCCAGCGCAGCGACGAGCCCGCCCCGGAGACGGTGCCCGAGGGCATCGCCCACTACCTGGAGCACAAGCTGTTCGAGAGCGAGGACGGCGACGCCTTCCAGCGCTACGCCGAGACCGGCGCCAGCGCCAACGCCTACACCTCCTTCGAGAACACCAGCTACCTGTTCTCCTGTACCGACCGGCTCTACGACTCCTTGGAGATCCTGCTGGACTTTGTCCAGTCCCCCTATTTTACCGAGGAGACCGTGCGCAAGGAGCAGGGCATCATCGGCCAGGAGATCAAAATGTACGACGACGACCCCCAGTGGCGGGTGATGTTCAACTACCTGCGGGCCATGTACCACGCCCACCCCATCCGGCAGGACATCGCCGGCACGGTGGAGAGCATCGCCAAGATCACCCCGGACCACCTGTACCGCTGCTACCGCACCTTCTATAACCTGCACAACATGGCCTTTGTCCTGGCGGGCAGCTTCGACGTGGACCGGGTGTGCCAGCTCCTGGACCAGATGCTCAAGCCCTGCGACCCCGTCACCGTCCGCCGGGTATTCCCCGACGAGCCCGCCTCTGTGGCCCAGCCCCGGGTGGAGGAGGCCCTCTCTGTGGCCCTGCCCCTGTTCCAGTTTGGCTATAAGCTGCCCGGGACAGCGCCCCGGGGGGAGAAGGACCTGGCCGCCGCCGAGGTCCTCCTGGAAGTCCTGGCCTCCGAGGCCTCCCCGCTGTTCCGCCGCCTGCTGGACAGCGGCCTGGTCAACGAGTCCAGCTTCGCCTCGGAATTTTTCGAGGGGGAGGGCTACGCCACCCTCATGTTCGGCGGCGAATCCAACGACCCGGAGGCCGTGGCCGCAGCCATCACGGAGGAGTTGCTGCGCCTGCGGCAAGAGGGCATCGACCCCGCCGCTTTCGAGCGCTCCCGGCGCAGCCTCTACGGCCAGAACCTGGCCGCCCTCAACAGCACGGCCAGCATCGCCAACGCCATCCTCAGCCTCACCTTCAAGGGCAGGGAGCTCTTCTCCTACATCCACGCCCTGGCAGGTATCACGGTGGCCGATGTGGAGCAGTTCCTGGCAGGGCTTCCCCTGGAGCAGCAGGTGCTCTCCATCGTAAAGACCCTGTAACAATTCATAGGCAAGACAGCAGAAAGGAAACAACATGACTCATGTAGTGGATTTCCCCGGCCTGGGGATCGAATGTACGGTAAACGAAGTGGCCTTCTCCATCGGCAATTTCCAGGTGCGCTGGTACGGCATCCTCATCGCCCTGGGCTTCCTGCTGGGGGTAGGCTACGCCTTCTGGGCCAGCAAGAAGATGAACGTGGACTCCGACCGCCTCTTCGACGCGGTGCTGGTGGGCCTGGTGGGGGCCATCGTCTGCGCCCGCCTCTACTACTGCGTCTTTTACGACGGCGACAAGTATTGGAGCGACCCCATTAAGATCTTCGACATCCGGGAGGGGGGCCTTGCCATCTACGGGGGCATCATCGGCGCCCTGGTGTTCGGCGGGCTCATGGCCAAGCTGCGCAAGCTGAAGGTGGCCGCCGTGCTGGACGTGACCTCCCTGGGCTTCCTCATCGGCCAGGCCATCGGCCGCTGGGGCAACTTCGTAAACCAGGAGGCCTTCGGCACCGCCACCGACCTGCCCTGGGGCATGGTCAGCGACAACACCCAGGCCGTGGTGGGCAGCAGCCCGGTGCACCCCTGCTTTTTGTACGAGTCCCTGCTGTGCGTGGTAGGCTTCGTGCTGCTGCACTTCTTCAACCTCTATCTCCGCCGCTACGACGGCCAGACCTTCCTGCTGTACATCGTGTGGTACGGGGCCTGCCGCTTCTTCATCGAGGGCCTGCGCACCGACAGCCTCATCATCCCCGGCACCTCCCTGCGGGTGTCCCAGGTGCTGGCCGGCGCCTGCGTGGTGGTAGGCCTGGTCCTGTTGTTCCTGCTGCGGCATAAGACCAGCCTCACCGGCTGCGGCAGCCGCAAGGTCATGGAGGCCGTGGGCCTGGTAGAGCCCGTGGTGGACCCGGAGCTGGAGAAGAGCACCATCTTCGGCGATTTGCCCCCCGAGGAGCTGGACGAGATCTTCCCCAACCGGAAGAAGGAGAAAGAGGCCAAAGAGGCGGAACTTGCCGAAACCGAGGAGCCCGCTGAGGCCGAAGAACCCGCTGAGACCGAAGAGCCCGCCGGGGCAGGGGAGGAGCCCGAAGCTCCCCAGGAGGACGCCCCCCAGCCGGCGGAGGAAGAGGACCAGGAGGCCCCGGCCCAGCCGGAGCCAAAGGAATAAGGAGGGACCAGCCATGGCAAAGCTCATCGACGGGAAGGCCGTCTCCGCCCAGGTAAAAGCATCGGTCAAGGCCGAGGTGGAGGCCTTGGTGAAAAAGGGCATCCAGCCCGGCCTGGCCGTGGTCATCGTGGGGGACGACCCCGCCTCCCGCATCTATGTGAACAACAAAAAGAAGGCCTGCGCCGCCGCGGGCATCTACTCCGAGGAGTACGCCCTGCCCGCCTCCACCACCCAGCAGGAGCTGTTGGACCTGATCCGCCAGCTCAACGAAAAGCCGGAGATCAACGGTATTTTAGTCCAGTCCCCCCTGCCCAAAGGCCTGGACGAGGCCCTGGTGGTGGAGCACATCGACCCCAAAAAGGACGTGGACGCCTTCCACGCCTACAACGTGGGCAAGATCATGATCGGCGACTACCGCTTCCTGCCCTGCACCCCCGCCGGCGTCATCGAGCTCATCCGCTCCACCGGGGTGGAGATCAGCGGCAAGGAGTGCGTGGTCATCGGCCGCAGCAACATCGTGGGCAAGCCCATGGCCATGCTGCTGCTCCACAACAACGGCACGGTCACCATCTGCCACAGCCGCACCAAAGATTTGGCAGAGATCTGCCGCCGGGCGGACATCCTGGTCTCCGCGGTGGGCAAGGCCCATTTCGTCACCGCGGACATGGTAAAGCCCGGGGCCGTGGTCATCGACGTGGGCATGAACCGGGACGAGAACGGCAAGCTCTGCGGCGACGTGGACTTCGCCGCGGTAGAGCCCATCGCGGGCTACATCACCCCGGTGCCCGGCGGCGTGGGGCCCATGACCATCGCCATGCTGCTGAAGAACACCGTCTCCGCCGCCAAGCTGCAGCACGGGGTACAAGACTAACAGACAGACAGGTGGTAACATGGGAAAGATCCTGGATCAGATCCGCTCCCCCAAAGATTTGAAGTCCCTGGGCAAAGAGGAGCTGGACGCCCTCTGCGAGGAGCTCAGGGAAGCCATCATCGATACGGTATCCCACAACGGGGGCCACCTGGCCTCCAACCTGGGGGTGGTAGAGCTCACCGTGGCCCTGGGCCTGGCCTTCGACCCGCCCCAGGACACCATCCTGTGGGACGTGGGCCACCAGAGCTACGCCTATAAGCTCCTCACCGGCCGCGGCGGCCAGTTCTCCACCATCCGCAAGGAGGGGGGCCTGGCCGGTTTCCCCTGCCGGGAGGAGAGCCCCTACGACCTGTTCACCTGCGGCCACAGCAGCACCTCCATCTCCGCGGCCCTGGGCGTCTCCGAGGCCAACCACCTCCAGGGGAAGGAGGACTACGTGGTGGCGGTCATCGGGGACGGCGCCCTCACCGGCGGCCTGGCTTACGAGGGCCTCAACAACGCCGGGCGCCTCCACCGCAACCTGATCGTGATCCTCAACGACAACACCATGTCCATCTCCAAAAACGTGGGCTCCATGGCCCGGTACCTCACCTATATCCGCACCAAGCCCGGGTATATCAAGGTCAAAAACAACGTGGAGAGCTCCCTGCAGCGGCTGCCGGTGGTGGGCAAGGCCATCGCCCGGAGCCTGCGCCGGCTGAAGGACGCCATCAAAAAGCTGTTTTACAACTCCACCATCTTCGACGACTTCGGCTTCGCCTACTACGGCCCCTTCGACGGCCACGACCTAAAGGAGCTCACCGAGACGTTGGAGAGCGCCAAGCTCATCCACAAGCCGGTGCTGCTCCACGTGCGCACCTACAAGGGCAAGGGCTACCAGTACGCCGAGCAGGACCCCAGCATCTACCACGGCCTCTCCGGGTTCGACGTGACCACCGGCGACACCGGGGAGCAGCCCAAAAACTTCTCCAGCGAGTTCGGGGAGACCCTCTGCCAGCTGGCGGAGGACGACTCCCGCATCTGCGCTATCACCGCCGCTATGCAGGACGGCACGGGGCTTACGGGGTTCCGGGAGCGCTTCCGGGACCGCTTCTACGACGTGGGCATCTCCGAGGAGCACGCCGTCACCTTTGCCGGGGGCCTGGCCGCCGGGGGCATGCTGCCGGTGTTCGCGGTGTACTCTACCTTTTTGCAGCGCGCCTACGACCAGCTCATCCACGACGTGGCCCTGCAGCACACCAAGGTGGTGCTGGCCATCGACCGGGCCGGGCTGGTGGGGGAGGACGGCCAGACCCACCAGGGCCTGTTCGACGTCGCCTTCCTCCGCACCATCCCCGGCGTCACCGTCTATTCCCCCTGCTATTTCCGGGAGCTCCGGCTGCAGCTTGCGTATCTCATGGAGCAGGGCCAGGGCCTGTGCGCCATCCGCTACCCCCGGGGCAAGGAGCTCTATAAGCCCAGCGGCTTCCACAGCACCGTAGAGCCCGTGGCCTTCTACGGCCCGGAGGACGCCCCCATCGCCCTGGTCACCTATGGCCGGCTGTTCTCCTTTGCCGCCGAGTGCGCGGAGCGCCTGGAACGTTTGGGACTGCCAGTGCGCGTCATCAAACTCAACCGCATCGTGCCCATCGACCCCCAGGCCGTACAGGCGGCCTTACCCTGCCGCCACGTGTTCTTCTTCGAGGAGGGCATCCGCCAGGGGGGTGTCGGGGAGGAATTTTCCTGCCTGCTCCAGGAGGCCGGCTTTGCCGGGTCCTATCACCTCCACGCCGTGGAGGACCCCTTCGTGCGCCACGCCCCCATGTTCCGCTCCCTGGAGGCTCTGGGCCTGAACGCGGCGGGGATGGAGCGGGCCATCCTGGCCCAGTGTGATGAAGAGAGAGGAGGTGCCCGCCGGTGAAAAAACGGCTGGACATTTTAGTGACCGAGCGCGGCCTGGCGGAGAGCCGGGAAAAGGCGAAAGCCCTCATCATGGCCGGGGATGTGTACGTGGACCAGCAGAAGGCGGACAAGCCCGGCGACCTCTACCCGGAGGAAGCCCCCATCGAAGTCCGGGGCAAGGGCCTGAAATATGTGAGCCGTGGCGGCCTCAAGCTGGAAAAGGCCATGGCGGAGTTCCCCATCACCCTCACGGGCCTGGTGTGTATGGACGTGGGCGCCTCCACCGGGGGCTTTACCGACTGCATGCTCCAAAACGGGGCGAAAAAAGTCTACGCCATAGACGTGGGCTACGGCCAGCTGGCCTGGTCCCTGCGCACCGACTCCCGGGTGGTGAATTTAGAGCGCACCAACGCCCGCCACCTCTCCCAGGAGCAGGTGCCCGAGCCCATCGACTTCTTCTCCGTAGACGTGTCCTTCATCTCCCTGTCCCTCATCCTGCCCGCGGTGCGCCCCCTGCTTTCCGAAAACGCCCGGGCGGTGTGCCTCATCAAGCCCCAGTTCGAGGCGGGTCGGGAGAAGGTGGGGAAGAAGGGCGTGGTCCGGGACCCGGCGGTGCACCAGGAGGTCATCGAGAAAATCCTCTCCTTCGCCCTGGAGAACGGCTATTCCGTGCTGGGGCTCACCTTCTCCCCGGTAAAAGGGCCGGAGGGGAACATCGAGTACCTGGCCTACTTACAGCGCAGCGACGCCCCCACCCAGGCCGAGACCGTGCCCCAGGCCCGGCAGGTGGTCGAGGCGTCCCACGCCCAGCTGGATCGGTAAAAACTATACGGGAGGCGGACCCTTGAAGATCGCAGTAGTCCCCAATCTCACAAAAAAAGAGGCCAAAGCCTGTACCGACGAGGTGCTCTCCATCCTCAAAGGGTGCGGGTGCCAGGTGCTGCTCAAAACCGACCTGTTCGACGAAAACGGCGTCTACCAGGAGGCCCACGACCCAGAGCTTGCCGCCTGCGACCTGTTCCTGGCTGTGGGCGGGGACGGCACCATCATCCACACCGCCAAAACCGCCGCCCTGTTCCAGAAGCCCGTGCTGGGGGTCAACGCCGGCAAGCTGGGCTTCAACGCCGGGGTAGAGCGGGACGAGCTCCACCTGCTGCCCAACCTGGTGCAGGGCAATTATCAGGAGGAGCGCCGGCTGATGCTCAGCGTCACCCTCTCCACCCCCCAGGGGGAGCGGGAGTATTACGCCCTCAACGACGCGGTGGTCACCGGGGAGCTGGCCCGCATCATCGACTACCGCATGGCCCTGGGGAACAACCAGGGCTACCGCTGCCGGGCGGACGGCTTCATCGTGGCCACCCCCACCGGGTCCACGGCCTATTCCCTGTCCGCCGGGGGCCCGGTGGTAGAGCCCACCATGGACTGCCTCCTCTACACCCCCATCTGTCCTCATTCCCTGTTCCACCGCAGCGTTATCTTCGGCGGGGACACCCGCCTTACCGTGGACATCCCCAAAAACCTGGGGCGGCTGTTCCTCACCGTAGACGGGGAGGAGCCGGTGCAGCTGGGAGCCGGGCATCGGCTGGTATTCGCCCGCTCCCGGCGGGCCGCCCGGTTCCTGCGATTGACCGCCACGGATTTTTACGACAGGCTCAACCAAAAGATCAATTAAGCCGAGATTTTTCGGAAAGGAAAGGTGAACCATGAAGACTCGACGCCACGCCAAGATCTTGGAGCTCATCAAAGAGCACGACATCGACACCCAGGACGAGCTGCTCCGCCACCTGCGGGAAGAGGGCTTCGACGTGACCCAGGCCACAGTTTCCCGGGACATCAAAGAGCTGCGGCTGGTCAAAACCCTGTCCCGCTCCGGCAAATACAAATACTCCACCGGCAGTGAGACCACCAACGACATGTCGGCCAAATTCTACTCCCTGTTCAGCGACTCCGTGCTCTCGGTAGAGGCGGCCATGAACATGCTGGTGGTCAAGTGCATGACCGGCATGGCCCAGGCGGTGTGCGCCTCCATGGACGCCATGCACTGGCAGAATTTCGTGGGCACCCTGGCGGGGGAGGACACCATCTTCATCGTCTGCCGCAGTGAGGCCGCCGCCCAGGAGGCCCAGGAAGAATTCCGGAAGCTGATGGGCAGGTGAGGGCGGATGCTGGCACAGCTCTACATCAACAACATCGCGGTGATCGAGCGGGCCTCCATTGACCTGGACCGGGGCTTCACCGTGCTCACCGGCGAGACGGGAGCCGGCAAGTCCATCATCATCGACGCCATCCACGCGGTGCTGGGAGAGCGCACCTCCAAAGAGCTGGTGCGCACCGGGGCGGATACCGCCTCGGTCTCCGCCCTGTTCACCGGCCTGGGGGAGGAGGTCCACGCTGTCCTTTCCGACCTCTCCATCCCCTGGGAGGAGGACGGCACCCTCCTGGTCCAGCGGGAGATCAAGGCGGGGGGCCGCTCCCTGTGCAAATTAAACGGCGCCCCGGCCACCGTCTCCATGCTGAAGGCCGTGGGCCCCTATTTGGTCACCATCCACGGCCAGCACGAGAGCTACGAGCTTTTGTCCCCCGAGGTGCACATGACCTACCTGGACAGCTTCGCCGGCCTGGAGCCCCTCCTGGGGGAGTACCAGCAGAGCTACCACCGCCTGCGGGAGCTCCAGCGCCAGCTGGAGGACCTGGTCACCGACGAGGGGGAGAAGGCCCGGCAGGTGGACCTGCTCCGCTACCAGATCCAGGAGATCGACGAGGCCCAGGTCCGGGTGGGCGAGGGGGAGGAGCTCGCCCAGGAGCGGGAGAAAATCCGCAACAGCGAGAAGATCGCCGACGGGGTAGAGCTGGCCAAGGCCCTGCTCCAGGGGGACGAGGACCAGGCCGGCGCCCTCTCCGGGGTGGAGCAGGCCGCCGCCGCCATGGAGCGGGTGGCCCCCTACCTGCCGGAGGCGGAGGAGGCCGCCCAAAAGCTCCGAGAGGCCCAGTACCTCCTGGAGGACGCGGACAGCCTGCTCCACAGCGCCGCCATCGATTTCGACCCCGCCGCCCTGGACCAGATCGAGGAGCGGCTGGACCTGCTCTACAAGCTGGGCCGCAAGTACGGCGACAGCGAGGAGAAGATCCTCCAGTACCTGGCGGACTGCCAGGAGAAGCTCCACGCCATCGAGTTTTCCGACGAGGAGCGGGAGCGCCTGACCGCCCTCTACGAGGAGGAGAAGCAGCGCGCCATCGCCCTGGCCAAACAGCTCTCCGAGCAGCGAAAACGGGCCTCCCTGGCCTTCGCCAAGGCCGTCAAAGCGGAGCTTGCCTTCCTCAATATGCCGGGCATGGAGTTTCTGGTGGACATCCAGCGGGTGCCCCTCACCGCTATGGGCTGCGACAAGCTGCAATTCCTGGTCTCCGCCAACAAAGGGGAACCCGCCAAACCCATGGCTAAGATCGCCTCCGGCGGCGAGCTGTCCCGCATCATGCTGGCCATCAAAACGGTGCTCTCCGGCAAGGACAAAGTGGACACCCTGATCTTCGACGAGGTGGACACGGGCATCAGCGGCGCCGCCGCCAATAAGGTGGGGCAAAAGCTCAAGCAGGTCTCCCGGGACCGGCAGGTGCTGTGCATCACCCACCTGGCCCAGATCGCCGCCCTGGCGGACCACCACCTGCGCATCTCCAAGCACGTAAAGGGGGACCGCACCTACACCCAGGTGGAACCCCTGGACCTGGAGGGCCGCAAGGAGGAGCTGGCCCGCATCATCGGCGGCGACCAGGTGACCCAGCTGCAGCTGGACATGGCCGAGGAATTGATCAAAAAGGCTTGACAATTCCCCCGTCCCACCGTATAATAACTCCTAACAGCGATGACGGAACCATGTAGGCCCTGCCTGTTATGGCAAAGAGAGCCCGCGGCTGGTGGAAGCGGGACCAGGGCACGGCCGAAGCTACCTTCCCGAGCTGCCGCCTGGAACGCGCAAAGTCAGTAGAGGCGGCCGTCTGCAGGCGTTACTCTGCAAGGGCATCCAGGCTTTTCCTGTGCGCCCGATGAGGCCGCGGGCCGTGAGGCCCCGGTAAACTGAGGTGGTACCGCGATACTCTATCGCCCTCTGTGAAACACAGGGGGCGTTTTCTTTTGCCCCCAGAAAGACGAAAGGAGCAACTACCATGGAGATCTACGAAGAACTGAAAGCCCGGGGCCTTATCGCCCAGGTCACCGACGAGGAGGAGATCCGCAAGGTCATCAACAACGGCCAAGCCGTGTTCTACATCGGCTTCGACCCCACGGCGGACAGCCTCCACGTGGGCCATTTCATGGCCCTCACCCTGATGAAGCGCCTGCAGATGGCGGGCAACCGGCCCATCGCCCTCATCGGCGGCGGCACCGCCATGATCGGCGACCCCTCCGGCCGCACGGACATGCGCTCCATGATGACCCGGGAGACCATCGAGCACAACTGCGCCTGCTTCAAAAAGCAGATGGAGCGCTTCATCGAGTTTGGCGAGGGCAAGGCCCAGATGGTCAACAACGCCGACTGGCTCTTAAACCTGAACTACATCGACTTCATCCGGGACATCGGCGCCTGCTTCTCCGTCAACAACATGCTCCGGGCCGAGTGCTTCAAGCAGCGCATGGAGAAGGGCCTCTCCTTCCTGGAATTCAACTACATGCCCATGCAGAGCTACGACTTCTACTACCTGTACCAGCACTACGGCTGCAACATGCAGTTTGGCGGCAACGACCAGTGGAGCAATATGCTGGGCGGCACCGAGCTCATCCGCCGCAAGCTGGGCAAGGACGCCTTCGCCATGACCATCGCCCTGCTCACCGACTCCCAGGGTAAGAAGATGGGCAAGACCGCGGGCAACGCCGTGTGGCTGGACCCGGAAAAGACCAGCCCCTTCGACTTCTACCAGTACTGGCGCAACGTGGAGGACGCGGACGTGAAGAAGTGCGTGCGCATGCTCACCTTCCTGCCCCTGGAGCAGATCGACGAGATGGACCGCTGGGAGGGCGCGGAGCTCAACAAGGCCAAGGAGATCCTGGCCTTCGAGCTCACCAAAATGGTCCACGGCGAGGAGGAGGCCCAAAAGGCCCAACAGGCCGCCCGGGCCCTGTTCGGCGGCGGCGCCAACACCGACAACATGCCCACCACCCAGCTCTCCCAGGATGACCTGACCGACGGGAAGATCAACATCCTTGAGCTGCTGTTGAAGACCGGCCTGGTCCCCTCCAAGGGGGAGGGCCGCCGCTTGGTGCAGCAGGGCGGCGTCACCGTCAGCGACCAGAAGGTCACCGACGTGGCCCAGAGCTTCGGCCCCGCCGATTTCCAGGACGGCCAGCTCATCATCCGCAAGGGCAAGAAAGTGTTCCACAAAGTCACCTTGCAGTAAATCCATTCCGTTTTTTCGAGGCCGGGGGAGACCCCGGCCCTTTCTTTTTCCCGACATCTTTCCCCTTGACGCCGGTGGTTTATTGTTATAAACTAAAAGCGGACAACCTGGTTTATAACTATAAATCAATCGGGAAGGAGGCCATCCTATGGCCCGCGCCTGCACAGGAAAAACAGAGGGGAGAGGGGCCGCGGCCGTCACAGCCGCCCTGGCCTTCCTTATGGCAGCGGGGCTGCTGTGCCTGGTGTACGCCTGCTTCGGCCTATACCCCTTGGGGGAAAAGACCCTCTCCTGGGGGGACATGGATCAGCAGGTGGTGCCCCTGCTCATGGAGCTCCAGGACATCCTCCAGGGGGACAGCGGCTTTTTCCTCAACCTGCAAAACGCCGGCGGCATGAGCTTCTATGGGGTGTTCTTCTTTTTTCTGGCCAGCCCCTTCAGCTTCCTCGCCCTCTTTTGGGAGAAGGCCCAGCTCTACCTGCTGGCAAACCTCCTGGTGCTCCTCAAGCTCTCCCTGGCCGCGGCCAGCGGGGCCTGGTTTTTCCAGCGGGAGTACCCCTCCCTGGGCCGGGGGAAGCACCTGTTTTTCGGCCTCTCCTACGGCCTGTGCGGGTACGGGCTCCTCTACTACCAAAATCTGGTGTGGCTGGACATGCTCTGCCTGTTCCCCCTGGTGATGCGCGGCTTCTCCCAGCTGGTGTACCGGGGCCGGTACCGCCTGTTCCTGTTGGCCCTGTCCGCCGCCCTGGTGGTGAATTACTACCTCAGTTACATGCTCCTGCTGGCCCTGGTGCTCTGCGGCGGGCTGTTCCTGTTCTTCTGCCTCCCCAAAGGGGAGCGCGCCCCCGCCGCCGGGAAGCTGGGGGCCTGCGCCATCGTCTCCCTGCTCCTCACCGCAGTGGTGTGGCTGCCCAGTCTGCTCCAGTGCCTCCGCTCCGCCCGCATGGAAAAGACCCTCCTGGACCACCTGCGCACCGGGGGATTTTTCACCTCCTGCCTCACCACCCTGCCCATGCTCCTGTGCACCGCCGGGGCGGTGTGTTTGCCCCTCCTGTGGCACGCCTTCCCGGCGACGCCCAAGCGGCGCGCCCTGCTCCTGTCCCTCCTGCTCACAGCCCTGCCCCTGGTGGTGGAGCCCGTCAACTCCCTGTGGCACACGGGGAGCTACCAGGCCTTCCCCGCCCGCTACGGGTACATCCCCCTGTTCCTGGCCCTGTGGTATGGGGCGGATGCGCTGGCCAGCCTGGAAAACGCCCCCGCGCCCCGCCGCCTGCAATCCCCCTGGCCCCTGCTGCCCGGGGCCTTCCTCCTGCTGGCGGCAGGGGGAGGGGCCTGGCTCCTCCTCTTCCGCCTGGAGGCCATTGACGCCTACACCTCCTCCCTGTGGATGGACGGCCCCAGCTTCGCCGCCCTGTGCGCCGTGGCCCTGCCCGCCGCCGGTGCCATCGGCAGCGCCCTCCTGCTGCGCAAGCGCCGCCGATTAGGGGGACGGGCCCTCACCGGGGCCCTGCTGCTGGCCTGCCTGGTGCAGAGTGCTTTCCAAGCAGCGCTGTTCCTGGGCCCTCCCGCCCGGGTGCCCCAGGGGGAGCAATCCCTCCTCGCCGCCCCGGCCATCCCCGACGAGGGCCTCTACCGGGTCAAGACCTCCCACAAATTCTGCGATGTGAATCTCCTGGGGGCCCTGGGCTACCCCACCCTGGACCACTACACCTCCTTCACCGGCGACAGCTACCTCCACACCGTCAAGCAGCTGGGGTACAGTTCCTACTGGATGGAGACCTCCTCCAGCGGCGGCACCGCCCTCAGCGACACCCTCCTCTCCAACAAGTACGTGCTCTCCTCCGATTTGCGCTGGACCCCCACCGGCAGCGGAAACCTGGGCTATCTGGTGCAGACCGGCTCCCTGCCGGAGACCCTGGAGCAGCGCGACCGCTTCGCCCTCCAGGACGCGGTGTACCGCAGCCTCACCGGGGAGGGGACCGGCGCCTTCCGCCGCTGCCAGCCCAGCCAGCTCCACGGCCTCACCTGGGAGGAAACCGACGGCGTCCTCACCCTCACCCCGGTGAGTGACAGCGCCCGCCTTACCTACCATATCCAGGTAGGGGAGAGGGAGATCCTCTATTTCGACGCCTTTCGGGACAACACCGTCCGCCTGAAGGAGGATATCAACGACGCCTTCCAGGTGACAGTCAACGGCAGGGTGGTCGCGGACAGCTACCCCACCCAGAGCCAGAACGGCATCCTAAAGCTGGGCGATTTCTCCCACCAGACCGTCACCGTAGAAGTGGAGGTGCGCAAGCCCGTCCGGCTCTCCTCCTTCGGGGTCTGCGGCCTGCCCCAGGCGCGCCTCCACCGGTTCCGGGCAGCTTTAGACGACACCTCCCTGGGCTTTTCCCAGGGCCGGATAACCGGCACCGTCCAGGCGGGGGAGGGGCAGTCCCTGTTCCTCTCCCTGCCCGGTGACCCGGGCCTGCGCGTCACCGTAGACGGGGAGGAGGTCCCCGCCCGCACCGTGCTGGGCTGCTTCCTGGAAATCCCCCTCGCCCTGGGCCAGCACCAGGTGGAGGTGACCCTGGTGCCCCAAGGGCTGCGATTGGGCCTGGCCCTCACCGCGGCCGGGGCGGCCCTGTGCCTTGGCTGGCGGTTTTTCTCCCGCACCCGGGCGGGGGAGTCCCTCCGGCGGCACTGGTGCCGGGCCGCGCCGTCCCTGCTCTTGGCCCTGTTCACAGCGGAGATCACCCTGCTCTACCTTTTCCCGATGGGGGCGTGGCTCCTGCTCCATCTCTAAAATAGAACAGCTCCCGGCTGGGCGTTCCAACCGGGAGCTGCTGTTTCTTATTTGATTCGTCCGTTCAGCCCTTGGCGGCCTGGATGGCCTCCAGTACGCTGTCAAAATCCGCCGCCGTGACGACAAGGGAGATCTCAATATCCGAGGTGGTGATGAGCCGGATGTCCGCGTCGGTCTGGGCGATGGCGCCAAACACCCTTGCGGCGATGCCGGGGGTGTTTTTCATGGCCGGGTCCCGCACCGAGATCTTGTGGTTCACGCTGCTCACAATCACGTCCAGGTCCTTCTCCTTCTTCAGGGCCGAGGTAAAGGAGAGGATGTCGATGAGGTCGCTGTCCGCGATGGTAAAGGACAGGCCGGTGTAGGCGCTCTGGGTGGGCGCCATGGAGATCATGTCGATGTTGATGTGGTACTTGGAAATGGCGTCGAACAGCTTCGCCAAGGTCTCCACCTTGGCGGGGAACCCAGCCAGGGTGACCAGGGTGATGTCGTCTACCGTGCTGATGACCATAGAATCGCTCATAACGGCTCCTTTCCGGGGTGCTCCCCTCAAATCAAGTGGGACATATCGTAAAGCCCGGGGCCTTTCCCGTCCATAAAGCGGGCGGCGTTCACAGCCCCGGCGGCGAACAGCTCCTTGGATTGGGCGGAGTGGGACAAGGTGATGACCTCATGCTGTCCGGCGAAAATCACCTGGTGCTCCCCCACAATGGTGCCGCCCCGCACCGAGTGCAGGCCGATCTCGTCCTTCTCCCGCTTTTTCCGCTGGGAGTGCCGGTCGTAGGTGTAGCGCATCTTCTCCTGCCGCACCTGGTTGATGGCGTCGGCGATCATCAGCGCCGTGCCGCTGGGGGCGTCGATCTTCTGGTTGTGGTGGGCCTCCACGATTTCCACGTCGAAGTCCTCGCCAAGTACGCTCTCCGCCTTTTTCGCCAGCTCAATGAGCAGGTTCACCCCCAGCGACATGTTCCGGGAGTAGAACAGGGGCAGCTCCTTGGCTGCCTCCTTGATGGCCTCGGTCTGCTCCTGGCTGTAGCCGGTGGTGCACAGCACCGCGGCCACCCCGGGGTGGGAGCGGCAGTAGTCCAGGATGGAGGCAAGGCAGGACGGATGGGAGAAGTCGATGATCACCGACCCCCGCTCCTTCACCTGGTCCAGGCTGGAATATACGGGAAAGCCCGCCTGGTCCCCGCCGGCGATGTCCACACCGGCCACGATCTTACAGTCCTGCCGGCCCTCCGCGAAGTTGCGTACCGCGGCGCCCATCTTTCCCCCGCAGCCGCACAAAATAAGCTCCGTCATGGCTACCATCCTTCCTTTTTTTCATTCCCCGGGTCCCGGGCTTTACACCAGCTGGTGCTTTTTCAGCAGGACAGTGAGTTTCGCCGCCCCGGCCTCGGTCATGGTGGTCAGGGGCAGGCGGCAGAAGTTGGACCCAATCAGCCCCATCTGGTACAGCGCCTCCTTGATGGGGATGGGGTTCACGTCCAGGAAGAACCCGTCCATCAGGTCCAGGTACTGGTTGTTCAGGGCCCGGGCGGTGTCCAGGTCGCCGTTTAACATGGCGGCGGCCAGGTCGTGCATCTGCCGGGGCAGGGCGTTGGAGAACACCGAGATCACGCCCTTGCCGCCCAACGCCATCAGGGACAGTGTCATGTTGTCCTCCCCAGAGTAGACCGTCAGGCTGTCGCCGCACTGGGCCACAATCCGGGCAGCCAGGGCCGCGTTGCCGCTGGCCTCCTTCACCGCCACCACATAGGGGTTCTTGGCCAGCTGGCAGTAGGTCTCAATCTGGATATTGCACCCGGTGCGGCTGGGCACATTGTAGAGGATGCAGGGCATCTTCACCGTGTCGGCGATGTAGTCAAAGCTCTCCACCAGCCCCTTCTGGGAGGTCTTGTTGTAGTAGGGGGTCACCAGCAGCAGGCCGTCGGCCCCCAGCTGTTTCGCCTCCTGGGACAGCTCCACGCAGAACGCGGTGTCGTTGCTGCCGGTCCCGGCGATAACAGGCACCCGGCCGTTTACCTTCTTGATGATGAAATCCACCACTTTCAGGTGCTCCTCGGCGGTCATGGTGGCCGCCTCGCCGGTGGTGCCGCAGGCGATGATGGCGTCGATGCCGCCCTCCAGCTGGAAGTCCACCAGCTTCTCCAGCTCCTCCCAGGCAATCTCCCCGGCGGGGGTAAAGGGGGTGACCAGGGCGGTGCCCGCCCCGGTAAAGATCATGTCTTTCTTCATGGTATCTCCTCCCAGGAAAACTCAGTCAAAATAGCCTTTTTTGCACAGCAGCTCGGCCATGAGCAGCGCCCCGCCCGCGGCGCCCCGCAGGGTGTTGTGGGAAAGGCACACGAACTTGTAGTCGTACTGGGTATCGGTGCGCAGCCGGCCTACCGACACCGCCATGCCGCCCTCCAGGTCCCGGTCCAGCTTGGGCTGGGGCCGGTCGTTCTCGGTAAAGTAGTGGAGGAACTGCTTGGGGGCGCTGGGCAGCTCCAGCTCCTGGGCCGGGCCCCGGAACCGCTCCCAGCGGTCGATGATCTCCGCCAGGGTGGCCTTCTTCTCCATGGAGAAGAACACCGCCGCCATGTGCCCGTCAGACACAGGCACCCGCAGGCACTGGGAGGTGATGGAGGGGGTGTTGGTGTTCACGATGACCCCGTTCTCCACATGGCCCCAGATCTTCAGGGGCTCCTGCTCAGACTTCTCCTCCTCGCCGCCGATGTAGGGGATCACGTTGTCCACGATCTCGGGCATGGTCTCAAAGGTCTTGCCCGCGCCGGAGATGGCCTGGTAGGTGCAGGCCAGCACCTTGGTCACCCCCAAATCCAGCAGGGGATGGATTGCGGGCACATAGCTCTGCAGGGAGCAGTTGCACTTCACGGCGATAAAGCCCCGCTTGGTGCCCAGCCGCTTGCGCTGGGATTCGATCACCGCGGCGTGGTCCGCGTTGATCTCCGGGATAATCATGGGCACATCGGGGGTGCCCCGGTGGGCGCTGTTGTTGGAGATGACCGGGCACTCCTTTTTGGCGTAGGCCTCCTCCAGGGCGCGGATGTCCTCCTTCTTCATATTCACGGCGCAGAACACAAAATCCACCTGGGACACGATCTCGTCCATGTCCTTTTCCGCGTCGTAAACGGTCATTTTCGCCATGCTGGCAGGCATGGGGACCTTCATGGCCCAGCGGCTGCCCACAGCCTCCTCATAGGTTTTCCCGGCGGAGCGGGCGCTGGCCGCCAGTGCGGTCACCGTAAACCAGGGGTGGTTTTCCAGCAGGGTGGCAAAACGCTGCCCCACCATTCCCGTACATCCGATGATTCCCACGCGATACTGTTTCATATCCACAATGATCCTTTCTGTAACTGGAGTTGACCCGGCGGGCCGGCCGGAGAATAAAAAAACCGGTTGAAAACCGGCTGCCCATCCTTTATAATAGAAATGCTGTGTTTTTCCAACCAAACGAGCCCGCCGGAAAAACGAAAGGTAAATAGCACTCCATCATAAAGATGACAGTCGCAACGCTGTTCGCGGTTACAACCAGGGCCCATCTGCCAAATGCGCCCTTCGGCGGCCCGCCCTTTCACGGGGCTTCGCCGGTTTTGGCAAACCTCCCGCCCGCTACTTTTGCAAAGCCGCGCCTCTATTTGCCTTTATCATACCGTAGTTTGTTCCTGTTGTCAATTTTTTCAGCCATAATTATTGTATTAAAATTTGCTGGGACCGGTGAATGAAATGCCTGCAACTACTTTAGAAACAAAAGATTTCGCCTACGACCTGCCCGAGGAGCTCATCGCCCAGACCCCGGTGGAGCCCCGGGACGCCTCCCGGCTGATGACCCTGGACAAAAAGACCGGGGCCATCGGCCACTACCACTTCTACGACATCGTGGACCTGCTCCATCCCGGAGACTGCCTCATCCTCAACGACTCCCGGGTGCTGCCCGCCCGCATCTACGGCGTCAAAGAGGGCACCGGCGCCCAGGTGGAGTTTCTCCTCCTGGAAAACAAGGGGAACGACACCTGGGAGGCCCTGGCCGGCCCCGGGAAAAAGGCCAAGCCCGGCAGCCGTTTCGTCTTTGGCGAGGGTCTGCTGAAGGGGGAGGTCACTGCCGTGCTGGAGGGGGGCAACCGCCTGGTCCATTTCGAGTACGACGGCTCCTTTTTTCACCTCCTGGACCAGATCGGCCAGATGCCCCTGCCGCCCTACATCAAGGCCAAATTGGAGGACAAGGAGCGCTACCAGACGGTCTACTCCAAAGAGACCGGCTCCGCCGCCGCCCCTACCGCCGGGCTGCACTTCACCCCCCAGCTCCTGGAAAAGGTCCAGGAAAAGGGGGTCAAGCTGGGCTTTGTCACCCTCCACGTGGGACTGGGCACCTTCCGCCCCGTCACCGCGGAGAAGATCACCGACCACAAAATGCACGCCGAGCACTACCACATGCCCCAGGCCACCGCCGACCTGATCAACGAGACCAAGGAAAAGGGAGGCCGGGTCATCGCCGTGGGCACCACCAGCTGCCGCACCATCGAGTCCGTGGCCCAGAAGGAGGGCCGCTTTACGGAGAGCGAGGGCTGGACCGACATCTTCCTCTATCCCGGCTATGACTTCAAGGGCCTGGACGGCCTTATCACCAACTTCCACCTGCCGGAGAGCACCCTCATCATGCTGGTGTCCGCGTTAGCTGGCCGGGAGCACGTGCTCCACGCCTACGAGGTGGCCGTGCGGGAGAAGTACCGGTTCTTCAGCTTCGGCGACGCCATGTTTATTTCCTAAGGAGATTTGCCTATGTACCGACTGCTAAAACAAGAAGGGGCCGCCCGCCGGGGGGAGTTTACCACCGTCCACGGCACCGTGCAGACCCCGGCCTTTATGAACGTGGCCACCGCCGGGGCCATCAAGGGGGCCGTGTCCGCCTACGACTTAAAGGACCTCCACTGCCAGGTGCAGCTCTGCAACACCTACCACCTCCACCTGCGCCCCGGGGACGAAACCGTGAAGAAGCTGGGGGGCATCCGCACATTCACCGGCTGGGACGGCCCGGTCCTCACCGATTCCGGCGGCTTCCAGGTGTTCTCCCTGGCCAAGCTGCGGAACATCAAAGAGGAGGGCGTCACCTTCGCCTCCCACATCGACGGCCGCCGCATCTTCATGGGCCCCGAGGAGAGCATGCGCATCCAGTCCAACCTGGGCTCCACCATCGCCATGGCCTTCGACGAGTGCGTGGAGAACCCCGCCGCCTACGAATACGCCAAGGCCTCCTGCGCCCGCACCGCCCGCTGGCTGGAGCGCTGCAAGCAGGAGATGGCCCGCTTAAACAGCCGGGAGGACGCCGTCAACCCCCATCAGCTGCTGTTCGGCATCAACCAGGGCTGCACCTTCGAGGACCTGCGGGTGGAGCACATGAAGCGCATCGCGGACATGGACCTGGACGGCTACGCCATCGGCGGCCTGGCGGTGGGGGAGCCCACCCAGGAGATGTACCGCATCATCGAGGCGGTACAGCCCCACATGCCCAAAGAGAAAATCCGCTATCTCATGGGGGTGGGCACCCCCGCCAATATCCTGGAGGGGGTCCGTCGGGGCGTGGACCTGTTCGACTGCGTCATGCCCAGCCGCAACGCCCGCCACGGCCACGCCTTCACCTGGGAGGGCTGCCGCAACCTGATGAACAAGAAATACGAGCTGGACGAAGCCCCCCTGGACGAGGACTGCCAGTGCCCCGTGTGCCAGAAGTTCACCCGGGCCTACATCCACCACCTGTTCAAGGCGGGGGAGATGCTGGCCATGCGCCTCACGGTGATGCACAACCTCTACTTCTACAACCACCTGATGGAGGAGATCCGCCAGGCCCTGGACGAGGGCCGGTACGAATCCTTCTGCCAGGAGCACGTGGAGGCCTTGGGCCGCCGTATCTGAACAAACGAGAAATTTCCTTTGTAGCACTTGCAAGGGACCTGCTTTCTTGCTATAATAAAGCGAATCAGCAAAAGAAAGGAATGTACACCATGAACCAGTTTATGACCCTGGAATCCGGCGCGCAGAGCGGCAGCCCCCTGAGCATGCTCCTGATGCTGGCCGTCTATGCGGTATTTATCCTCGCCCTCTACTTCATCTTCTTCCGCCCCCAGAGCAAGAAGAAGAAAAAAGAGGCGGAGATGCGCAAGAACGCCCAGGTGGGGGATGAGATCACCACCATCGGCGGCATCTGCGGCCGCATCATCGCCGTCAAGGACGAGACCGACTCGGTGGTCATCGAGACCGGCAGCGACAAGGCGAAGCTCCGCATCAAGCGCTGGGCCATTGGCAGCGTGGACACCGTCCACGAGGACGACGGCGCCGCCTAAGCATCTTTCCCAGCGGTATAGCAGCATAAAAAGGCCTCCCAGGTCATAGTATGGAACACACATACTTGCCTGCGAGGTCTTTTGTTATGGGAAAAACCGTGAAAGTCCTGCTGTCCGCCGCCGGGGTGATGGCCGCCTCCGCCCTTCTGCTGCTGGCCGGGGCGGCCCTGGTCCTGTCCAAAGCCGGCCTCATGCCCTGGGACCTCCTGCCCCTGCTCGCCACGGCCCTGTGCTGCGCCGCCGTCTTTGCCGGGGGACTTACCGCCTCCCTCCTCAGCGGGGAGAGGGGCCTCTGGTACGGCCTGGGCTGCGGGGCGCTGTTCGCCGCCTGCCTGGGGGCCGCCGCCTTTTTCACCGGCCAGACCCTGGGCCCCGCCGCCTTGGGGAAGCTGGCCGCCCTTTTGCTCAGCGGCGCCATCGGGGGCGTCCTGGGGGTCAACCGGAAAAAGCGGGTGAAATTTTAACCGCAAAAAAGAATAGGGGAGAGGGAAAAATACACATGGTATTGCCATGTGTATTTTTATGCACACAATATTTAGGGGAGGGAACATAATACTTCCTCGGAATATACATTGGTTAACATAATATAAAATACATAAAATCCCGAAGTTGAAATAAAAAAGTAAAAATATTCGTGATTTTCTCTTGAAAAAATCTCCCGTATGGGTTATAGTATATATCCACAGGGTGTTTCTTTACAGCGGGTATTTCCTGCTGTGGAAACCTTGTGGAAATGTGGAAAACCCGCATGGATACTAGATTTATGGCCATCTGTCCCCGCCCCAAGATATACCCATTTTCCAAAGGGGAAGCGGCATATCTTGTGATTGCGCCCGGATGGGCGGGGAAGCCCCCCTCTTTTTTTCGCCCCGGGAATGTAGTTTACGGAACTTTATGAAATCCGGTCCCATTCCCTCCTGTTTGCAAAAAAGAGCAACCTGGGTTTCCCGGTAAAATCTTATATGTATCCATTCCGCTTTCCCATATCCCCGGCGGGGCATAGCCGGTCCCCCGGGGCCATAGGTATGTACCGAAACGCTTTTTCTAAGAAGGTGCATACCATGAGACCACAAAAAGACAGGCTTCCCGATCCGCCGGGCTCTCTGTTCCCCGGCGTCCCCCTGTTCCGGCGGGTGACGCCCCGGGGCGCGTTCTGGCTTCTGGCCCTCTTCCTCCTGGGAGGGGTCATAACGGGCTCCTGCGCTTCGGTGGGCCTGGGGCTTTTCCAGGGCTTTCGCGGGGTGCCCCTGCTCTTCTCCGGCATCCCCGCCGCGGAGCAGGGCTTTTTCCCCTGCTTTACCACGTTCCTGCTCCATGGGCTCCTTTATCTGAGCCTGCTGTTCCTGCTGGGCCTCTCCGTGCTGGGCCCCTTCGGGGTCCCGGCCCTCCTCTTTTTCAAGGGGGTGGCCACGGGCATCGGCGCCTTTTCGTTTCTGGCGGGGGAGGGCCCTCTGGGCCTTTGCCGTTCCGCGCTCTGCTATCTGCCGGCTGCGGCCGCCTTCTGCCTGCTGTGCCTGTCCTTCGGCGTGCGGGCCCTGGCCTTTTCCAGCAGCCTGGCCCGGGCCGGCTGTTCCGCCCGGGAGGCATCCCCCGGCTTTTCCGCCTATGGGAGGGACCTCCTGGCTGCTCTCAGCCTGGCGGTGGCGGTCTCTCTGGCAGGCGCTTTGGCGGCAGCCGTTTTTGCGGTATTTTTTCATCTGTAAGTAAGGTGAGGGTGGGTAAGACATGACGGACTACTATTCTTTATTCAGCGAGTACCTCTCGGAGCAGAAGCCCAATTCTGCCAACACCCGGGAGTCTTACCTGCGGGATACCATGTACTATCTGGAATACCTGGCCCAGCAGGGCGTCCTGCCCGAGGAGGCGGGGGAGGGGGAGATCCAGGGCTTTGTGGACCACCTCCACGACCTGAACCGCTCGCCCACCACCATCTCCCGGAACCTGGCCTCGGTGCGGTGCTTCTACAAATTCCTCATCTACCGGGGCCTTATGGACACCAACCCGGCCAAGGGCATCAAGCTGGAGAAGGCGGAGAAGAAGCTGCCCCAGGTCCTGTCCGGCGCCGAGATCGAGCTGCTCCTGGCCCAGCCGGACATCACCGAGCCCAAGGGCTGCCGGGACAAGGCCATGCTGGAGCTGCTCTACGCCACAGGCATCCGCGCCTCCGAGCTCATCAACCTGAACATCAAAGACATCAACCTGCGCTCCGGCGTGCTGTACTGCCGGGGCAGCAAGGGGATTCGCTCCATCCCGGTGTACCCCTCCGCGGTGGTAGCCGTGTCCGACTACATCTACCGCATGCGGGGGCTCATCACCGGCCCGGAGAGCGGCAACGCCCTGTTCGTCAACCTAAACGGCGGCAGGCTCACCCGCCAGGGCTTCTGGAAAATTGTCAAAGGCTATGCCACCGAGGCCGGCATCACCAAGGAGATCACTCCCCACACCCTGCGGCACTCCTTCGCCCTGCACCTGCTGGAGGGCGGCGCCTCGGTCAAGGACATCCAGACCATGATGGGCCACGCGGACATCTCCTCCACCCAGGTCTATGTCCAGCTGCTGGACAACCATGTCAAACAGGTCTATCAGGACTGCCACCCCAAGGCAAAACTGGGGTAAAGCGCGCCCACCAGCGCGGAAATCTATTTTGGAATTGGAGTTGGTCTTTTGGCTTTCTTAGGACTTTTTGGAAATTACGACAAGCCCGGTCCCGGCGTCAGCAAGGACGAGCCCCCCAAGGCGGCGCCTGTCCGCTTCTTCGAGATCTTCGGCCGGAAATTCACCAAGCTGGTGCAGGCGAACCTGATCTTCCTCCTGCCCACCCTGGCGGCCTTCGTCCTGATGTTCCTCATCTACCTGTGCCCCACCCACTTCATGCTGCAGCTGCCCACCACCTCGGGGGCCCTGCAGGTAGACGTTTGGGTCCTGTACGCGGTGCCCCTGCCCCTGGTGCTCCTGTCGCCCTTTACGGCGGGCCTCACCTACATCTCCCGCAACTTCGCCCGGGAGGAGCACGCCTTCGTCTGGTCCGACTTCTGGGACGCGGTCAAGGGCAACTGGAAGTATTTCCTCCTAAACGGCGTCATCGTCTACGCCGTCTACGTGGTGCTCTCCTTTTCCCTGCTGTACTACAGCAACCAGCTCTCCCAGGACTGGATCTTCTACATCCCCTTCTGGATCTGCATCCTCCTGGCCCTCATCTTCTGCTGGGCCCAGTTTTACCTGCCGGTGATGTTCATCACCTTCGACCTCACCTTCCGCCAGGCCTATAAAAACGCCTTTATCTTCTCCATCGCCGGCTTCCTGCGGAACCTGCTGCTCACCGTCATCATCGGCGGCCTGGGCTTCCTGGTCCTTATGGTGATTCCCCTCACCGCCCTCACCGTGTTTATCTACCTGCTGCTCCTCATCTTCCTGCTCTTCTCCTTCTTCTCCTTCCTGGTGAACTTCACCGTGTACCCCCTCATCGACCGCTACCTGATCAAGCCCTACCAGGAGCGCCTGGAGCGGGAGAAAAACGGTGTGGCCGAAAGCCAGCCCGGGGAGCCCCAGGAGTCCGAGCGCTTCTCCGGCCTCTTCAACCAGGACGATGGGGAAGAGGAGGACGAGGACGACAGCGACAAGTTTGTCTACGTCAACGGCCGCCTCATCAAAAAGTCCGAGCTGAAAGACCGCGACCACAGCGAGTAAAAATCTGCCCAGATACAGGGAAGAGCCCCGGCACACGCCGGGGCTCTTTTGTCTTGCTTTTTTCCCGTTTCTCCCGTACAATAGAGAAAATCAAAAAGGAGGTGCCGCTGTGCACACCAAATACGACCTGCTGCGGGACATCCGGTCCCTGGGGCTGGACCCCGCGGGGACGCTGCTCATCCACTCCTCCTGCAAGGCCATCGGCCCGGTAGAGGGCGGGGCCCACACCGTGCTGGACGCCTGGAGCGAATTTTACCGGGACGGCCTGTTGATCTTCCCCACCCACACCTGGAACAGGGTGGGGAAGAAGCACCCTGTGTACGACTCCCGCAGTGACCCCAGCTGCGTGGGCATCCTCTCCGAGCTGTTCCGCCACCGGCCGGGGGTGGTGCGCTCCCTGCACCCCACCCACTCCGTGGCCGCCCTGGGGAGGGACGCGGTGGACTACACCGCCGGAGAGGAGCACGCCGCCACCCCCTTGCCCCGCGCCGGCTGCTGGGGCAAGCTCCTGGACCGGGACGCCACCATCCTGTTTTTGGGCTGCTCCCTGCGCTCCAACACCTTTATCCACGGGGTGGAGGAGTGGGCCGGCATCCCCGACCGTATCTCCCCCTGGACCGAGGACCTGACCATCCTGGGCCCCCAGGGGGAGGAGTACCACGTGGCCATGCACCGGCACCACTGCGTGGCGGCGGACCGGGCCGGGGGCGACGTGTCCGAAAACTACGGCAAGCTGGAAGCCCCCTTCCGGCGGCTGGGCGCCCTCCGGTACGGCAAATTCGGCGACGCCCTGTGCGCCTACGGCAAAGCCCGGGATATGGAGAGGATCGCCTCGGCGCTGCTGGAAAAGGAACCGGACCTTTTCCTCAGCGGGGAGGCGATCCCCGGGGACTGGTATTGAGTTTAGCCTTGCTCCAGCCCCACCGCGTACCGCACCGAAGCCATGGCGTCCGGGCCGTAAAAATCCGCGCCGATCTGGTCGGCGTACTCCTGGGTGAGCACCGCTCCCCCCACCATCACCTTGCAGCCCGGGGCCTCCCGCCGCAGCAATGCGATGGTCTCTCCCATAGCGGCCACCGTGGTGGTCATCAAGGCGCTCAGGCCCACCAGGCCGGCGCCTTTTTCCTGTACGGCCCGCAGCACCGCTTCCGGGGCCACATCCTTCCCCAGGTCGATGACCGGGAAGCCGTAGTTCTCCAGCAGCACCTTCACAATGTTCTTCCCGATGTCGTGGACATCCCCCTTCACCGTGGCCAGCACCACAGTAAGCCCCCGCTGGCCCGAGCCCTCGCCGCCCAGGCGGCTCTTCACCGCGTCAAAGGCCGCCTTGGCCGCCTCGGCGCTCATCAGCAGCTGGGGCAAAAACAGGGTCTTTTCCTCAAACCGCTTGCCCACCCGGTCCAGCGCCGGCACAATCTCCCCGTTGATAATCTCCAGCCCGGCACAGCTCTCGCCCAGCCGCTGTGCCGCCTGGTAGGCCTGGTCCTTCAGCCCCTTTTCAATGGCCTCCCCCAGGGTGTATGCCTGGCTGGCCTTTGGGGCCGGGACGGCCTGCTCCTGGCCGTAGGCGGCGATATATTCCATGCAGTTCTCGTCAAACCCCGCCAGCACACAGAAGGACCGGTACGCCCGCATCATGGCCTCCGATTTGGGATTCATAATGGCCCCGTCCAGCCCGGCCTGCAGCGCCATGAGGAAGAAAGCGCAGGTCACGTTCTCCCGCTGGGGCAGGCCGAAGGACACGTTGGACACTCCCAGGGACACCGCCACCCCCAGCTCCTTTTTGATGAGGGACAATGCCTCCAGGGTGACTTTCGCCGCGTCCTGCCCGGCGCTCACCGCCATGGTCAAGGGGTCGATGATAATGTCCTTCCTGGAAATGCCATAGCGCCCCGCGGTCTCCACAATGCGCCGGGCGGCCTCCAGCCTTCCCTGGGCCGTCTGGGGGATGCCCTCCTCGGTGATGGTGAGCCCCACCACCACGCCGCCATAGCGCTTCACCAGGGGGAAGATAGCCTCCATGGACGCCTCTTTGGCGGTGACGGAGTTCACCAGCGCTTTGCCGTTATACAGCCGCATGGCCCGCTCCATGGTCTCCGGGTCGGCGGTGTCAATCTGCAGGGGGAGAGGGGACACCCCTTGCAGCTCCCCGATCACCTGGCACATCAGGCTGGGCTCATCGATCTCCGGCAGGCCCACGTTCACGTCCAGCACATGGGCCCCCGCGTCCTGCTGGGCGATGCCCTCCCCCAGCAGGTAGGCCATGTCCTTCTCCCGCAAAGCCTGCTTCAGCCGCGACTTCCCCGTAGGGTTGATCCGCTCCCCGATGAGCACCGGCTTCCCGCCAAACTCCACCGCCTGGATGCCCGAGGCCACCACCGTCCGCTCCCACCGGGGCACCGGCGGGCAGGGGAGGGGAGAGCAGCTCTCCACCACCTGGGCCAGGTGTTCCGGGGTGGTGCCGCAGCAGCCCCCCACCGCCTGGGCCCCGGCCTGTACAATCTCCGCCATAAGCGTCCCGAATTCCTCCGGCCCCACGTCATAGCAGGTCCTGCCCTCCCGCTGGGTGGGCAGCCCCGCGTTGGGGTTCACAATCACCGGCAGGGAGGACAGCCCCGCCAGCCGCCTGGTCAGGCCCAGCATCTGCTTAGGCCCCAGCCCGCAGTTGAGGCCCAATGCGTCCACCCCCAGGCCCTCCAGCACGGCCACGGCAGCCTCCAGGCTCCCCCCGGTCAGCAGCTTCCCGGTCTCGTCAAAGGTCATGGTGACGTACACCGGCAGGCTGGCGCGCTCCTTCGCCGCCAGCACCGCGGCCTTCACCTCGTACAGGTCGCTCATGGTCTCGATGAGCACGCAGTCCGCTCCGGCGGCAGCCCCCGCCTCCACCATCTCCCCAAAGGCGGCCACAGCCTCCTCAAAGGGCAGGTCCCCCATGGGGGCCAGCAGCTTCCCTGTAGGGCCCATGTCCAGCGCCACCGCGGCCTGTTTCCCCGACTGCGCCGCAGCCTCCCGGGCCAGGGCCACCCCGGCGGCCACCAGCTGGGCGGCGGACACCCCCAGCTCCCGGCACTTGATGGGATTGGCCCCAAAGGTATTGCTCTTCAGCACCTGGGCCCCGGCCTCCAGATAGGCGGTATGTACGGCCCGGATGGTCTCCGGCTGTTCCAAATTCCACAGCTCCGGGGCATAGCCGGGGGGCAGGCCCTTGGCCTGGAGCTGCGTGCCCATGGCGCCGTCGAAAAATACCAGCCGGGAACCTAAATTCTGCAAGATCTCATTCATGGGAAGTCTCCTTTTTCCGAAAAGGGCAGTTTTGGGCGGTGCAGCTCATACACCGCCCCACGTGGCAGAGGGACGGGTCGGGGGAAAGGCCGATCACCGCGGTGATGGATTTGCTGGGGAGCATCAGGCAGCCCTCCGTCAGGGTGATGCCCGTGCGCTTGGTCACCTCCAGGGCGTCGAACAAAAAGCGCTGTGCCGTCAGGGGAAAGTCCCCGTAGCCCGGGCTGTACCGGGGCCGCAGGTACAGGCCCCGCTCCTTTGCCTCGGCCTCCAGCCGTGTCTGGGCCTGGTCGGCCAGGGCCTCGGTCCAGGCGGCGGCACAGGCCTGGAGCACCGGCACCAGGGGCATCTCCGTCACCGTGTACCGCTTTATCACCCGGTCCACCCCCGGCCCCAACGTAAAGGCGAAGAGATACGCCTCCCGGCACCCCTGCAAATGGGCGGCCAGGGAGCCGCCCGGAAGCCTCGTACCTCCTATGGTGACGCCGCTTTCCTCCACCTGGATGGGGAACAACCGGCAGGCCTGCCTGGGCTGGCTGGCCCTCTCGATCTCCTCTTGGGCCCTGGCGATCATCCCGTCCAGGGCCGTGTCGCTGCGGGAGGCCCCCAAATACCGGAGGACCTCCTCCTTGTCCCACAGCCCCCTCATTTCAAAATATGGCTCAGGTTCTCCACGATCCGCGCCGCGGTCTGGGGCCGGTTCATGGTGTACAGGTGCACGTACTTCACCCCGTTGGCGATCAGGTCGATGATCTGCTCCGTGGCATAGGCGATGCCCGCCTGCTCCATGGCCAGGGGGTCGTCGGAGAACTTGTCGGCGATGGCCTTGAAGCGGGGCGGCAGCACCGTGCCGGAGAGCTCGCAGCTGCGCTTGATCTGCTTGGCGTTGATGACCGGCATGATGCCGGGGATCACCGGTACCTGGATGCCCGCGGCCAGCACCCGGTACAGGAAGTTATAGTACACGTTGTTGTCGAAGAACATCTGGGTGGTGAGGAAGTCGCACCCGGCCTCCACCTTCTCCTTCAAAAACCCGATGTCCTGCTCCTTGTGCTCGCACTCCACGTGGCCCTCGGGGTAGCAGGCCCCGCCAATGCAGAAATCCCCCTGGCTCTTGATGTCCCGAATCAGGTCGATGGCATAGGTGTAGGGTCCGCCCCCCACAAAATCCTTGGGCTTGTCCCCCCGCAGGGCCAGAATGTTCTCAATGCCCCGCTCCTTCAGCTGGGCCAGCCGCTCCCGGATGTCCTCCCGGGTGGAATCGCAGCAGGTCAGGTGGGCCAGGGCGGGGATGTGGTGGGTGTCCTGGATGTAGGAGGCCACCTCCACCGTCTTTTTCGACGTGCTGCCCCCGGCCCCATAGGTCACGCTGATAAACGCCGGCTCCAGCGCCTGGATCTGGTCCACCACCTGGTGGATGCCGCTGAAGGCCAGCTCTTTCTTGGGCGGGAAGATCTCGCAGGAAAAGGTGATCTGGTCCCGGTCCAGCAGCTCTTTGATCTTCATGCTATCCCAACTCCCTCTTGCAAAGACGTTTGCGTAAATTATCTCTCATTATACCATGGCAAAGGTTTTTTGAAAAGGAAGAATAGGCAAAAATTCCGGGGCATAAGCCTAAAAGCAGAGAGGGGGGGACCTATGTGAAGCGATACGCGGCCTGGCTTTTGTTTTTTGCGGCCCTGGCGCTGTTCGGGGCGCAGACCATGCGGGCCTTCGGCGTGGTGGCCTTTCACGCCGATTTTTTTGAGAAAAAGGGCACCGTGGTGGTGGACGCCGGCCACGGCGGGGAGGACGGCGGCGCCACCGGCGTCCACGGGGAGCTGGAAAAAGACATCAACCTGGCCATCGCCCTGGAATTGCAGCGCCTGCTGGAGCAGCACCAGTTTGAGGTGGTCATGGTGCGGGACTGGGACACCGACCTCGCCGACCAAAACCTTCCCACCGTGGCCCAGCGCAAGCGGTCCGACCTGCAGCAGCGCCTGCGCCTGGTGGAGGAAAGCGGCGGCTGCGTCCTCCTCAGCATCCACCAGAACTTCTTCACCGAAAGCCAGTACAGCGGGGCCCAGGTGTTCTACTCCGCCAACGACCCCCGCGGCGAGGCCCTGGCCGAGGCCATCCGGGCCAGCATCACAGAAACCCTCCAGCCGGAGAACACCCGCCAGAACAAGGTGGGGGAGGGCGTCTACCTCTTGGAGCAGTGCCAGGTCCCCGCCGTGCTGGTGGAGTGCGGCTTCCTCTCCAATCCGGAAGAAGCGGCAGCCCTGGCGGACCCAGACTACCAAAAGCAGATGGCCCAGGCCATCTATAACGGCCTTGTCCGCTACTTAAAGGACACCCCCGCAAACGAAAGTTTGGCAAACGGCTGAGTATATGCTATAATATAAAAAAGAAATCTACACCAAGGGACGGGGAAAGCCTATGCCAGGGAAGAGCAAGATCATCTATCAGTGCAGCCAGTGCGGGTTCGAGTCCCCCAAATGGCTGGGGAAGTGCCCCGGCTGCGGGGAGTGGAACACCATGGAGGAAGCGGTAAAGGAGCCCGCCCTGCCCCAGCGGGGCACCGGGGCCCGGCCCGCGGGGGTCATCTCCCACGCTGTGCCCATCAACGAGATCAGCACCGCCGACGAGCAGCGGTACCACACCGGCCTCTCCGAGCTGGACCGGGTGCTGGGGGGCGGCATCGTCAAGGGCTCCCTGGTGCTCATCAGCGGCGACCCGGGCATCGGCAAGTCCACCATCCTCCTGCAGATCTGCGAATACCTGGGCCAAAGCCTGCGGGTGCTCTACGTCTCCGGGGAGGAGAGCGCAAGGCAGATCAAGCTGCGGGCCAGCCGCCTGGGGGTGCAGAGCCCCAACCTCCTCATCCTCACCGAGACCGACGCCCAGCTGGTGGCGGAACACATCCGCACGGAAAAGCCCGACCTGGTGATGATCGACTCCATCCAGACCATGAACCACACCGACCTCACCTCCTCGCCGGGCAGCGTCACCCAGGTGCGGGAGTGCACCAACCTGATGATGCGCTGCGCCAAATCCCTGGACATCCCCATCCTCATCGTGGGCCACGTGAACAAGGACGGCGCCATCGCCGGGCCCAAGGTCCTGGAGCACATCGTGGACGCGGTGCTCTACTTCGAGGGCGACCGCCAGATGACCTACCGCATCCTCCGGGCGGTGAAGAACCGCTACGGCTCCACCAACGAGATCGGCGTGTTCGACATGGGGGACCACGGCCTCAAGCAGGTGGAAAACCCCTCCCAGGCCATGCTCTCCGGCCGTCCCAAAGACGCCTCCGGCACCTGTGTCACCGCCGTGATGGAGGGCACCCGGCCCCTCCTGGCGGAGATCCAGGGCCTGGCCACCACCTCCGGCTTCGGCACGCCCCGGCGCATGGCCACCGGCTTCGACTATAACCGCATGGCCCTCATCCTGGCCGTGCTGGAAAAGCGGGCCGGGTACTACTTCTCCAACCTGGACTCCTACGTGAACGTGGTGGGGGGCCTGCGGCTGGACGAGCCCTCCGTGGACCTGGCCGTGGCCGTGGCCCTCATCTCCAGCCTGAAGGACAAGCCCGTGCGGGAGGACACCGTGGTGTTCGGGGAGATCGGCCTCACCGGGGAGCTGCGCAGCGTCAGCCACAGCGACCTGCGCATCGCCGAGGCCGCCCGCCTGGGCTTCACCCGGTGCGTGGTGCCCTACCACGGCCTGAAGAACCTCTCCGCCTCCAAATGCGAGGGGGTGGAGGTCATCGGCGCCCGGAACATCCGGGACGCCTTCGAGGCCTCCACCTAACCTTTTCGAAGTTTTGTTCGATTTGAAATTTTGTTCGATTCCGCTGGTTTTTTCCCAGCCCCGCAAAACACTCAAACAGCCTCAGCCAGCTCCCGCGCAGATATGCCGGGCAAGGCCCAGCCGAAGCTCCAGGGGAGCAGGAAACGAAGCCGGCCCCAAGCCCCAGCCGCTGTCCGACTTCCCGGTCCAGCACCACACCGGGGATTTCCCGGGCTGAACCCAAACCCAGCTAAAATCCAGCCATCCAGCGCCGGCGGAATGACCTACGGTACCAGGGGAACACGAGAAAACGCTGGAAACGGATTTTTTCCCGCGCCCAGCACCACAAAACCGTACACCACAGCAAACCGGAACACAAAACCATCCAGTCCACACCCGCCGCCAGAAACCCAAACGCCGTACCCGAGAGGGCACGCCGGCAAAACCGCATTCCTGTCATGCAGGGATTGGATGGCAACTGCCCGTTGTAAAACAAGCCCTGCCAAAAACAGAACCGCCGCACCGCCCAGGGGAGCCCTGTCCGCTCCCCGGAAAAGAAAAAACCGTAATTATACAAAATCAATATTTTGTATAATTCAGGGGAGGATCGCAGAAAACCGCCATGAGCTTTTCCATCAAAGATGAAATGCCGCAGCTGGCCCAGCAATACGCCATGTACCTGCGGAATGTCCGCGGCCTGTCGCCCAAAACCGTGGACGAATACTGTCTGGACCTGCGCACCTTTTTCCGCTTCTTAAAAATCAACCGGGGCCTGGTGGCTGCCGATGCGCCCCAGGACGAGATCACTGTCCGCGACCTGGACCTGGAGTCCCTCCGCGCCGTGTCCTCCTACGAGATCTTCGAGTTTATGAACTTCATCGCGGACGAGCGCAATAATATCAGCTCCACCCGCCAGCGGAAGGCCACGTCCCTCAAATCCTTTTTCCACTATCTCACCGCCCACGAAAAACTGCTGGACGAGGACCCCACGGAAAACCTGACCCCGCCCAAAAAAGCCAAGGCCCTTCCCCATTTCCTATCCCTCGAACAAAGTATCGAACTCTTAAACGCCGTGGACGGCCCGGACGCCCAGCGGGACCGGTGCATCCTCACCCTGTTCCTCAACTGCGGCATGCGCCTCTCCGAGCTGGTGGGCATCGACCTCAACGACGTAATCCGCAACAACAACACCCTGCGCATCCTGGGCAAGGGCAACAAAGAGCGCATCGTCTACCTCAACCAGGCCTGTCTCGATTCCATCGCCGCCTACCTGGCGGTCCGCCCCAAGGACGGCGTCATCGACCGCAACGCCCTGTTCCTCAGCAACCGCGGCAAGCGCATCAGCCCCAAAACCGTCCAGCACCTGGTCAAAAAATACCTGGAGAAAATCGGCCTCAGCGGCCCCGGCTATTCCGTGCACAAGCTGCGCCACACCGCCGCCACCCTCATGTACCGCTACGGCAACGTGGACATCCGTGTCCTCCAGGACATCCTGGGCCACGCCAACCTGGGCACCACCGAGATCTACACCCACACCTCCAGCACCCAGATGGAGTCCGCCATCAACGCGAACCCCCTGTCCAAGGTGACCCCCAGCCAGGAAAAGAAAAAGCCGGACCCCTCCGGCCCGGCCGAAGATTCATAATAAAACGAAAGAGCCCTGGCAAACCGCCAGGGCTCTTTGTGGAGGTGACACCCGGATTTGAACCGGGGAATGAAGGTTTTGCAGACCTTTGCCTTACCACTTGGCTATGTCACCACTGTTGAAGAAAAGACGCTCCCGTGTGGTGCGTCTTTTCTTCGCTTGGAGCGGAAGACGAGGCTCGAACTCGCTACCTCCACCTTGGCAAGGTGGCGCTCTACCAGATGAGCTACTCCCGCGCTTGTTGTATTTCAGCGACTTTTATATTATATGCAATCGCGCCCTCTTTGTCAAGGCAAATTCGAGAAAAATTTTCCGATCTTTTCCCCGCCGCAAAAAAAGAGGGAGGCCACCGCCTCCCTCTTCCCTATCTCTCTCAGAACTCCGCCGAACCAGTGGTCCGGGGGAACGGCAGCACGTCCCGGATGTTGGCGATGCCGGTCAGGTACATCACCAGCCGCTCAAAGCCAATGCCGAAGCCCGCGTGCTTGTTGCCGCCAAAGCGCCGCAGGTCCAAATACCACCAGTAGTCCTCCTCATTCAGCCCCAGCTCGTGGATGCGCTGGAGCAGCACGTCATACCGCTCCTCGCGCTGGCTGGCGCCCACCAGCTCCCCAATGCCGGGGACCAGCAGGTCGGTGGCGGCCACAGTCTTGTTGTCGTCGTTGAGGCGCATGTAAAAGGCCTTGATCTCCTTGGGGTAGTCGGTGACGAACACCGGCTTGCCAAAGTGCTTCTCCGTCAGGAACTTCTCGTGCTCCGTCTGCAAATCGCAGCCCCAGGAGACCTTGTACTCAAACTCGTCGTTGTGGGGCTCCAGAATCTTCACCGCCTCGGTGTAGCTCACCCGCACAAAGTCCGAGGAAGCCACGTGGCGCAGCCGCTCCAGCAGCCCCTTGTCCACAAACTGGTTGCAGAAGGCCATATCCTGGGGGCAGGCCTCCATCACGTAGTTGATCACATATTTGATAGCCGCCTCGATCACGTCCATGTCGTCGGTCAGGTCGGCGAAGGCCATCTCCGGCTCGATCATCCAGAACTCCGCGGCGTGGCGCTGGGTGTAAGAGCGCTCCGCCCGGAAGGTGGGCCCGAAGGTGTACACCTTGCCGAAGGCCATGGCCATGCACTCCGCCTCCAGCTGGCCAGAGACCGTCAGAGACGTGGGCTTCTCGAAGAAATCCTTCTTATAGTCCACAGTCCCGTCCTCGCCCTTGGGCAGGTCCTCCAGGTCCAGGGTGGTCACCTGGAACATCTCCCCCGCGCCCTCGCAGTCGCTGCCGGTGATAATGGGCGTGTGGGCGTAGACGAACCCGTTCTCCTGGAAGAACTTGTGGATGCCGAAGGCCGCCGCGGACCGGATGCGGAAGGCCGCGCTGAACAGGTTGGTCCGGGGCCGCAGGTGGGCGATGGTCCGCAGGTACTCCACAGTGTGGCGCTTCTTCTGCAGGGGGTACTCCGGGGTGGAGGGCCCCTCCACCACAATGTTCGTGGCGTGGATCTCAAAGGGCTGCTTGGCCTCGGGGGTGGCCAGCAGGGTGCCGGTCACCACCAGGGCGGCGCCCACGTTCTGGGCGGCGATCTCTTTATAATTCTCCAGCTTGTCCGCCTCGAACACCACCTGCACACCCTTAAAGCAGGTGCCGTCATTCAGGTCGATAAAGCCCAGTGCCTTGGAGTCACGGATGGACCTGGCCCACCCGCAGACGGTCACCGTCTTGCCGGCGTAGGCGTCCAGGTCGCGGTAAAACGCAGCTACTTCTTCTCGTTTCATGTGCAGCGCAGTTTACGGGAAACTGCTCCCTCCCTTTCGTTGGTCGCTTTCCTCTTATCATACCGCAGAACAGCCGAATCTGCAAGAAAAAAATAAACTTCCCGGGGAAAACCGCCCCCCGCGAAAACAAAAAAGCCGGAGCAAAGTTTCCTTTGCCCCGGCATGGCGGAGAGGATGCGACTCGAACGCACAATGCCTTGCGGCACACCACATTTCCAATGTGGCTCCTTACCAATTAGAATACCTCTCCGTATCCTTGACGGCTTTAATATTATATCGAATCCTTCCCGAAAAATCAACCCCTTTTTGCGATTTTTTTGCGAGAAAAAATTTTCTGTTAAAAATAGGTAAGTTCCGCAAAACTATGTTTGAATCTCCGGCCAGGATTTGGTATAATGTATCAAAGAATCTGCAAGTTTTGGAGGGGTCGTCCTTGAACAAAAAAAGCGCCGCCCGCACTGCGGCCGTCATCGAGATCGGTTCCAACAATGTGCGCATGCACGTGTCCCAGCTCAGCAAGGACCAGGTGGTCACCCTGGACCAGCTGGAATACCCCGTGGGCCTGGGCCACGACGTGTTCGCCGACGGGCTCATCAGCTTCGAGAGCCTCCGGGAGCTCTCCGCCGTCCTGGGGAAATTCTCCGCGGCCCTGCTCTCCTACCGTGTCGAAAAACCCAAGGTCATCTCCTGCACCGCCCTGCGGGAGGCCAGAAACCGCTCCCTGGTGGCCGACCAGCTCCGGGTGCGCAACGGCCTGGAGGTCCAGGTGCTGGAGGACAGCCAGGAGAAGGCCTATATCTACTCCGAGATCATCAAAAAGCTGTCGGGCCGCCCGCCCCTGTCCGGCAACACCATGATCGCCTACATCGGCTCGGGCAGCATCGGCGTGGCCGTGTTCGACGGCACCAAGATCATCTACTCCCAGAACATCTCCATGGGCGCCTCCAAGCTCCACGACGTGCTCCGGGGCCTGCGCACCCGGGCGGAGGACTTCCACATCATCCTGGAGGAGTACATGGACACCATCCTCAACCGCGTGGACATCGCATCCTTCCAGGTGCAGAACCTGGTCCTCACCGGCTCCCAGATCGGCCTGGTGACCAAGCTCTGCGGGGCCCTGGCCACTCCCGTCCCCGCCATCCCCACGGCCAAGCTCTCCGCCCTGTTCCAGTCGGTGCGCTCCCTCACCGCCGAGAGCATCGCCACCCGCTTCGCCATCCCCGAGGAGAAGGCCGCCGTACTGTACACGGCACTGTTCATCTACCACGGCATGCTGCGGTTCTGCCCCGGCGCCAAGAGCTTCCTGGCCCCGGTGGTGGACATCTCCGAGGCCGTGGTGCGCTACCTGCTCATCCCCAAGGCCGGCGCCGAGTGGGACGCCTACCTGCAGCAGAGCGCCCTGGCCTGCGCCGAGCAGACCGCCCTGCGCTTTGGCTGCGACCTGGACCACTGCCGCTTTATCGGCGATTTTGCCTGCAAGATCTTCGACAAGATGAAGCGGGTCCACGGCCTGGACCCCTCCAAGCGCCTGATTTTACAGCTGGCCGCCACCCTCCACAGCTGCGGAAGGTTCGTCAGCGTGCGGCAGCACAACCGCTGCACCTTCGACCTCATCAAGGGCATGGACATCTTCGGCCTCTCCAGCAGCGAGGTGCTGGAGGTGGCCTTCGTGGCCGGCAGCATCTCCAACAACCTGGCGGTGGAGGAAAACCCCGACTTCTCCCTGCTGCCCAACGAGGAAAAGCTGGTCATCTCCAAGCTGGCCGCCATGTTCCGCATGGCCAACGCCCTGGACAAATCCCACCGGGCCAAGCTCCGGGACCTGAAGGTCTCCATGGAGGAGGACCGGGTCATCTTCAAGGCGGAGGCCTCCGGCAACACCCTGCTGGAGCGCTGGTCCTTCCGGGAGTCCGCCGCCTTCTTCACCGATGTGTTCGGCCTTTCCCCCGAGCTCACGGTCAAGCTCACCATGCTGTCATAACACCTGTTTTCAACCATAGAGAAAGGACGGAACCCCATGCCGGAGAAAAAACTGCCCTATTACAACCGCGAGCTGAGCTGGATGGACTTCAACGCCCGTGTCCTGGAGGAGGCCACGAAAAAGGAGAACCCCCTCATGGAGCGCCTGCGCTTTCTGGCCATCACCGGCTCCAACCTGGACGAATTCTTCATGGTGCGGGTGGCCGGGGTCAAGGCCCAGGTCAACTCCAACTATAAAAGCAAAAACGATTTCGACCTCACCCCCCAGGAGCTTCTCCCCCTTTTGGAGGAAAAAGCCCACAAATTCATGGAGCGCCAGTACTCCTGCCTGCACCGGTCCATCGGCCCGGCCATGGCGAAGCAGGGCCTGCGTTTCCTCCGCTGCCAGGACATGACCCCGGAACAGCTGGATTACATCTCCCAGTACTTCCGGCAGATCCTCTTCCCGGTCCTCACCCCCCTGGCGGTAGACGGCAGCCGCCCCTTCCCCATGCTGGCCAACAAGACCCTGAACATCGCCGTGTACCTCAAATCCAAAGAGCGCAAGGAGGAGAAGAACTTCGCCATCGTCCAGGTGCCCTCCATCCTCCCCCGCTTTTTAGAGCTCCCCTCCCAGGAGGGCCGGGCCTTCACTCTTTTAGAGGACATCATCATCTATAAGCTGGACGAGCTCTTCGAGCTCCATGAGATCAAGGCCGCCTGCCCCTTCCGCATCACCCGGGACTCCGACCTGGAGATCGACGAGGAAGCCGAGGACTTCATGAGCGAGGTGAAGAAGTCCATCAAGCGCCGGAAGCGGGGCCGCCCCGTGCGCCTGGAACTGCTGCTCCACTGCGACAAGAGCATCCGCTCCTTCCTCATCGACATGCTGAAGATCAAAAAGAGCGAGATCTACGAGGTCCCCGGCCCTCTGGACCTGACCTTCCTCTCCAAATTCGCCGGCATCAAGGGCTGCGAGGACCTGTGCTTCAAGCCCATCACCCCGGTGCCCGCCGCCGACTTCTGGGGCTATGACGACCTGTTCGCCGCCATCCGGGAGAAGGACCGCCTGGTCCACCACCCCTACGAGAGCTTCGACTGCGTGGTAAAATTCATCGAGCAGGCCGCCGAGGACGAGGACGTGCTGGCCATCAAGCAGACCTTGTACCGGGTGTCCGGCAACTCCCCCATCATCGCCGCCCTCATCAAGGCCGCGGAAAACGGCAAGCAGGTCACCGTGCTGGTAGAGCTCAAAGCCCGCTTCGACGAGGAGAACAACATCAACTGGGCCAATAAGCTGGAAAAGGCCGGCTGCCACGTGATCTACGGCCTCCAGGGTCTCAAGACCCACTGCAAGATCGCCCTGGTGGTCCGCCGGGAGGAGGACGGCATCCGCCGCTACCTGCACCTGGGCACCGGCAACTACAACGACTCCACCGCCAAAATCTACACCGACATGGGCCTGTTCACCTGCAACAGCCAGTACGGCGCCGACGCCTCCTCCCTGTTCAACGTCATCACCGGCTACTCCCGTCCCCCGGAGTACCAGCACTTCGTGGTGGCGCCCCACGGCATGCGCAGCTTCTTTGTCCGCCGCATCAAAGAGGAGACCGAGAACGCCAAAAAGGGCCTGCCCTGCGGCATCACCGCCAAGGTCAACTCCCTGGTGGACCCGGAGATCATCGGCCTTCTGTACCAGGCCTCCCAGGCCGGCGTGCCGGTGAAGCTGGTGGTCCGGGGCATCTGCTGCCTCATCCCGGGCCTCCCCGGCGTCAGCGAGAACATCACTGTCATCAGCATTGTGGGCCAGCTCCTAGAACACAGCCGCATCTTCCGCTTCGAGAACGCCGGCGACCCCAAGATCTACATGGGCAGCGCCGACTGGATGCCCCGGAACCTGGACCGCCGGGTGGAGCTGGTGTTCCCCATCGAGGAGGAGGATTTGAAGCAGCGGGCCTTCGAGACCCTGGACACCTTCCTTCAGGACAACACCAACGCCCGTATGATGCTCCCCGACACCACCTATAAGCACGTGGACCGCCGGGGCAAGACAGCCTTCAGCTGCCAGCTCACCTTCTACCGCCGGGCCCAGGACCGGCTGAAGGAACTGCAGCGGGTGGAGAAAGACAGCCCGCTGATCCCCATCCATTCCGCGGAGGACGCGGGCCAGTAACCGCCCCTTCGCTGCCCTACTTATCACAGTCCGTATTTTTTGGAAAACAGGAGGAAAGCAAAATGAAGAGAGTGGGTATCCTTACCAGCGGCGGCGACTGCCAGGGCCTCAACGCCGCCATCCGGGGCGTGGCCAAAGGCCTGTACACCGAGTTTGGGAAAGACGTGGAGATTTACGGCATCCGGGACGGCTACAAGGGGCTGATCTTCGGGGAGTACAAATTGATGAAACCCGAGGATTTCTCCGGCATCCTCACCCTGGGCGGCACCCTGCTGGGCACCTCCCGCCAGCCCTTCAAGACCATCCGCGTCATCGACGAGAACAGCGTGGACAAGGTCAAGAACATGAAGGACAACTACAAGAAGATGAAGCTGGACTGCCTGGTGATTTTAGGCGGCAACGGCACCCAAAAGACTGCCAATCTCCTGCGGGAGGAGGGCCTCAACGTCATCCACCTGCCCAAGACCATCGACAACGACATCTGGGGCACCGACGTGACCTTCGGCTTCCACAGCGCGGTGGAGATCGCCACCAACGTCATCGACTGCATCCACACCACCGCCACCTCCCACGGCCGGGTGTTCATCGTGGAGGTCATGGGCCACAAGGTGGGCTGGCTCACTTTGTCCGCGGGCATCGCCGGCGGCGCCGACGTGATCCTCCTGCCCGAAATCCCCTACGACATCGACAAGGTGGCCAAATGCCTCAACGACCGCATCAAGGCCGGGAAGAAATTCTCCATCCTGGCGGTGGCCGAAGGGGCCATCTCCAAAGAGGAGGCCGCCCTCACCAAAAAGGAGCGGAAAAAGGCCCGGGAGAACTTCCCCCACCCCTCCATCGTGTACCGCATCGCCGAGGAGCTGGCCGGCAAGGTGGACAACGAGATCCGCGTCTGCGTGCCCGGCCACTTCCAGCGGGGCGGCAGCCCCTGCGCCTACGACCGGGTGCTGTGCACCCGCCTGGGGGCCACCGCCGCCCGGTTCATCAAAGAGAAGAAATTCGGCGTCATGGTGGGCATGGTGGGCGGCCAGTGCGTCCCCGTCCCCCTGGGTGACGTAGCCGGCAAGCTCAAGGGCGTGCCCGTGGACTGCGACGAGATCCAGGCCGCCCGCCAGATCGGCATCAGCTTCGGCGATTGACCAACCTAACAACCATATTTTCGAGAGGAGTTTTTACCATGTTGTTTTCTGCCAGCATCTACAGCTTTTTCAGCGCCATCCGCAAGGGTGAGCTCACCCCCCTGTCCTCCATCGCCAAGGCCAAAGAGCTGGGCTTCGACGCCGTGGAGGCCGTGGACTTCGTAAACTTCGGCGACTGCGCCACCCAGGAGGAGCGCCTCCAGCGGGCGGCGGAGCTCAAGGCCGAGGCGGAGAAGTGCGGCCTTGTGTTCTCCTCCTACGCCACCGGCGCCGACTTCCTCAACGGCAGCGGCGGCGACACCCAGGCGGAGATTCAGCGGGTCAAGGAGAACGTGGACATCGCCGCCGCCCTGGGGGCCCCCCGCATGCGCCACGACATCACCCAGGGCTACAAGGGCGAGAAGGCCTGCAGCTACGAGAGCCTGATCCCCGTCCTGGCCCAGGCCGTCCGGGAGGTGGCCGACTACGCCGCCTCCAAGGGCGTCATGACCATGACGGAGAACCACGGCTTCTTCTCCCAGGACTCCGACCGGGTGGAAAAACTCTACACCGCGGTCAACCACCCCAACTTCGCCCTCCTGTGCGACATGGGCAACTTTATGTGCGCCGACGAAAACCCCGCCCTGGCCGTGGCCCGGGTGGCCCCCTACACCCGCTACGTCCACGCCAAGGACTTCATCTGGCGCAGCTATAACGACGCCGACCCCGGCGAGGGCGCCTTCCAGACCCGGGGCGGCAACTACCTGCGGGGCACCATCGTGGGCCAGGGCAACGTACCGGTCAAACAGTGTCTGCATATCTTAAAGGCCTCTGGGTACGACGGCGTTATCGCCATCGAGTTCGAAGGTATGGAGCCCGCCGTGGACGCCATGCGCATCGGCCTGGCCAACTTAAAGCGCTACTGGAGCGAAGTCTGACCGCTCCCCCACATCCCATTCTAAAGCGAGGTAACCACCCATGTCCGTCAAAGAAACCTTTCTCGACCTGGTCTCCTACAGCACCGCTTCCGACGAGACCAGCACCACCGTCCCCAGCACCCCGGGCCAGAAAGTCCTGGGGGCCCACATCGTCGACCTGATGAAAGCCATGGGCATCGCCGACGCCCACATGGACGACCTGGGCTACGTCTACGGCACCATCCCCGCCACCGCGGAGCGGAACACCACCGTGGGCTTCATCGCCCACATGGACACCTACGGCGGCGTCTCCGGGGAGAACGTCAACCCCCAGGTCATCGAAAACTACGACGGCGGCGACATCCCCCTGGGCACCAGCGGCCTCACCCTGTCCCCCAGCGATTTCCCCGCCCTGCTCCAGCAAAAAGGCAAGACCATCATCACCACCGACGGCACCACCCTCCTGGGGGGCGACGACAAGGCCGGCGTGGCGGAGATCCTCTGCGCCGCCGCGGAGATTATCCGGGAGAACAAGCCCCACGGCGCCATCAAGCTGGGCTTCACCCCCGACGAGGAGATCGGCTCCGGCGCCGACCACTTCGACGTGCCGGGCTTTGGCTGCGATTTCGCCTACACCGTGGACGGCGGCTTCCTGGGCGAGCTGGAGTACGAAAACTTCAACGCCGCCGCGGCCACTGTGGAGGTCACCGGCTTCAGCATCCACACCGGCGCCGCCAAAGGCAAGATGATAAACTCCATGTCCGTGGCCATGGAATACTGCTCCCTGCTGCCCAAAGGGGCCGTGCCCGAGCTCACCGAGGGCTACGAGGGCTTTATCCACCTGGACGCCATCCAGGGCGACGTGGAGCACACCAAAATGCAGTTCCTCATCCGGGACCACGACAAAACCCTCTTCCAGCAGAAGAAGGACCTGATGGAGCAGGCCGCCGCCTACCTCAACGTCAAATATCCCAGCCAGCCGGTCAAGGTCACCATCAAAGACACCTACTCCAACATGAAGGAGCAGATCCTCCCCCACTACCAGGTCATCGAGGTCATGGAGAAGGCCATGCGGCAAAACGGCGTCGAGCCTATCACCCTGCCCATCCGGGGCGGCACCGACGGGGCCCGGCTCTCCTACATGGGCCTGCCCTGCCCCAACATCTGCACCGGCGGGGCCAACGCCCACGGCAAGCTGGAGTACGCCGTTTTAGAGGACATGGAGGCCATCAAGGAGATCATCAAGACCGCGGCCTATCTGGTGGAGTAAGGAGGTCCCTATGCTGCGATTCGGCACCATCGGCTCCGGCTGGATCACCGATGAATACATCCACGGCGCTTTAGACAGCGGCCTGTGGCAGCTCACCGCCGTCTACTCCCGCACCGAGGAGCGGGCCCGGGCCTACGCGGACCGCCACGGCGCGAAGCTGGCCTTTACCAGCGTCCAGGCCATGGCCGCCTCCCCGGAGGTGGACGCGGTGTACGTGGCCAGCCCCAACGCCCTCCACTACCAGCACTGCAAGGTGCTTTTGGAGCACGGCAAGCACGTCATCTGCGAAAAGCCCCTCTGCGCCCAGGCGGCCAAGGTCCGGGAACTCCAGGCCATCGCCGCGGCCCAGGGCGTGGTGTTTTTAGAGGCCATCATGTTCCTCCACCTCCCCCAGCGCAAACTGCTGGAGGAGGCCCTGGAGCAGCTGGGCCCCATCTCCCTGGCGAAGATTGACTTCTGCCAGCGCTCCTCCAAGCTGGACGCCTACCAGAAGGGGGAGCTGCCCAACATCTTCAACCCCAAGCTGGAGACCGGCGCCCTCATGGACCTGGGGGTCTACTGCGTCTACCCCGCCCTGTACCTGTTCGGCAGGCCCGAGCGCTTCCAAATCGTCCCCCGGATGCTGGAAAGCGGCGCGGACGGGGCCGGGGTCATCACCATGGAGTACCCGGATAAGCTGGTCACCCTCACCTACTCTAAATTGGGCCAGGCCGGGGCCAATACCGACTTCCAGGGCCCCGAGGGCACCCTGTCCGTGGAGTCCATCTCCCGCATCGCCGGCCTCTCCCTGTGGCGCAAGGACGGCTCCACCGAGACAATCTACGACGGCGACGAGAAGTACCAGCTCATGGGCTGGGAGGCCAAGGACTTCTACCGCTATATCACAGAGCCGGAGGCCTCCCAAGAGGAGTATGCCTACTGCTCCCGGCTGGCCGTGGACGTGGCGGAATTCCTACAGGAAGCCCGCAAAAAAGCCGGCATCCGCTTCGAAAGCGACCATTAAACCCATCCCCGCAGACCCCCGGCCCAAGCCGGGGGTCTTGCTGTCTCTCCCGCCCGGTCTTTCTCCGCTGGGGCACAGGGGATTTCTCCCTCCTGTTCCCCACGCCCCCTGCGCCCTCCCGCCAGACGCGGAAGCCCCCTGCCGGATACTCCCGGCAGGGGGCTCACTTTATCCCACATAGATGTACGGCTCCAGCTTCTGGAAGGTCTTTTCGCCGATGCCGCTCACCTCCATGATCTCCTCGATGTCGTAAAAACCGTTGTTCTGCTCCCGGTAATCGATGATGCGCTGCCCCAGCGCCGGGCCGATGCCCGGCAGCCGGTCCAGCTCCTCCAACGAGGCCTGGTTGATGTCAACGCTCTTCTCCACCAGCACCTCCTCCAGCACTGGCTCCTCCGCAGGGGCGGGCGACGCCTCCGGCGGTGCTTCCTCACTGGCAGCGGCGCTGGAACCCTCTGCCGCTCCTCCAGCGGCAGGCATCGGCGTGGGGCCGGGTGTGGCAGTAGGACTCGGTGCGGCCGTAGCTACCGCGACGACCTCATTGGTGACGTGTACCAGCTGAATGGGGCGCACGCCGTACACCGGCACCAGAATAAAGCAGGTGACGGCTACCGCTACCAGGATGATGCTGGCCCGGATGAACGTCTCTGTTTTCACGGTTACCCCTCTCTTCGCAGCTTCTCCAAAAAGTCAGAAAAATAGGCGGGCAGCGGGGCGGTAAATTCCAGGTACTCCCCGGTGCGGGGGTGTACAAACCCAATCTTCCCCGCGTGGAGGCACTGCCCCTGCAGAAACGTCAGCACCTTTTTCGGCCCGTAGACCGGGTCCCCGGCCACCGGGTGGCCCAAGTACGCCATGTGCACCCGGATCTGGTGGGTCCGTCCGGTCTCCAGCCGGAGCCGCAGGTAGGTGAACCCCTTCAGCCTCTCCTCCACAACATAATGGGTGACCGCCCTGCGGGCGGCCGGGGACTGGGGCAGCACCGCCATTTTCTTCCGCTCCACCGGGTGCCGCCCGATGGGCTGGTCCACGGTGCCCTGGTCCTCCTTCACATTCCCATAGACCACGGCCCGGTACTCCCGGGTAAAGCTGTGTGCCTGAATCTGCTCCGCCAGCCCCTGGTGGGCCATGTCGTTTTTCGCCACAATGAGCAGCCCGCTGGTGTCCTTGTCAATCCGGTGGACAATCCCCGGCCGCATCACCCCGTTAATCCCCGACAGGGACTCCCCGCAGTGGTACAGCAAAGCGTTCACCAATGTCCCGTCCGGATTCCCCGGGGCGGGGTGCACCACCATGCCCTTGGGCTTGTTCACCACCAGCAGGTCCCCGTCCTCATACACAATGTCCAGGGGGATGTCCTGGGCCTGCACGTCCAGGGGCTGGGCGTCCGGCAGCACCACCACGATCTCCTGCCCCGCCTTCAGCTTTTCGCTTTTCCCCAGGGGCTTCCCTTCGCAGGTCACCAGCCCCTGGGCCAGGAGCTGCTGGGCCGCCGAGCGCGTCAGCTCCTCCACCTCCTGGGCTAAGAGCTTATCCGCCCGCTGGCCCTCCTCTTCCACCACAAAACGGACCTCCCGGCTCATGGCTCCTCCCGGGTGTCCGTCTCCGCGTGCTGCAAAGGCGGCCGCTTCTTCCTCTCCCGGTGCTCCCCCAAAAACAGGTAGTGCACCACAAAGCACACCGCCCCCACGGTAATGCAGCAGTCGGCAAAGTTGAACACATAGGGGAAAAACAACACGTGGATATAGTCCACCACATAGCCGTACAGCAACCGGTCCACCAGGTTCCCCACCCCGCCGGACAGCAGCAGCGCCGAGGCCGCATAGCTGAAAAAGCTGTGCCCCTGGTACCGGAACAGCAGCACCGAAATCACCACCACCAGCGCCAGGGTGATGGGCCCCACGAACCAGATCTGATTCTGCAGCAGCCCAAAGGCCACCCCCCGGTTCTCCACATAGGTGAACTCCAGCAGCCCGGGGATGGCCGTCACCGGGGAGCCCAGGGGCTTCAGCTGCCGCAGCACCAGGACTTTCAACACCTGGTCCGCAGCCAGCAGCAGCGCCGCCGCCAGCAGGACCAGAAACGGATAGCTACGTTTTTTCTCCAAAATGGTCTCCTTTTTCTCCCTGACAGGGAAGGAAAAAGGCGCACGGAACACTGCGCCTTTTTCGGTCGTTTATTTTCTCTTGCGCCGCTTGTTGCCCAGGTCTACGTCGTCCCCGAACTCCAGGTGGCTGAAGTGGGAGTCCTTCTCCCTGCGCAGGGACTCAGGGATGTCGCTGTAGGCGTTGAGGTCAATCCCCACCGAGGACAAATCGCCGCTGTCCGGCTCCCCCATCTGCGTCTGGTCCCGGGTGTAGTCGTACCGGTCCTGCAGGGTGGCGGGCTGGGCCTGTACCACCGGCTCCGGCTCCGGCTGGGCCACCGGCACAGCCTGGGGTTCCGGCTGGGGCTCGGGCTGCGTGACCACAGCTTCCGGCTCAGGCTCAGGCTGGGGTTCCGGCTCCTCCTGTACCGGCGCGGGGGCAGGGGCGGGCTGCTGGGCGGCAGGCGCCTTGTCATCCTTCAGCCGGAAGGTGGGGATATGGTCGATGCACTCCAGGTGCTTTTTATACATCTCCAACAGGGAGACCCGGAAGGCGGACACCTGCCGCTTGATCTCCTCCAGCTCGGCCTTCTTGGTCTCGGCCTGGGCCATGTACTCCTTGGCGGCCTTGGCGGCCTCCACCTTGGCGCCGTCCATGGTCTTGCGGGCGGTGTTCTCCGCGTCCTGCAAAATGATCTCGGCCTTATCCTTTGCCTCCTGCAGGGAGTCCTTGGCCAGCTTTTGGGCGCTGAGAAGGGCCTCTTTAATGCCGTCCTCCTCCTCCCGGTAAGACTCGATCTTCTGGGCCAGAATCGCCAGTTTCTGCTGGGCTTCGGCATTTTTCGCGGCCAGGTCAGCGTTCTGCGCCGCCAGCTCCTCCGCCTGCTTCACCGCGGCGTCCCGCTCGCTCTGCAGCTGCTGGAAGGACTCCACCACCTCGTCGATGAAGTTGTCCACGTCCTCCGGCTTGTAACCGGAGAAGCCTGCCTTCCCAAAACTGATCTCGTTGATCTCTTTCACTGTCAGCATGTTCGGAATCCCCCTATTGATATTTCCTGCATAGTACGGAAAGGCGGCCCTTGCTGGTCAAGGGCCCCAGTCGGTCGATCTGAAATTTCCCGTGCCCCCGGATGGAGAGCACGTCCCCCTCCTCTGTCCGCTGGGACGGGGAGAGGCTTTCCCGGTGATTTCGCATCACCAGCCCGGCGGTGATCAGGCCGGCGGCCTTTTCCCGGCTGGTCTTGCACAAAAAGGCCACCAGGCAGTCCAGCCGCTGCGAGGCCACCACCCCGGAGAGCTCCTTGAACTCCCGGCGGACGGGCAGGGGCTCCTTTGCCCCTTCTTCTGCCTTTACGCCCACCCGGCCGATCTTCCGGATGTTGTCCAGGAAGTAGGGCGCCATCTCCTGCCGGAAGAAGGCCACGCAGCGCCCTTCCCCCACCAGGATGTCCCCTACTACGTCACGTTCCACCCCCAGGGCCATAAACGACCCCAGGAAGTCCCGGTGGGTCAGCTTGTCCCCGGTCCGGTAGGTAAAGGTCACCGGGGTGATGGGGAACAGGCTCTCCTCGGGCTCCAGATAGTCCGGGAACAGCCCCAGGAGCTTCCGCTCCGCCTCGGGCCAGCCGCCCCACAACAGCCACTGCACGCCCCTCTCCCGCCGGAGCAGGTCCTCGCAGGCAGCACACTGGCTCTCGTCTAAAAATCCCAAAAAGCTGGGCCTGCGCTGGGAGAGCCGGATGTGGTCCCGCAGCCTGGCTTCCAGCAGGTCTCTCGCGTCCTGGGCCATGGCTCAAAAGTACAGGCCGTTGCTTTCCAGCTCGTCCAGTACGTCATCGCCGGTCAGGTCCACATTGTACGGGGTGATGATGAACGTCCCCGTGGCGATGCGCTTGATCTTCCCGTTGTTGGCGTAGGCCACGCCGCTTAAAAAGTCCACAATGCGGCGGGACACCTCTTTCTCCGTGTTCTCCAGGTTCAGCACCACCGTGTGCCGCTTGATGAGCTCATCGGCGATGGCCCGGGTCTCCTCGCCAAAGGAGACGGGCTTGAACAGCACCACCTGAAGCTGGGCCTTGGCGTTGATGTTCACCACCCGGTTTTCGTGGGTCTCCCCCCGGGACGAGAAGGTGGAGAAGGAATACCCGGAGTTGCGCCGCGGCTCCTCATAGTTGCCCCGGCTCTCCTCCTCTTCCGGCTCCTCGTCGTAATAATCTTCATACTCGTCGTCTGGGGGGTTCCACATTCTCTGCAGTCTGTCTCTCAATCCTGCCATTCCCCTATCAACCTCCTAGTAAGGTTATGGTCTCGGCGTCTGGCGCGGGCCGAACAGCGAGGAGCCCACGCGGACCATATTTGCTCCACAGCGGATCGCCTCGGGGAAATCCGACGACATCCCCATGGAGAGGCGGTCCATGCTTACATTATCCAATCTTTTTGCCGCTATGTCAACATAATATTGCCTCATCGCGGAAAAATAACCACAAAGCTCGGTTTTATTCACACAGACCGGCGGGATGGCCATCAGCCCGCTGATGTGCAGCCCAGGCAGCTGCCGGGCCTCGTCCACGAACTCCAACAGCGCCTCGGGGAGCACGCCGCCCTTGTTCTCCTCCCGGCCGATGTTCACCTCCACCAGCACCTGGGTCACCAGCCCCGCGGCGCTGCTCAGCCGGGAGATCTCCCGGGCCAGCTTCATGCTGTCCAGCGACTGGATGCAGCTCACCTTCCCCACAAGGTACTTCACCTTGTTGGTCTGCAGCCGCCCGATGAACTGCACATCACAGTGCCCCTTGTCCAGGCCGTCATACTTTTCCAGCAGCTCCTGCACCCGGTTCTCCCCGATGCAAGAAAGCCCCCGCCCAATGGCGTGGTTTATCACCTCCAGGGGCACGGTCTTGGTGGCCGCCAGCAGGGTGATGTCCCCCGCCTCCCGGCCGGAGTCCGCCGCCGCCCGGGCCATCTCCTCCAAGATCACCGGGTAATTCTCGTCAAAATTCGCCATGCGCTCACTGAATGATCTTTCCGTCATAGAGATTGGTCCCTCCCACGACCACTTCATCGTACAGCTGGATGGTATTCTCCGTCACCATGGAATTCCTCTCCTCCTCGGTCAGCTCGGTGCGGCACACCGCCACGCCATTTACCGAGGTATTGGTAAACACCTGCACAAACTCCAGCCGGTCTCCCCGTTTTACATACACGCCCTTCACATTCTCCGTCACCTGGGTGGTCACGTTCCCGTTCTCGTCGGTGCTGGTGGTCTCCCAGTCCAAGAACCGCAGGGCCTTCTCGTCCACCAGAATACCCGAGTACGTCCGCACGTTGATCTGAATCAGCTCGTTGCGCACCAGCGCCAGGTCCGAGTCCATGGTAGAGCACTCCAGCACCACCGCGGTCTCCCCGGTCTGGGTGTCCCGGTTCTTGGCCACCACCGTGGCGGGCACCGGCCCCGAGCTGGCAAAGGGGATGTCCAAAGTCACCTCTTCCACGTCCTCCAGCTTCACCATGTCGTTCTCCCCCAAAACGAACACCAGATACCAGTTGAAGTCCGAGCACACCTTCCCCACCGCGTGGGCGGGGCCCTCCCCGGGCTCCTGGGCCAGCAGCTCCTTAGCCTGGGTGGGGGTGATGTCCTCCACCTCGTCCATGGCCATCACCGATTCCAGCCCGTCGGTGCCGCTGATGAAATACCCGGCCACCGGCGCGGTGATAGAGGCCACCGCCCCGCCCGCCGAGGCGGCCAGCTGGGCCCGCTCCCCCTCCAGCTCGCTGATGTGCAGGGCGAAGTCCTCCGCCGTCTCCTCGCTGATGAGAATCTGCCGCCGGTTCAAGGCGTTCTGCAGGTCCTCCTTCAGCTGGGAGATCTGGGAGAACTCACCGCCCCGCAGGGCCGCCGAAAGGCTGTTTAAGGAGGTGTAGATCTGGGACCCGATGGCCGAGGTGTTGGAGGAGTAGAAATCCGCCGGCTGGGAGAGTGCCTGGAGATTGGCCACCTCCCGGTCGATGCGCTCGATCCTGCTCCAGGCCGCGGCGTCGTCCTCGCTCTGGTACACGTCGGCGATGACGCCCCCCTTGGCCACCCGGGTGCCGTCGGCCATGCGGTAGCTGATAACCCCGTCGTACTCCCCCACCACCAGGGTCTCGTTGCGGATGGCGAAGCCCTGGGCCTGCAGGCTGTCAGAGACCTGGCCGTAGCTCACGGTCTCCGTCTCGATGCCCATGTTGGAAAAGGCGAAAAACGCCGACACCCCCACGTACACCAAAATCATCAGCGCGATGACCACAGCCGCCGCGGTGCGTATCTTTTTCGCGTTCACAGACCTTCCTCCTTTCGCGCCGGGCTCCCAAAGCCCTTTTCTTCCAATATGCGGACCGCCGCCTCCAAAAGGTCCTCCGGCCCGTCCAGCTCGTCCAAATAGAGGGGCACGGCGTTTTCCTCCCGGGCAAACCAGGTGATCTGCCGCTTGGCGTACCGCCGGCTCTCCCGCTTGATGTCCTCCACCGCCTGCTCCAGCGGCACCTCCCCGGCAAAGTAGGGGAACAGCTCCTTGTAGCCGATGGCCTGGGCCGCCGTGGGGGGCGTCCCCCCCTCCTTACAGCGGCGGTAAAAGTTCTCCGCCTCCCGGAGCAGCCCCAGCTCCAGCATCCGGTCCACCCGGCGGTCGATGCGCTGGTAGAGCTTCTGCCGGTCCCGGAACCCCAGCACCAGCATCACATACCGGTAGGGCGACTGGGCCTCTTTCGACCGGGCCGCCTGCCGGGAGAAGGGCTCCCCCGAGAGCTGGATGTACTCCAAGGCCCGGATGACCCGCTTCACGTTGTGGGGGTGAATCTCCCCGGCGGCCACCGGGTCCTGCTCTTGCAGGCGCCGGTACAGCGCCTCCGGCCCCTGCTCCTCCGCCTCCCGGAACAGCGCTTCCCGCAGGCTCTCGTCCCTGGCGCTCTCCTCAAAGGAGAACCCCCGCAGCAGGGACCGGGCGTACAGCCCCGTCCCCCCCACCAAAATGGGCAGTTTCCCACGCCCGGCGATCTCCGTGATGGTCCGCCCGGCCAGGTTTACATAATCCGAAACACTGAAGGGCTCCCCCACATCCAGAAAGCCCACCAGGTGGTGGGGCGCCTGGGCCAGCTCCCCCTGGTCGGGCTGGGCGGTGCCGATGGGCAGCCCCCGGTAAATCTGCATGGAGTCGCAGGACACGATCTCCCCGCCGAAGCGCCGGGCCAGCCCAATGCCCAACGCCGTCTTTCCCGTGGCGGTAGGCCCCACCACCGCTATGACTGGTATCTTCTCACGCATCGCTAGCTCTCGCCTCAACTGGTATCTCTTCTCCCATCACTCACACCCGCCCGAATTGGGGCTCCACGTCCCACCGCCAGCAGGCTATATCCCTGCCCGCCATGGGAACAGCGCCCCACCCCTGGCCACCGCCCAGAGCCGTCTCTCCCACGGCGGCGGGCCGCGCCTGGACTGGTATCTTTTCTCCCATCGCTCACACCCGCCCGAACTGGCGCTCGATGTCCCGCCTGCGCAGCAGGATATACACCGGCCTGCCGTGGGGGCAGTACCGCACCTGGGGGTTGCGCTCCAGCTCCTCCACCAGGGAGATCATCTCCTCCCGGGTGATGGGGTCCCCGGCCTTCATGGCGGCCCGGCAGGCCACATTGTGGTACACCCAGTCCAGATGCTCGGTGGTCAGGTCCTTCCGGTGGGCGGCCAGGTGACCGGCGATCTCCATCACCGCCCCGGCGGCGTCCGCCCCGTCCAGCAGCAGGGGGACGGACCGCACCAGCACGGTGCCCGCCCCAAAGTCGTCGATCTCAAACCCGGCGGCGGAGAGCTCCTCCCCGTGGGCCAGCAGCTGGGTGTACTCCTCCTTGTCCAGGGTGACGGCCACAGGCTCCAGCAGGGCCTGGGCCTCCCCGCCGCTGCCCTGGGCCTTCAGCCGCTCGTAGAGCAGCCGCTCATGGGCGGCGTGCTTGTCGATGAACACCAGCTCGTCGTTCCCCCGTTCCAGAATAAGGTAGGTGCCAAAGGCCTCCCCCACCACACGGGAGGGGGGGACGGGGTCCGGCTGGGGCTCCTGGGGGATTTTTGGAGGGCTTTCCGGCAGGCTTTGGGCGATTTCGGGCTCTTTTGGGTCAAAAACGGGTTTTTCCGGGACTTTTTCGGGCTTTTTTGGGTCAAAAACCGGCGATTTTGGGCCCAAAACACCCTCAAATTCCCCCTTTTCCGGCGACGGGACAGCGGGCGCGGGTTCTGGCCGGGGCTCCTCCTCCAGAATCTTCACCCACGCCTCCGGCAGCTTCAGCGCACTGCGCTCCGGCGCGCCGCTGTCCCGCAGCACCCCGGCCCGCACCTCCGGTTTTTCCCGGCGCAGAGCCATTTCCGGCCCCTTCCCCTCTGGGAGCCGGGTCTGCTCCTGGCGCTCCAGCACCGGCGCATACGGCGAGGGCTGGGGCCGCCTCCACTCCATAACTTTGGGCTTGTCCCCTGCCGCCAGCGCAGATTTCACCCCGTGGTACACCGCGTCAAAAATCGGCCGCTCATTCACAAACCGGACCTCCATTTTTGCCGGGTGTACGTTCACGTCCACGGCCCCGAAAGCCAGCTCCAAATGCAGCACACAGGCCGGGAATTTCCCCACCATAAGGGAACCCTTGTAAGCCTCTTCCAGGGCCGCCATAGCCGTGCGGCAGCGGATATACCGCCCGTTGATAAAGAAGTTCTGCATGCTGCGGTTGGGGCGGCTTCCCGCCGGCGTGCTGATAAAGCCCTTCACCTTTACATGCTCCAGCTCGTACTCCACGGGGATGAGGGTAGAGGAAAACTCCCGGCCATACACAGCGTAAATCGCAGAGGAGAGCTTGTTGTCGCCAGGGGTGTGGAGCTGCTCCTTCCCGTCCCGGATGAACCGGAAGGAAATCTCCGGGTGGGACAGGGCCATCTTGTCCAAAATCCCGGCGATGGAATTACCCTCTGTAGAATCCTTTTTCAGGAATTTCATCCGGGCCGGGGTGTTATAAAACAGGTCCCGGATCAGGATGGTGGTGCCGTCGGGGCAGCCCGCCTCCTCCAGGGTGGGCTCCTCTTCCCCGCCGCAGGTGTAGCGCACCCCGGTCTGGGCCTCCCTGGTCTTGGTGAGCAGCTCTACGTGGGCCACGGCGGAGATGGAGGCCAGTGCCTCCCCACGGAAGCCCAACGTCATAATGGAGTCCAGGTCATCCTGCTTCGCAATCTTGCTGGTGGCGTGGCGCAAAAAGGCGGTGGGCACATCCTCCTGGGAGATGCCGCAGCCGTTGTCCGTCACCCGCATAAAGGTGGTGCCACCCCGGCGGATCTCCACGGTGATCACGCTGGCCCCGGCGTCCACGGCGTTTTCCACCAACTCCTTGATCACGGAGGAGGGGCGCTCCACCACCTCCCCGGCGGCGATCAGTTCCGCCACCTGCTTGTCTAATACTTGGATATGGGGCATGGGCCCACCTCCTTGTGAAAATCATAGGGTCATTTCAGCATGCTGCACAGCTCGAAGAGCACATTCATGCTCTCAATGGGGGTCAGCGTGTTCACGTCCAGGGCGCGCAGCTTTTGCAGCACTTCCCCGTCGGCAGACTCCATGGTCAGCTGCACCGGCTCCTCGGAGAACCGGTGGTGGGAGGGCCGGTGGGCCTCCGGGCCCTGGCTCTCCAGCTCGGCCAGCACCTGCTTGGCCCGCTTGATGACCTTTTCCGGCACCCCGGCCAGCTTGGCCACCTCAATACCGAAGCTGTCGTCCGCCCCGCCCCGCACGATGCGGCGCAGGAAGGTGATGTCGTCCCCCCGCTTTTTCACCGCGATGTTGAAATTCTTTACCCCGGGCAGGACTTCCTCCATCTCCGTGAGCTCGTGGTAGTGGGTGGCAAACAGGGTCTTGGCCCCCACCAGCTTTTTGTCGTGGACGTACTCCAGCACCGCCCGGGCGATGCTCATGCCGTCGAAGGTAGAGGTGCCCCGGCCGATCTCGTCGAAGATCACCAGACTGTTCTGGGTGGCGTTTTTCAGGATGTCGGCCACCTCGGCCATCTCGATCATAAAGGTGGACTGCCCAGCGGACAGGTCGTCGGAGGCCCCGACCCGGGTGAAGATGGCATCCACGATGCCGATCTCCGCCACAGCGGCGGGGACAAAACAGCCGATCTGGGCCATGATAGTGATGATGGCGATCTGTCGCATATAGGTGGACTTGCCCGCCATGTTGGGCCCGGTGATAATGGCCACACGGTTGTCGTTCATGTCCATGTCCACGTCGTTGGGGACGAAGGGCGCGTCCTGGAGCAGTGCTTCCACCACAGGGTGGCGGCTGTCTTTCAGGTAGAGCTTCCCACTCATGTTGATGACCGGCCGGGTGTAGTCGTTCTTCACCGACACACGAGCGAAGGAGCAGAGCACGTCCAGCGCCGCCACCGCCTTGGCAGAGGCCTGCACCCGGGGCAGCTGCTCCGCGATGCGGGCGCGCACCTGCTCGAAGAGCCGGGTCTCCAGCAAAATGGACTTATCGTGGGCGCCCAGGATGCGGTTTTCCAAGTCCTTCAGCTCCTGGGTGATGTAACGCTCCCCGTTGGTCAGCGTCTGCTTGCGGATGTAGTCCTCAGGCACCTGATTTTTATAGGAGTTGGAGACTTCGATGTAGTAACCGAACACCCGGTTATAGCCAGTTTTCAGCTTGGGGATGCCGGTACGCTCTTTTTCCCGGGCCTCTACTGCGGCGATGAGCTCCTTGCCGCCGTTCATATCGTGCTTGATCTCGTCCAGCTGGGCGTTGTACCCCTCCCGGATGATGCCCCCTTCCCGGATGGTAAAGGGCGGCTCCTCCACGATGGCCGCGTCGATAAGTTGGGACACATCCTCCAGCCCGTCGATCTGGCTGTAGAGGTTTTTCAGCAGGGTGGACTCGCAGTCCGCCAAGATCTGTTTCAGCCCGGGCAGGCGGCTCACGGCCGCGCACAGGGAGCGGAGCTCCCGGCCGTTGGCCGAGCCGTAGACGATGCGGGTCATAATGCGCTCCAAGTCATAGATACCGGTGAGCTGCTCCGTCGCCTGGTCCAGCAGCTGGGGGTTATCCACCAGTTCCGCTACGGCGTTCTGCCGCAGGGTGATCTTGGCCGGGCTCAAAAGGGGCTGCTCCAGCCAAGCCTTGATGAGGCGCTTCCCCATAGCGGTCTTGGTCTGGTCCAGCACCCACAGCAGGGAGCCCCGCTTCTCCTTGTTCCGCAGGGTCTCGGTGAGTTCCAGGTTCCGCCGGGCATTTAAGTCCAGCCCCATCACTGCGGAGCCCGTCTCCAGCTCCAGCTCATTCAGGCGCTCCAAGCCGTTGATCTGAGTGCGCCCCAGGTAGTCCAGCAACGCCCCCAGGGACAGCACGATCAGGGGCTTTTCCGAAAGCCCCAGCTCCTCGAGGCTCTTCCCGCCAAACTGGGAGGTGACCCGCTGGGATGCCTCTTCGAAGTCGCCGCCCTGTTCCGGCTCGGTGCACTCCACCGAGGCCTCCAGCCGGTCCCGGATAAACTCCGCCAGGGCTTTCAGGTCGGTGGCCTGGGGGTTGAGCAGGATCTCGCTGGGGCTGTAGCGGGCCAGCCGGTCGGTGATGATGTGGACCATGGTCTCCCCGTCGGGGGCGGTGACCTGGTCGGCCACCAGCTCCCCAGTGGACACGTCCGCAAAGCACAGCCCGGCGCTGTCCCCCTGGTAGTACAGGGAGCAGATAAAATTGTTCCGGGTCTCGTCCAGCATGGAGTTTTCCAGCACGGTGCCCGGGGTGATGACCCGGATCACGTCCCGTTTGACGATGCCCTTGGCCAGCTTGGGGTCCTCTAACTGCTCGCAGATGGCAACCTTGTACCCTTTGGCCACCAGCTTGGCGATGTAGCTCTCGGCGCTGTGGTAGGGCACGCCGCACATGGGGGCGCGCTCGTCCTGGCCGCACTCCCGGCCGGTGAGGGTGAGCTCCAGCTCCCGGGAGACGGTCTTCGCGTCGTTGAAAAACATCTCATAAAAATCGCCGAGGCGAAAGAAAAGTATGGTGTTGGGATACTTTTCTTTCGTCTCGAAATACTGCTTCATCATTGGGGAAAAATCCGCCATGTTGCCCTACCAGCCCTTTCCACGTTCCCTTTTCAGGGGACGGGCCTGTTGCAGGCCCGCCGTTGTCTCCCTCTCGCGCCCCTTAGTGGCAGCCGGCGCAGGAGGAGCAGTCGCCGCCGCAGGAAGCGGGGTCGTAATCGCAGGTCTCCGGGTCCTCGCCGTCGGCGCACAGGCCGATGATGCCGGTGATGCGCTGCAGCAGGGCGTCGAATTCGTTTTTGGCGTCGTTATAGCGGAGCATGTGCTCGTTCTCCATGATTTTGGCGTACACCGCACGGAACTCCTCGTTGAGGCGCTTCATGGTCTCCTCGTTGCGGTCCTCTTTCTGGGCCTCGTTGTTGATGGCCATGCGCTTTAAGTTGAACTCGCCGATGGCCTCCTGCAGGGCCTGGTCCTCGTCGCTGGCCTGGCGGGCAGCCACCATCGCGATGTAGCGTTCGTCGTTCTGCAGGGCACGGCCCAGCTCTCTGGTCACTTCGATGATATCCATGATGATTCCTCCGTTATTTTCAAATTTGGTTCTATAAAATTGAGAAGCCTTACGGCTTTTTCAGCTTCTTTTTGATGAGGCGCTTTCCCAGCCCCCCGAACACCAGGCACAAGACCATGCAGGCGCCGGGGACGATGAGCCGCACATACCAGGGGGCGGACTGGGCGGCATAGAGGGCGGGATGGGCGTTTACGTCCCACAGCAGGTACAGGAGCCGGGCCAAAAACAGGCCCACGGACACGCCCATGACAACGGTGAGCCACGAGTCCAGCTTTTTCACAAAAAGACCTCCTTTATTCCGCCAGCTCCCCGGTGAGGGTCCAGCCCTTGGCGGCGGTGACCTTTACGGTGGCGAATTGCCCCAGCAGCTCGTCCCCGCCGGGGAAGTCCACCATCAGGCTGCCGGCGGTCCGGCCGGAGAGAAGGCCTGTTCTGGGGGTACGGTCCTCTACCAGCACCCGCTCCACCCGGCCCACCATGGCCTGAGACCGTTTTACGGCGATCTCCTCCTGGACCTTCAGGAGCTCAGCGAACCATTTCGTCTTCTCCTCATGGGAGACAGGGTCGGGCATTTTCGCGGCACGGGTACCTTCCCGGGGGGAGTAGATGAAGGTGAACAGGTTGACGAATTCCACCTCCCGGATGAGGGACAGGGTGTCCTGGAATTCCTGGTAGGTCTCCCCGGGGAAGCCAACAATCACGTCGGAGGTGAAGCACACGTCGGGCATCACGCTTCTGGCGTAGCGGATCAGCTCCAGGTACTGCTCCCTGGTGTAGCGCCGGTTCATCTCTTTTAGCACCCGGTCGTTGCCCGACTGGAAGGGCAGGTGGATGAAATGGGGGATGTGCCGGCTGTTGGCAATCACGTCGAACAGCTCTTTGCTGGCGTCTTTGGGGTGGGAGGTCATAAAGCGGATGCGGTAGTCGCCGTCCACGGCGTCCAGCTGCCGCAAAAGCCCGGCGAAGTTGATATCCTCTTTGAGACCCTTGCCGTAGGAATTCACGTTCTGCCCCAGCAGGGTGATCTCCTTGTACCCGGCGGCCACCAGCTCCCGGAATTCCTCCAAAATGTGCTGGGGCTCCCGGCTCTTCTCCCGGCCCCGCACGTAGGGCACGATGCAGTAGGAGCAGAAGTTGTCGCAGCCGTACATCACTGTGACCCAGGCCCGGGAATTCCCGTCCCGGCGGATGGGGATGCCCTCCAGGACCTCCTCCCCCTCGCAGCCCCGGAGGAACACCCGCTGGGACTGGGTGAGGTTGGTGCAGAGCATCTCCGGCAGGCGGTGGATGACGTGGGTGCCAAAGACGATATTCACAAAGGGATAGCTCTTTTTCAGGCGCTCCGCCACGTGCTCCTGCTCGGTCATGCAGCCGCACACGGCGATGATGACCGAAGGCCGGCGGCGCTTGATGTTTTTCAAAGCGCCCACGTTGCCGAACACCCGGTCCTCCGCGTGTTCCCGCACGGCGCAGGTGTTGAAGAGGATGAAATCCGCGTCCTCGGGACCGTCTGTAAAGGCAAAGCCCATTTCAGCCAGCAGGCCCTTGATCTTCTCCCCGTCCGCCACATTTTGCTGGCAGCCGTAGGTACGCACATAGGCCAGCGGCGTTTTCCCGCCGGTCCTGGCTTTCATGATCTCTTTCACCTGGGCCATATACCCGGCCTGCTGGGAAAGAGAATCCTGGGCAAGACGATCCTCCAAACAGCCACACCTCCTAAAACCTGTACCGATATACTATAGCACAAAACCGCGAAAACTGCAAGCCCGACAAAAAGGACCCACATGGAAGAATCTGCCATGTGAGTCCCTTCGCGGCATGGTGTATTACAGGGAAAGCCACCAACATACCCCATATCTATCAATGACCGTGGCGCAGCATTTGCTCCAGGGCAGCGCGTGGAGGGGCTCCAGCACAACGCCGCCGGCGCTCAGCACCTGAAGGGCGTGGGCGACGTTTTCCTCGCTCCCCATTTCAAACACATTGAACGTCATGGTCTGCCAGCGGTTGTGGTGGACGACGCTGATGTCGCAGGGATTCCGCGCCTCCGCCGCGGCGAGAAAAGGCTCCCCGTTTACCGACAATTCACAGTGCTCGTAGGCGTCCTCCGCCTCGTTCTTAATAGCAAAGGTCACTTCCGCCCCGAACGCCTCGCAGTACAGCGCGACGGCCTCCAGGCTGTTTTCTACATAGACCTGTGTGTAATTCTTCATGCCGATTTTCTCTTATTCGTGGGTCAAGACTTTCGTCCCGCCGGCCTGGCGGAAGGACAAGACGTAGCAGCTGCCCTTTCCAAAGACGTGCTCCATGCCATGGCGGTAGCTGTCCAGCAGGTCAAAGGGCACATAGGCCTGGATGGTGCCGGCAAAGCCGCCTCCATGGACGCGGCAGGCGCCCTGCTCCCCCAAAAGCCGCTGGGAGAGGGACAGGGCCAGGGTGATGCCCTGCTCCTGGGGGGCCTGGGGGGCGAACACGTTCTGCAGCCGCTGGAGGGAGGACTGGCCCGAGGCCCGCACCTTCCGCAGGAACCCGGGGAAGTCCCCGGCCTTGAGGGCCTGGGCCTCCTCGTAGGCCAGGCGGTCGTCGTCGAAGAAGTGCATGGCCCGCAGCACCGCCCGGTCCCCCGCCGCCTTGCGCACCTGGGGGAGCTGCTCGTAGAAGGCGGCCTCGTCCACCTGCCGCAAAAACTCCTTGCCGAAGAATTGGGCCACCGCCTTCATTTCCTGGGGAATGGCGGCGTACTCCCCGGTGAGGTCGGCGTGGTTGCCGCCGGTGTCCACCACGCACAGGGCGTGGCCGTAGGAGGCCAGGTCGAAGGTGACTTTCTCCACCACCGGGGCGCTGGGGTCGGCGAAATCCATGGCGGTGACGCCCCCCACCGAGCTGGCCATCTGGTCCAGAAGCCCCGAGGGCTTGCCGAAGTACACGTTCTCCGCGTACTGGGAGATCTTCGCCGCGGTGATGGGGTCAATGCTCCCGCCGTTGAACAGGTGGCTGATGACCGTGACCACCAGCACCTCGAAGGCCGCGGAGCTGGAAAGGCCGGAGCCTTTCAGCACCTGGGTGATAGTGTAGCAGTCGAAGCCCCCCACCTGGTAGCCCAGCTCTCTGCATTTGGCGCAGATGCCCCGGATGAGGGACTGGGAGCCGGTGTCCTCGGGGTGGAGGGACAGGTCCATAAGGTCCACCACGTCAATCTTGTCGTACTCCGCGGATTTCAAGCGGATGGTGTCGTTCCCTGTTTTCTGGGCAAGGCCCACAATGTCCAGGTCCACGGCCCCGGCCAGGACACGGCCGTGGTTGTGGTCGGTGTGGTTGCCGCCGATCTCCGTGCGGCCCGGGGCGCTGAAGAATGTGCCCTCCCCGGCCTCATACCCGTACTGGGCGGCAAAGCCCCTGCGGATAGCCTCATAGCGCTCCTCCTGCCGGGGGACGTCGTTCCCATACAGCTCCTGAAATTTGATCTCCACGATAGTTCCCGCCTTTCTCTATTCTTCCAGCATGGCCAGCAGCTGGGCCTCCGTCAGGACGGGGATGCCCAGGGCGTTGGCCTTGTCCAGTTTACTGCCGGCCTCTTCGCCGGCCACTACATAGCTTGTCTTTTTCGAGACCGAGGAGGTCACCTTTCCCCCGTGCTGCTCGATGAGGGCGGTGGCCTCTTTGCGGCCCATGGTGGGCAGGGTGCCGGTGAGCACAAAGGTGGCCCCTGCCAGGGCGGAGCCCGCCTGCTCCCGCCGGATGGCCGTCATGTTCAGCCCCAGCTGGTCCAGGCGGCCGATGAGCTCCTGGGCGGAGGGCCGGGCGAAAAACTCCGCCGCCTCCCGGGCCATAATGCCCCCGAAGCCGGGGATGGCCCCGATCTCCTCCTCCGTGGCGGCCTGGAGGGCCTCCATGGTGGGGAAGGCCTCGCAGAGGACCTTGGCCGCTTTGGCCCCGATGTGGGGGATACCCAGGGCGAATACCAGCCGGTACAGATCGTTCTGCTTCGATTTCTCCACCGCAGACACCAGGTTTTCTGCGCTTTTTTTGCCGAAACGGTCCAGCTTTGCCAGCTTTTCCGCCTCCAAGGTGTACAGGTCCGCCGGGGAGCTGACCCACCCGGCCTGGAGCAGCTGCTCCAGGATGGCGGGGCCCAGGCCCTCGATGTCCATGGCGTCCCGGGAGGCGAAGTGGATCAGGTGCCGCAGCAGCTGGGCGGGGCACTGGGGATTCAGGCACCGGGTGGCCGCCTCCCCTTCCGCCCGGGAGACCAGCTCCCCGCAGGAGGGGCAGCGCTCCGGTAAAGTAAAGGGCACGGAGTCCGGAGGATTCTCCACCACCGCCACCACCTCGGGGATGATCTCCCCCGCCTTGCGGAGGATGACCCGGGAGCCGATGCGGATGTCCTTTTCCGCGATGAAGTCCTGGTTGTGGAGGGTGGCCCGGCTTACGGTGGTGCCCGCCAGGGTCACAGGCTGGAACACCCCGGTGGGGGTGAGCACCCCGGTGCGGCCCACATTCACTTGGATGTCCAGGAGGGTTGTTTCCTTTTCCTCCGGGGGGTACTTGAAGGCCTCGGCCCACCGGGGGAACTTGGCGGTGCTGCCCAGCTCCTCCCGCTGGAAAAAGACGTTGACCTTAACCACGGCGCCGTCGATGGGATAGCGCAGCTCTCCCCTGCGCTCCCCCAGGACCCGGATAAAGCCGATGATCTCCTCCATGTCCGCGGACCGGAAATAGTCCGGGGACACGGTGAAGCCCAGTGCCCGCAGCCGCTCCAGGGACTGGTCGTGGCGGGTGAGCTCCTCCCCCTCGATCCGCTGGACGTTAAAGACAAAGATGCTCAGCTCCCGCTGGGCGGTGACCGTGGGGTCCTTCTGCCGCAGGGAGCCTGCGGCGGCGTTGCGTGGGTTCTTGAAGGGCTTTTCCTCCAGGAGCTCCTGGCGCTGGCACAGCCGCTGGAAGCTCTCGTCGGACATATAGACCTCGCCCCGGACCTCCAGGAAGGGGACAGGCTCCCGCAGGGTCTTGGGCACCGTGGCGATGGTGCGGATATTCTCGGTCACGTCCTCCCCGGTGACGCCGTCCCCCCGGGTGGAGCCCCGGACAAAGCGGCCGTTTACGTATTCCAGGGCCACGGAGAGGCCGTCGAACTTGGGCTCGACCACATACTCCACGCTGCCCACGGCCTCCCGCACCCGGCGGTCGAAGTCCCGGAGCTCCTCCTCGGAGAAGGAGTCGTGGAGGCTCTCCAGTGGCACCTGGTGCACCACCGGGGCGAAGGTGTTGTACACCGCCCCGCCCACCTTCTGGGTGGGGGAATCCGGCGTTACCAGCTGGGGGAACCGGGCCTCCAGGTCCTCCAGACGGCGGTAGAGCATATCGTACTCCCGGTCGCTGATCTCCGGGTCGTCCTCGGTGTAATATTTCCGGCTGTGGTAGCGGATCTCCTCCCGCAGCTGTTCCAGCTCCCGCTGGACTTCTTGTATGTCCATGTCTTTTCTCCTCCCGTTGTGTTACGAGCTCCGCAGGACCGCCGCCTGGGGGACCTCCCCCACCACCAATGTCTCCGCCAGCACGGTGGCGGTGCTCTCCTGGGCCGAAACGGCAAACCGCTTGGACTGGGAGTAGACCTGGGCCAGCACCGTCATGGTGATGCGGTGGCAGCTCTGGTTGATCCCTGCCGGGAGCAGCTCTGTCTGGAAGCTCACGTCGGCGGAGCCCTCGAAGTTGAGCCGGACCGGCACTGAGAACCCCCTGCCGTTGAGGAGGGCGATATTCGTCAAACTCCCCACGGGCACGCCCACGCTGGCCCTGCCGTTGAGGGAGTGCTCCAGCTCCTCTAAAATGTCCCCCTTGAGCCGGTTGAGGGCGCCGGCGTCGGCGCTCACCGCGGTGATGCGGCCCTGGCTGTCGCAGGAGGCCTGGGTAAAGGGGGATTCCTGCCCGGCCAGGGCATGGTCCACCGCCTTCTGGATACAGGTGAGCAGGTGCCCTCTGGCTGCCTCCTCGGTGAGCTCCGGGGAGATGGAGGAGAGCCCCCACTCGGAAAAGATCGCGCCCACCCCCAGCAGGACGGCCAGGAGCATGACCAGCGGTAGCCTGCGTAGCCGTTTGTTCCTGCGGGCCGCACTGCGGTAGCGGGCGGGGATATGTAGTTTTCGCATGTGACCACCCCGCACCATACTATGCGGGAGACCCCGGGGGTGACAAAAAGGCCTTACCGGTGGAGCAGGGCGTCCAGCCGGCGGAGGGTCTCCGCCACCGGCAGCCCCACGATGTTGGCGTAGTCTCCGGAGATGGAGCGCACCAGCACCACGCCGATGCCCTCGATGCCGTAGGAGCCCGCCCTGCCCCGGGATTCCCCGGCAGCCACATAGGCGTCGATCTCTTCCTCGGTGAGGGGGTAGAAGGTCACGTCGGTGACCTGGTGAAAGACCTCTTCCTTCCCGTCGGCCAGCAAGCACACCCCGGTGTACAGTTGGTGGGTGCGGCCGGAAAGGGCCCGCAGGGTGGCCTTGGCGTCCTCGTCGTCCTTGGGCTTGCCGATGATGCGCTCGTCCAGGCTCACCACGGAATCCGCGGCGATGACCGCCGCGTCCCCGCACAGGGGCAGCACGGCCCGGCCTTTCCGCTGGGCCAGGCACTCCACGGTCTGGGCGGGGGTGAAGTCCTCCGGCACCGCCTCGTCCACGCCGGAGACCTTCACCTCAAAGGCCAGGCCCGCCTGCTCCAGCAGCATTTTCCGGCTGGGGGAGGCGGAGGCCAGCACCAGTTTTTTCTCAATCTTCAAAACCATTGGGATTCATCCTCTGCCAGCGCAGGGCGTCCTGGCACATGTCGTCCAGCGTCTTTTTGGCTTTCCAGCCCAGCTCCTCGTAGGCCTTGGTGCAGTCGGCATAGCACACGGGGATGTCACCGGGCCGCCGGGGGTCGATGACATAGGGGATCTCCTTGCCGGCGGCTTTGGCGAAGGCCTGGACCACCTCAAGGACGGAATAGCCCTTGCCGGTACCCAGGTTGTAGATCTTCAGGCCGCAGCCGCCTTTCTCGAAAAGCTGCAGGGCGGCGGCATGCCCCTCGGCCAGGTCCATCACGTGGATATAGTCCCGCACGCCGGTGCCGTCGGGGGTGGGGTAATCGTCGCCGAACACGTGGAGCTTCTCCCGCTTGCCCACCACCACCTGGGTGATGTAGGGAGTGAGGTTGTTGGGGATGCCGTTGGGGTCCTCCCCGATCCGGCCGCTCTCGTGGGCGCCCACGGGGTTGAAGTACCGCAGGATCACCGGGTTGAAGGAGGCGTTGGCATGGGCGTAGTCCGTTAAGATGCGCTCGATCATCAGCTTGGTGGTGCCGTAGGGATTGGTGGTGGAAAGGGGGAAATCCTCCCGGATGGGCACGGTGGCAGGGTCGCCGTATACCGTGGCGGAAGAGCTGAACACCAGGTTCTTTACCCCGAACTCCTCCATCACCTGGAGCAGGGTGAGGGTGGACACCAGGTTGTTCTCGTAGTACCGCAGGGGGATGGCCACTGACTCTCCCACGGCCTTCAGCCCGGCGAAGTGGATCACCGCGTCGAATTGGCCCTGGCGAAAGACTTCCTCCAGCTTCTCCTTGTCCCGCAGGTCGTAGGGGTAGAAGGCCACGTCCTTCCCGCTGAGCTCTTTGACCCGGTCCACCACCAGGGCCTTGCTGTTGCACAGGTTGTCCACGATGGTGACTTCATGGCCCTGCTGCAGCAGAACGATGGCGGTATGGCTGCCGATGTAGCCCGCGCCGCCTGTTACCAGGATCTTCACGATAACATCATCCTTTCCCGTTTCTATGGTGCTTTTATTATAAGGGAAACCGCTAGGAAAATACAAGGCTTTTCCGAAATTAAGCAAAATACTGCCGGGAAACCTCAAAATAAGAAAAGGGCGCAAGAAACGGCCCGGCCTGGGCCATACTAGCCGGTATGCGGTCAAAATCCTGCTGACAAGGAGGATGCTTTCGTGTATGGTCTGCTTTTTCTCACTGGCAGCTGCGTCTACCCCACTCTGGAAATGATCTGGCGGGGGCACACCCATTTTTCCATGGCCTTTGCCGGAGGCGCCTGCCTGTGCCTCATCAACCGCATTTGCTGCGAGGGGATGGAGCGCAAAAGCCTGGCCCTGCGCTGCGGTATGGGCGCTGTGATCATCACCCTGGTGGAGCTGGCCACCGGCATGGTGGTGAACCACCTGCTGGGGCTGCAGGTGTGGGACTACTCCGACGTGCCCATGAATATTTTCGGCCAAGTGTGTTTGCCCTATTCCCTGCTGTGGTTCGGGCTCTCCCTGCCCGCCATGGCCTTATGTGAGGTGTGCAAAAAAACGCGCTCATTTTTTTAGTCGGAAAAGATTTGAGAAACCCATTGACAATTCCCTTCCCATTTGGTAAAATATTTCTCGCGCCAGACAATGGAGAGGTGTCCGAGTGGTTTAAGGAGCTAGTCTTGAAAACTAGTGATCCCGCAAGGGACCAAGAGTTCGAATCTCTTCCTCTCCGCCACTTGCCGATCCTGCTAACGCATGTAATAGGTTGCATTTGATATTCACCATGGAGAAGTACCCAAGTGGTGAAGGGGCTCCCCTGCTAAGGGAGTAGGTCGGGAAACCGGCGCGAGGGTTCAAATCCCTCCTTCTCCGCCAAAGAAGCACCGCAATTTTGATACAATGGGTATCAGGATTTCGGTGTTTTTCTTTTGCTTGAAAGTCCTGATTTTATTGGCTTTCGGGCTTTTGATGTACCAGCAGCCGTCGGATAAAACGATAGCCTCTGCCACCCAGCGCCTTTGAAGACGGGATTGGCAGCAGGCTATCGTAGAATTTATTACCCGGATATGCTATACTATTCCCGGATAAAGCATATGACTACCCGGCCTTGGTGAGAGGAAATCGCGTATGGATACGAATCTGATTCTGTCGCTCATAGCTAACATACTTCTTCTTGCCATACAAACGTGGGCATTATGTGGTATCAGAAACAAAAGGTACATATTTAAGTATTACACCTACCTGCAAAATTTCATATCGATCCTTGTAAGCACATTCTTTGTGATTGCGGTTGCCGCAGATTGTATGAATGTCTCCCGGCTGCTTACCGCAGCGAAGGGTTTTCGCTATGTTGCTACCTGTGGTTTGGTGGTCACCATGTTTGTTTTTACATTTCTCTCCATCACCTGCCGAGAGGATAAAAACAGAATCGGAAGCAGCGACTGCAAGCCCGGCTATTCATACAGACTGGTGAACATTGTTTTGCACTATATCTCCCCCGTTTTGGCAGTTATCAGCTTTCTGTGGTTTGAAAAGCCCATCGTATTGACCGATTCCCTTTGGACCGCGATTGTGGCGCTTCCGTCGGTATTGTATTGGACAGTGTATCTCATTTTGAGCGTCACAAATAAGTGGGATGAGCCATATAGCTTTTCCGTTTCAAAAAGCAAGGCTGTAAATGATATCGCCCAGGTTGCGTTTGTCCTGCTCTTTGCGGTGTTGTTTGTTTTCACAACAATATTACTGTGGGAAACCAAATAGTAGCTATTTATGGTGAACCCCCTTTGCGCGAAGTGAACCCCCTAACGCCAAAGGGGGTTCATTTGTATCACAATTAGAGCCATTTTCCACAGCGGCCCGTCCTTTTTCGGGCGGGCCGTTTTCTATCCAGAGGACAGAGCGAACGGAGGATGCCGGTTGTTGATCGACGGAAATCCCATGGAAAAGGAAGCCATGGTCATGTTCCATCAGGGCGACGATGCCGAGGGGCACCGCCTGCAGGACGCCTTCGCCCGGGCGTTTCAGGAAGAATATCAAAGCAAGGATCACTGCCCTGCACCAGCGCCTGCAAGTACCACGGCAACTGCAAGGTGTGCGTGGCCATCCACCGGGCGCACACGGAACACGTGCCCCGCTGCCTGCAACCGATGCTGGACGAGCGGTTCGCGCCGCTGCTGGGGCTGACCGAAAAAGACCTGCCGAAAGAATGACCGGCGCAAAAGACCTCCGGGGCGCATGCCTCGGAGGTCCTGTTTCAGAGCGCTCAGATGACGCGCGGCTCGGGGATGACTTCCTTGCTGAAATCGTAGTCCGCGGCCACGGCTTCCATGTGCGCCTTCATGCAAAACTCCGCCATTTCCGGGCTGCCGGCCTCAAAGGCGTTGACGATGGCGCGGTGCGCGGGGATGAAGTTCTGCACATTGTTGGGGATCGTGAAGGTCTTGTTGCGGAAGGTGATGAGGCTGCGCTCGATCTTGCGGTTGATGTCGATGAGCAGCTTGTTGCGCGTGCATTCAAAGATGAACGTGTGGAACTTTTCATCGCACACGGCCAGTTTGACGTTGTCGGCCTCCGCCGCCGCCTGCTCGGACTCGGCCAGTATCTCGCGCAGATGCTCCACGTCCTTCGCGTCGCAGCGCTTGAGCGCCAGCTTGGCGGCCAGAGGCTCGATGACCAGGCGCACGTCGATGAGGTCCTTGACCTGTATCTCGTTTTTGCGAAACCAGTCGGCAATGTCCTCGGAATCCTGCTCGCTCTTGCTGGCGATGAACGCGCCTCTGCCGGGGCGCAGTTCCACCAGGCCCTTTGCCTGCAAAAGGCGGATGGCCTCGCGCACCGTGCCCCTGCCGACGGAGAGCGTCTGGCAGAGCTGTTTTTCCGTGGGCAGTTTTTCGCCGATCTGGACCTCGTCAGAGAGGATATATTCGCGTATCTGACGCTCGGCCTGCTCCACGCTGGAGACTTTCTCGATCGGCTCCATACGGTATACCCCCTCTCTGCCATCGCCGCGCAGAGGGCCGGCGCTGACCGCACGGCCGCCCTTGCGCTCAATAAACGATGCTCTAATTATATCATGCCTTGCTTGCATTGACAAGAATGTTTCGCAACTTCCATCCGGCGCGGACGCCGCGCGGAAGGAGCGGCATTCTCCTCCTTTCTGCCCGCTCGCCGCCTCAGCCGCCCAGATAGGCCTTGCGTATCTCGTCGGACGCGATCAGTTCGTTGGCGGGGCCGTTGGCGGTGATGTAGCCGTTTTCCAGCACGTAGGCGCGGTGGGCGATGGACAGCGCCATGTAGGCGTTCTGTTCCACCAGAAGCACAGGAACGTGCTTTTCGCGGTTGATGCGCACGATGACATCGAACATCTCATCGACGATGACCGGCGCCAGGCCCAGCGAAGGCTCGTCGAACATGATGAGCCGCGGCTCGGCCATCAGGCCGCGGGCGATGGCCAGCATCTGCTGCTCGCCGCCGGAGAGCGAGCCGGCCAGCTGGTTGCGGCGCTCCTTGAGGCGGGGGAAGATGGCGAACTGCTCCTCCATCTTTTCGGCCATCCGCCTGCGATCGTAGTTTTTGGAATAGGCGCCCATCTCCAGATTGACCTGCACGGAGAGGTCCGGGAAGACCAGGCGGCCTTCGGGCACATAGATGATGCCACGCTTGACGATGTTGTGGGAGGGCAGTTTATCTATGCGCTCGCCCATGAAGGTGATGGTGCCGTTCTTCGGCGGCCGCAGGCCCATGATGCTGCGCATGGTCGTGGTCTTGCCGGCGCCGTTGGAGCCGATGATGGAGACGATCTCTTCCTCGTAGACATCCAGACTGATGCCGAAGAGCGACTGCACCTCGCCGTAAAAGATGTCGACATCCCGCAGGGAAAGAATGGGCTGCTTATCCATTGTTGGCCACCTTGAACCTTTCTCCCAGATACGCCTTGATCACCTCTGGGTCATTCTGGATCTCCCTGGGCGTGCCCTCGGCGATCTTGGCGCCGAAGTTGACCACGGTGATCATCTGACTGACGTTCATGACCACGTCCATGTTGTGTTCAATGAAGAAGAGCGTCTTGCCCTCGTCGTAGATGCGCAGCAGCAGGCGGATGAAGTCAGCGCGCTCGGAGGGGTTCAAACCCGCCGCCGGCTCGTCCAGAAGGATGAGCTTGGGATCGGTCATCAGCGCGCGGCCGATCTCCAGCACCTTGCGGTTGCCGTAGGGCAGGTTTTTCACCAGTTCGTTGCGGATGGAATACAGGCCGATGTAATCGAGCATGTGTTCCGCCTTTTCCCGCAGCATCTTTTCCTCCTGACGCAGCTTGAAGGGGCGCAGGATGCTGGGAAAGAGGTCCAGCTTCGTCAATTGGTGGCCGCCGACCATGACGTTTTCCAGCGCGGTCATGGTGTTGTAGACCTTGATGTTCTGGAAGGTCCTGCCGATGCCCAGACGCGCGATCTGGTAGGTCTGCATGTTGGTGATCTCTTTGTCCATGAAGTAGATGTGGCCGCTGGTGGGGGGATAGACGCCCTCGATCATATTGGTCGCGGTGGTCTTGCCCGCGCCGTTGGGGCCGATGAGCGCGTGGATCTCATGCTCCTTGACCTCCATGCACAGGTCGTTGACCGCCACCAGACCGCCGAATTTTTTCGTGATGTGATCCAGCTTCAGCATCGTTGCCATAGTCAGACTCCTTTCGCGTCAGCGCAATGCCCTGGTATCGCGCCGCGTCAGCTTGCGGAAGAGCTTGCGCAGCAGCGGCCACAGGCCGTCCGGCACGAAGATGGCCATGACCAGACAGACCGTGCAGAACATCAGCCAGTAGTAATCGTCAAACTCACGCAAAAGCTCGGGCAGCACCGTCACCAGCGTGGCGCCGATGATATTGCCCGGCACGCTGCCCAGGCCGCCGAGCATGAGCATGGCGATGTAGTTCTGGGAATGGGTGATGGTGAAGCCGGTGGGGTTGAGGTAGGTGTTGTAACCGGCGTACATGCAGCCGGCGATGACCGCGTAGATGGAGGCCAGCGTGAAGGCCTGGATCTTCAGTTTGGAGATGTGGATGCCGTCGGCCTCCGCCGCCTCGACATTGTCGCGGATCGCCTTGTAGGCGCGGCCCCACTTGGAGTAGACGATGTGGATGGCGATCAGCGTGAGGATGACGGTGAAGATGAGGTTGAGGTAGAAGTAGCTGTTCTTGTCCGCAAACGCAAAGAAGAACGACAAGTGCGGTATGTTGGAAAGGCCCATGGTGCCGCCGGTAACGTCGGCAAGGTTGCTCGCCAGCAGGCGCACGATCTCCGTAAAGCCGATGGTGGTCAGGGAGAGGAAAAAGCCCTTCAGACGCAGGCTGGGGAAGCCCAGGCAGCGGCCCAGCGCCAGGCCGACGGCAAACAGCGCGAACAGCGCCACCCACGGCTCCCAACCGCCGGTGGTGGTAAGCACGCCGTAGGTGTAGGCGCCCAGCGCCAGCATGCCGGCCGTGGCCAGGTTCATCTGCCCGGTGAGGCCGGTGATGAAGTTCAGCCCCAGCACAAGCACGATGTTGTACAGAAGCATGTTCATGACGCTCTGCACATAGGTATTGGAAACAGAAAAGAACACGATGAGCAGCGCAAGGCCGGCCGCGGTGGCCACGGCGGCGATGATGCCCTTGCGAATGGCCGTGTTTTTGTTCATGATCTTACTCCTTCCGCGCGTTGGCGATCACGCCTTTTTCGCCTTGATGATGCCACTGGGCCGGATGAGCAGGAAGACGATCATCAGACCGAAGGCGAGTACGTCCTTGTACACGGTGGGCAAAAAGAGGATGCCGAACTGCTCCACAAGGCCGATGAGAATGCCGCCGATGATCGCGCCGGGGTAGCTGCCAAAGCCGCCGATGACGCCCGCGCAGAAGCCCTTGAGGGCCACGGAGGCGACCATGCTGGTGTTGACATTGTACAGCGGCGCGCAGAGGATGCCGATGACGCCGCACAGCGCCGCGGACAGCGCCACCGTGAGGTTGATGCTGGCCTTGACGTTGATGCCCATCAGCGCCGCCGCGTCCTTGTTCTGGGAGACGCAGATCATCGCCTTGCCGGCCTTGGTCTTCTTGAAGAACAGCTGCAGGGCGACCACGATGATGATGGACACGCCGATGATGTACAGATACGATTCGCTCAGCACGGTGGAGCCGATGTTGACGCTGCTGCGCAAAAAGCCCTTGACGGTGAACGGCAGCGTGCCCCAGGTGAGGCGGATGATCTCCAGCACGATGCGGCTGAGCATCATCGTGCCGAACATGGCATAGGTGACAAATTGCAGATTGCGCAATGGATTTAACACGATGGTGGCCACCAGCACGCCAAAGGCCATCATGCACACGATCGTCAAAACGATGGACAGCCAGTGGGAAAGGCCCAGCGCGCGCTCAAACGTGCCCGCGAAGATGTAAGCGCCCAGCACGATGAAGCTCTCGTGGGCGAAGTTCACAAGGCCGGTGGCGTTGAAGATCAGCGTATATTCCGTGGCGACCAGAAAGTAGATACAGCCCATCGCGATGCCGGTGATGAGAAGCTGTGGAATGTTTATCCCTGCCAAAATGCTCACGCGAACACTCCTTCCAAGGCTTGGATACGACTTGCGCCGCCGCCTTAGCGGGGCAGCGGCGCATGGTCGTTGTTGAGGATGGATTACGCGTCTTCGCCGAAGCCGTAATCAGAGGCCAGAGAGACGCTGCCGGTCATGGTGGGCACGCCGTCCTGGATCTTGGCGATACCGATCTCGTAGATCAGGTTGGTGTACTCGTCGGCGTAGACGGTGCCGATGATGCTCTCGAAACCGTTGATGCTGGCGATGGCGTCGCGGATGGCGGCGGGCTCGATGGAATCAGCGTTGCGGATGGCTTCCACGGCCAGCATGGTGTGGCAGTAGTAGAGGGCGCCCTGGACGTCCGGGGTGGGGTTGTTGCCGTACTTGGCTTCCCAGGCCTCGGTGAAGGCCTTGGACATCTCGTTGGTGTCGTTGGTGGCGGAGTAGTCGCACACGCAGCCCCAGCCTTCGACCCAGTCGTTCTCCATCATCTCCAGCACCTGCGTCTGGGCGAGGATGGGGTTCATGTAAACGATCTGGTCGCGCAGGCCGGCCTCGTACATGGCCTTGGCCAGCGCCACGGCGGCGATGTCATGCGTGGAGGACACCCAGGCGTTGCAGCCGGCGGCGATCGCCTTCTGGATGTAGGCGGTCAGGTCGGCGTCTTCCTTGTTGTGGAAGTCCACGTAGAACTCGATGCCGTTCTCGGTGAAGTACTCCTGATAGCTCTCGGCGGCGGAGGTGCCGGTCTCGTCGTTGCAGCAGACGATGCCGACCTTCAGGCCTTCGGTGGAGCCGTTGGCGGCCACGTAATCGTCGATCACGGCCTTGCCCAGCGCCAGCACGTTGATGCCGTCATCGCAGCGGTTGTGCCAGATCCAGGGGTTCTGCAGATCGTCGATCTGCACGGAGGTGGCGGAGTTGATGATCGGGACCTGCAGTTCGCGCATGGTGGCATCCAGAGCGATGGTCGCGCCGGAGAAGTACGGCCCAAACAGCACGCACGCGCCGTTGGAGACGAGGCGGCGAACGGTGGTATCGCAGAGGGTGGAGTCGCCCTGATCGTCTTCGACCAGCAGGGTGATGGTATAGGTGGTGCCGTCGGAAAGGGTGATGCCGCCGGCGTTGTTGACCTCTTCAATGGCCAGCTCCATGCCCTTCTGGGCCTGCTCGCCGCCAGCGGCCTGCGAACCGGTCACAGGAGCGGTAAGACCGAAGATGATCTCACCCGTAGCGCCTTCGGCAAAGGCGCAGGAGCCCGCGAGCAACATCACAGAAATGAGGATCGCCAGTAACTTTTTCATTGTTTTCCCTCCGTTGGTCTATATTTCCTGAGGCGACATTGCCTCAGAGTTTCCCGATTTCCTTGAGGATGGAGAGCGTGACCTTCATCTCCTCCTCGGTGGCAGGGGCGAGCGGCAGGCGCGGCGGCCCCAGCTTGATGCCCGTGACGGCCTCGATGGCCGGACGCAGGATGGAGTTGGGCAGCAGGCGGCCGTTCTGGCCGGTGGACTTGCAGAAGCGGTACAGCGGGATGAACAGCTCTTTGGCGCGGGCGTTGTCGCCCTCGGCAAAGGCCTTGAAGATGGCGCGGATCTCGTGGCCGAAGATGTGCGCGCCGCCCGAGACCAGGCCCATCGCGCCCTGCACGATGGTGGGCAGGAGCATGACGTCGTCGCCATTGTAGACGGCGAAATCGGGGTCCACATCCTGCGTGGCGAGGAAGAAATCCGTCACCTGCGTGGGGTTGATGCCGGCCTCGTCCTTGATGCCGACGATGTTGGGGATGGCGGCCAGGCGCGCTACCGTTTCCGGCTCCATGTTCACGCCCACGAAAATGGGGATGTTGTAGAGCATGATCTTCGCGGAAGTACTCTCGGCCAGCTGCTTAAAGTGGCGGTAGATGCCCTCCTGCGTGGGCTTATTGTAGAAGGGGCAGACCACCAGGCACAGCTCGATGCCCAGGTTTTCCGCCGCCTTGGTCAGGGCGATGGTCTCCTTGGTGGAGGCGCAGCCCGTGCCGGCGATGACCGGCTTGCGGCCCGCGGCGGCCTTGAGGGCCGTCTCCATCAGCTTGACGCGCTCGTCAAAGGTCAGCAGCGAGGCTTCGCCCGTGGTGCCGGTGACGATCAGCGAATCGCACAGATCGTTCTTGATAAGGTACTCGATCAGTTCGGCATAGCGGTCGTAATCGACGTTCTCGTTCTCGTCATAGGGCGTGATGAGCGGGAGCAGTATCTGTCCGTACTTTTCCTGAAACTTCACGGGATCGACCTCATTTCCTTGATATGATTGTATGATGTCATTCCATGGCATAAATGTAGCACAGTCTTTGCGTTTTGTCAATAACCAAACTCAATATTTAATAATTAGTAGTATTGCACATAAATCATCGTGCATCATTTTCTATTTGATGGAGTTAAAGAAATGTCCGTGTGCCGTTGACAGATGGTGTTCCCGCGGAGTATAATGATATTGTATGATGTCATAATACAGATCAAAAACAAGGAGGGGCACAGATTTGAAAGCGATCCAAGGGATGTTCCCGCCGATCGTCACCGCCTTCAAGGCCAATGGCGACATCGACGACAAGCTGGTCGCGGCGGAAATGGACTTTGCCCTGCGCGCGGGCGTACAGGGCCTGAGCGTGGCCGGCAGCACGGGCGAAGGCCCGACCCTTTGCGACGAGGAACTGCGCGACATGGTCCAGTTGGCCCGGGAACGCGCGGGCGACGAGCGCCCCGTGATCTGCGGCGTCATGCGCGGCTGCACGCGCGACGCGGTGCGCGCCGGCAAAGTGGCGCGCGACGCAGGGGCGGACGCGCTGATGATCACTCCCACCGCCTACAATGTGCTTGTGCCGGACGAGCAGGGCATGTTCGACTTTTACAGCACGCTTTCGCGCGAACTGGAAACGCCGATCATCATCTACAACGTCATCCCGCAGAACACCATCACGCCCCGCCTGTTCCACCGCTTGCTCAACGAAACGGAGCATGTCATGGGCATCAAGCAGAGCGTGGGCGGCGTGCCCGCTCTCTACGCCATGAAGATGGAAGTAGGCGATCAGGGCCGCCTCTACGCCGCCACGGACGACATGCTGGCCACCTGTTACACCCTGGGCGCCTGCGGGGCCATCTCCGCGGTGGTGGCGGCCTTCCCCGCCGAGTGCGTGGAGATGTGGACGGCCTTCAACGCCGGCGACCTTGCGCGCGCCTACGCCATTCAGGACAGGCTCTACAAGCCCTGGCAGTGCATCGCGGGCAACCAGTTCCCCATCCGCCTCAAGTACGCCCTCAAGCTGCTCGGGCGCGACACGGGATACTGCCGCAGCCCCATCACCCACCTCTCTGATGAAGAAAAGCGCCAGATCGAGCGCGCTTTTGAAAACTGGGACTGATCTTTTCAGCCGCGGCAAACGCGGCCGAATGACATTGTGAGCAAAGGAGAATGCACATGAACGACCCTCTTTTCAGTGTAAAGGACAAGATCTGCATCGTCACCGGCGGCATGGGGCAGATCGGCAAAAACTTCGTGCAGGAGCTGTACCGCCGCGAGGCGCGCGTGGCCGTGTTCACCGCGCACCTCAGCCCGGAGCGCGTGGAAAAAGTGTTCCCCAGCGCGGAATATGACTACGACCGCCTGCGCTGCTATCAGGTGGACATCAACGACAAGGCCACCATCGAGGCCGCTCTGGACGAGATGGAAAAGGTCTGGCCCGGCGCCCCGGACGTGCTGGTCAACAACGCCGGCATCGACACGCAGCCCAGCGCGCCGCCGGAGGTGTCCGGCCCGTTTGAGAAGTTCCCCGAGAGCGTCTTCCGCGAGGTGGTGGACGTGAATCTGGTGGGCACTTTCCTCTGCTGTCAGGCCGTGGGCGCGCGCATGGTGCGCGACGGCAAGGGCGGCTCCATCATCAACATCGGCTCCATCTACGGCATGCTCTCCCCCATTCAGGACATCTACGCCTACAAGGAGGAGCGCACGGGCGTTCCCTTCATCAAGCCCGTGGCCTACTCGGCGGCGAAATCCGGCATATACAACCTCACCCGCTATCTGGCCACCTACTGGGGCAAGAAGGGCATCCGCGTCAACACCCTCACCCCCGCCGGCGTCTGGCGCGACACGCAGGACGAGACCTTCCAGGCCAACTTCTGCGCCCGCATGCCCATGGGCCGCATGTCTCAGGAAAATGAGTACAACGGCGCGCTGATCTTCCTCGCCTCGCAGGCGTCTTCGTTCATGACGGGCTCGAATCTGGTCATTGATGGAGGTTGGACGGCATGGTAAACTGGCGTCGCGAGGACCTTGCGCGCATCTTCTCCGCGCTGGTGCTGCCCGTGGACGAAAGCGAACGGCTGGACCGCGGCGCACTGCGCGCTTTGGTGGAGATGGAGCTTTCTGACGGCGTGGAAGGCTTTTACTGCTGCGGTTCCTCCGGCGAGGGGCTGCTGATGAGCCTTGAAGAGCGCATGCAGGTGGTCGAGGACGTGATGAACACGGTCAACGGCCGCGTCAGCGTGGTGGCCCACGTGGGCACCGTGCGCACGCAGGATGTCATCACCCTCGCCCGCCACGCGCGCGAGGTGGGCTGCACGGCGATCTCCATGATCCCGCCGTATTACTACCACTTCTCTCTGGAGGAGATCACCGGCTATTACGAGGCGGTGGCCCGCGCCGTTCCCGACATGCCCATCATCCTCTACAACATCCCCCAGTTCACGGGCGTGGAGTTCACCAAGGAAAACGCCGCCCGCCTGATGGAAAATCCGAACATCATCGGCATCAAGCACACTTCCCACAACCTCTACGCCCTGGAGCGGCTCTCCATGGCCTACCCGGACAAGTGCTACCTCAACGGCTTTGACGAGATGTTCCTCGGCGCGCTCGCCATGGGCGCGGAGGGCACCATCAGTACCACGGCCAACCTCTTCGCGCCGCTGTTTCTGCGCATCCGCGAGGCGTTCCGCGCCGGCGACATGGCCCGCGCGCAGCGCCTGCAGCACCAGCTCAACGCCCGCGTGGAGACGCTGGTGAAGCACGGCATCTTCGCGGCGACGAAGTACGGCTGCACGCTGCGCGGCGTGCCCTGCGGCGCCTGCCGCGCGCCCTTTGCCCCCCTCAGTGAAGCGGGCAAGGAGGCCGTGCGCCGCCTGCTGGCGGAGCCGATCGACTTCTGCTGACAAACCGACACCCGGCCGGCAGGCGCGCGTCTGCCGGCCGCAGGATGTTGACAAAGTGGGCAGACTGGCAGAGCGTTGACAAAGCCCGCGACCGCGAAAATCGCCCCAATCTCTTTTATCGGGGCGATTTTTCGGCCGTGGGCTTTCTCAGAACGCTGGCATCGCCCTCCCGTTGGGCAAGGCGATGCCTTTGTCATACATCTTGCAGCCAGCGCGCGAAGGCCGCTTCGTCGCCGTGGAAGACGTTCAGGTCTATGTATTGCTCCTCGCCCTGATAGCCGTCCAGCAGGCCCTTGTCCGAATACTGCCAGAAGGTCCAATCCCCGCCGGGCAGGGTGAGCGCGGGCCAGAGGTAAACATCGCGTATCCAGAGGGGATAGCCGTCAAACGCGCCTTGCAGGTACATGCGGTAACTGCGCGATGTGGCGTAGAGGACGGGCTTTCGCCCCGTCCCCGCCTCCAGCGCTTCGAGCAGGGCGCGCAGTTCGGCGCGGGTCGCTTCCACGTCCGGCGGGTGGTCGAAAAACTCGCCGTAGAACTCGAAGTCCACCGCGCAGGGCAGGGAAAGC
>DXIW01000012.1 GCA_019112625.1 Candidatus Acutalibacter stercorigallinarum | reverse complement strand
AGCCGGTGAGCCGCATGGCCTGGTATACATAGGCCCGGCCGGACAGGGGATCCCGGATGCAGCCGCCGATACAGGTGGCCGCGCCGCCGAAGGGCTCGATCTCCGTGGGGTGGTTGTGGGTCTCGTTCTTGAACATGAGCAGCCAGTCCTGCTCCTCGCCGTCCACCGACGCCTTCACCCGGATGGAGCAGGCGTTGATCTCCTCGCTCTCGTCCAGGTTCTTCAGCAGCCCCCGCTTCTTCAGGGTCTTGGCCCCGATGGTGGCCATGTCCATGAGGGTCTGGGGGCGCACGCTGGCCTTCTCCTTGCCGTACACCTCCACCCGGGCGTCCAGGTAGCGGCGATAGGCCTCCGCCACCTTCTGATCCATGATCTCCACAGAGTTGATGTGGGTGGAGAAGGTGGTGTGGCGGCAGTGATCGGACCAGTAGGTGTCCACCACCCGCACCTCTGTGATGGTGGGGTCCCGCTTCTCCTCGTCCCGGAAATAGGCCTGCAGAAACTTCAGGTCGGCCAGATCCATGGCCAGGCCGTAGTCGGCCAGCAGCTTTTCCAGGCCCGCCTCATCCAGGGTGGTAAAGCCCTCCAGCACCGCCACGTGGTCCGGGGTATCATAGCTCCGGGCCAGGGTGGCCGGCTTGTCCATGGAGGCCTCCCGGCACTCCACAGGGTTGATGAGATAGGCGCGGATCCGGTCCAGATCCCCCTGGCTCATGCTCCCGGTCATGGCATACACCCGGGCGTTGGCCACCGCGGGCTTGGCCACTCCGGCCAGCAGCATCATGCACTGGGCGCAGGAGTCCGCCCGCTGGTCATACTGCCCGGGCAGGGCCTCCACCGCCAGCAGGGTGGTCCCCGCCTCCAGGGCGGGCAAGACCTCGTCGTAGATGTCGTCGCACTGGGGCTCGGAGAACACCGTGGGCTTGGCCGCCTGATAGACCGCCTCGTCCACCCCCTCCACATCGTAGCGGTTGAACAGCCGCAGGCCGGTCAGCCCGGCAATGCCCAGCTGGTCCCGCAGCTCCCGTAGGGTCTTTTCCGCCTCCACGTCAAAGCCGGGCCGCTTTTCCACATAGCATCGAAATACTTGGCTCATTCCCTGTTCTCTCCCTTTGTCTTTCCCCGGCCGTTCCGGCCGGGTCTCCTATTTGTCAGGCCCGCGCCGCGGACCCTGTATGCTGTCATTGCGCCAGCTCCCACTCCTCCATGTTCCAGAAGAGGTCGGCCTGGGTGGGCTGCACGCCGGTCACCATGCCCCACCGCACCAGCAGGGACCCCCGCTTGAAGCACAAGGGCGCAATGGGCGCCTCCCGGGCAAAGGCCTGCCACAGCTCACTGGCCGCCCGGTCTCTGGCCGCGCCCCGGGCACCCCGCCAGGCGCTGAGCAGCTCCGTCATGGTCTGGCTGGCATATCCGCCGTAATTCAGGCTCCCGGTGAGCAGCTCCCCGGGGTCAAAATCCCCCGTCATGCGCACCTCACCGAGGTACAGGTCAAACTGTCCGGACGCCAGGGCGCTCTGATAGCTCTCCCAAGGCATGGCGTCCACGGTAACCGTCACCCCCAGCGACTCCAGGCACTGGGCCAGAAATTCCGCCAGGGACTGTTTGAAGGCGCTGTCGTTGTTCACCGCAATGGTGACCCGCAGCGGACTGCTGCCCCGCCGGCGCACCCCGTCCGCCCCCAGCGCATATCCCGCCTGGGTCAGCAGTTCCCCCGCCGCCTGCGCATCGTACTCCAGCGCGGAGGCGGCCTCCTGGTCATATGCCCCGTGGAGGGGGGAGACGGGCAGGCAGGCCAGGTCTCCGTGGCCCGCCATGAGGGAGGCCGTTATGGACGCCCGGTCAAAGGCCCTGGAAAAGGCCTGGCGCACCCGGGCGGAGGCACAGACTCCTCCGCTGGTCCGGAACCCCACATACAGCAGGGTGGTAGTGGGGAAATCACAGGCCTCATAGGTCCCGGAATAGCCCAGCGCGTAAGCGGAGGAGAAGTCGGTGACCGCTGCGGTCACCTCCCCGCTGTCAAAGGCGACGATGCGCTCTTCTGCCCCCCTCACCTCCCGCAGGGGGATGGTGTCGTAGGGCAGCGCCTGCCTGTAGTTCCCGTTGATGGACAGGCACAGCTCCCCCCGGTCCCGGAGAAAGCGGTAGCGCCCCGTCCCCAGGGGGATGCCATTCCCCTGCTCCAGCACGATGGGGACATCCAGCAGGGCGTCCAGCGCCCCGTTGGGGCTGGACAGGGTGATGACCACCGCTCCGCTCTCCGATGCCGTCACCTCGCTGACCGCGCTGAGCCGGCCGCCGTACAGCGCGCTGGCCCGGGCCGTGTTCAGGGAATCCGCCACATGCTGGGCGGTCACAAGGGTGCCGTCGGAAAACCGGGCGCCGCTGTCCAGGGTGATGGTCCAGCTCAGCCCGTCGCCGCTGACCGCGGCGGAGCGGGCCAGCACCGGCTGGGGCTCAAAATTCCGGTCCAGCTCGTACAGTCCCTCGTACACCAGTCCCGCCAGGTCCAGATTCACCTGGCTCTGGCTGGTGATGGGGTGGAGGGACGCCGTGGGGTCATAGGACAGGGCGAAGGGCAGGGCCTGAACCTGCTGGCTGGGGGTGGGCTCCGACCAGGCGCTGGGGGTGGGCTCCGGCTCTCCGGCGGTGCACCCCCACAGGCTGAAGGCCAGCACCGCCGCCAGAAGCAGCGTCGCCGTCCGGCGCACGTTCACAGCAGTTGGATGGCCGCCGCCATGGAGCCCCGGTTGGTGCCCATGCGCCGGTGGCTCCAGTACTTCTCCCGCATGCACGCGGTGCAGTCCTGGCACACGGCAATGTGCTCCTTCTCCAGCCCCGCTCTGGTGAGCAGCTGGGCGTTGATCCCCTTCAGATCCAGGGTAAACTTCCCGTTTTCCAGCACCTTCACATAGGGCAGCGCCGCGGAGGACACCGCCGCCATCATGGCATTGGGCACATCTTCATGGGTCTCAAAGCAACACGGGCCGATCCCCGGGCCGATGGCCGCCAGGATATCCTCCGGCCGGCACTCGTAGATCTCCTTCATCCGCTCCACTGCGGCGGCGGCGATGCCGGCGGCGGTTCCGCGCCAGCCGGCGTGGGTGGCGGCGATCACCCGACGCACCGGGTCGTACAGCAGGATGGGAATGCAGTCGGCGGAGTAGATGAGCAGCACCACGCCCGGGGTGTCCGTCATCAGGCCGTCCGCCTCATAGTCCGGCCGCTGGTAGGGATCGTCCTTCCAGTCGGCGGAGGTCACCACACGGACCCGGCCGCCGTGGACCTGGTTGGTCATGGCCAGCTTCTTCCCGTCCGCGCCAATGGCGGCGAAAAACCGCCGGTAATTCTCCCGCACATGATCCGGGTCGTCCCCCCGGCTCACCCCCAGGTTCAGGGCTGCCCACATCCCCTGGGACACACCGCCCAGCCGGGTGGAGAACCCGTGGGCTACCCCTCCGGCGGACAGCATTCCATCCGCCTGGAGAACGGGGACGCCGCCCCGTGTCTGTTCTATGATATTCATTGGCCGCTCCTTTCCGTGTGGGTGGGTCTCCATACTCTCTCCCCCGGCGCCCGGCCAGCGGGCGCCGCTCACTTTCAGGCCGCTTCCACTCTCTCGGTTTTTCTCTGACCGGCTCTCACTTCAGATCCGGGTGATATTCCTTACAGGTGCACTTCTTCCACTTCAGACCGCTGCCGCAGGGACAGGGGTCGTTGCGGCCGATCTTCACGGTCTTTTTCACCGGCTGCCGCTTCACCGTTCCGTCCGAGGCGCCGGACTCGCCGGTGATCTTGGCCACCCGCTCCCGCTTGATCTCCTCGTTGGTCTTCAGCCGGACGGTGAACAGGCGGCGCAGGGTCTCCTCCTGAATGGCGGAGATCATCTGCTCGAACATGTCATAGCCTTCCCGCTTGTACTCCACCACCGGGTCGGACTGGCCGTAGGCCCGCAGGCCGATGCCCTGGCGCAGCTCGGTCATGGCGTCGATCTGGTCCATCCAGTACTCGTCCACCACCCGCAGCAGGATCACCCGCTCCAGCTCCCGCATGGGCACCTTGTCGCTGCCGCCCATGAGGGGAGCCATCTGGGTGTTGATCTCCTCTTCCCGCTTGGCGTAGTTGTCCTGGGCGGCGGCCAGCATCTCCTGGGCCAGCTCTTCCGCACCCATGGACGGGGCTTTCTTCTGGAAGTCCAGCAGCTGGCCGGGGGTCAGCACCGAGCCGGACAGATGGGCGGTGGCCAGCTTGAAGGCCTCCTCATCCAGCTTGCCCTGCTCGCCGGCATGGCCGGTGATGGTGCTGGTGATCATGGTGCTGAGCATATTCTCGATGGCGCCGTGGACGTCCTCGCCGTCCAGCACCTGCCGGCGCTGCTTGTAGATGACCTCGCGCTGGGTGTTCATCACGTCGTCGTACTCCAGCACCGTCTTACGGGTCTGGAAGTTCCGGGACTCCACCCGCTTCTGGGCCGACTCAATGGCGTTGGACAGCATCTTCTGGTCCAGCGGGGTGTCCTCGTCCACCCCCAGGGTCTCCATCATGCCCTGGATGCGCTCGGACCCGAACAGCCGCAGGATATCGTCCTCCAGGGACAGGAAGAAGCGGCTCTCGCCGGGGTCGCCCTGACGGCCGGCACGGCCGCGCAGCTGGTTGTCGATCCGCCGGGACTCATGGCGCTCGGTACCCAGGATGTACAGGCCGCCGGCGGTGCGCACCTTTTCCGCCTCCTCCCGGATCTCCGTCTTGAAGCTGGCCTCCGCCTCGGCAAAGGCCTGACGGGCGGCCAGGATCTCGGGGTTGTCGGTCTCGGCGTGGCCATCGCACTCGGCCAGCAGCTCGTCGCTCATGCCGTTTTTCCGCAGCTGGGCCTTGGCCAGATACTCGGCGTTGCCGCCCAGCATGATGTCGGTACCACGGCCGGCCATATTGGTGGCCACGGTGACCGCCCCGAACTTGCCGGCCTGGGCTACGATCTCCGCTTCCTTCTCATGGTGCTTGGCGTTGAGCACGTTGTGCTTGATGCCCGCCCGGGTGAGCAGCTGGCTCACCAGCTCGGACACCTCGATGGACACCGTGCCCACCAGCACCGGCTGGCCCTTGGCGTGGCACTCCTTGATCTGCTGGACAATGGCCCGGTACTTGCCCGTCTTGGTCTTGAACACATAGTCGGGCTGATCCTTGCGGATCAGAGGCTTGTTGGTGGGGATCTCCACAATGTCCAGGTTGTAGATCTGCCCGAATTCCTCCTCCTCGGTCATGGCGGTGCCCGTCATGCCGGAGAGCTTGTCGTACAGGCGGAAGTAGTTCTGGAAGGTGATGGTGGCAAGGGTGCGGCTCTCCCGGGCCACCTCCACCCCTTCCTTGGCCTCGATGGCCTGGTGCAGGCCCTCGTTGTAGCGGCGGCCGTACATCAGGCGGCCGGTGAACTCATCCACGATGATGACCTCGCCGTCCTTCACCACGTAATCCTGGTCCCGGTGCATGATGCCCCACGCCTTGATGGCCTGGTTCACATGGTGCTGGATGCGGATGTTGTCCGGGTCGGTGAGGTTCTCCACGCCGAAGAACTCCTCGGCCTTTTTCACGCCCCGGCGGGTGAGGGAGCAGGTTTTCAGCTTCTCGTTGACAATGTAGTCGTAGTCCTTGTAAAGCTCGTCGTTGTCCTCTTTCTCGTCGGTCTCCTTCACGCGGATGGGCTTCAGGCCCCGGGCGAAGGCGTTGGCCCGGCCGTAGAGGTCGTCGGCCTTGGCGCCCTTGCCGGAGATAATCAGGGGGGTGCGGGCCTCGTCAATCAAGATGGAGTCCACCTCGTCCACAATGGCGTAGTTGTGGCCCCGCTGGACCTTGTTCTCCTTGTAGGTGACCATGTTGTCCCGCAGGTAGTCAAAGCCCATCTCGTTGTTGGTGCCGTAGGTGATGTCGCAGGCGTAGGCGGCCTTTTTCTCCTTGGGGGACATGCCCGTCATGGCCAGGCCCACCGTAAGGCCCATAAAGTTGAACACACGGGCCATCATCTCGCCCTGGTACTTGGCCAGGTACTCGTTGACGGTGACGATGTGCACGCCCTTGCCTGTCAAGGCGTTGAGGTAGGCAGGCAAGGCCAAAGTGAAGGTTTTGCCCTCACCGGTTTTCATCTCGGCAATGCGGCCCTGGTGCAGGATGATGCCGCCCTGCACCTGCACGGGGAACAGCCGGATGGAAAGCACCCGGGCCATGGCCTCCCGGCAGGCGGCAAAGGCCTCTGGCAAAATGCCGTCCAGCGTCTCGCCCTGGGCCAGCCGCTCTTTAAACCAACTGGTCTGGGACTTCAATTCCTCGTCGCTTATCTTCTTGTATTTCTCCTCGTAGCCCAGCACCTGGTCCACCAGGGGCTGGATGCGTTTCAATTCCCGTTTGCTGTAATTCCCAAACAGCTTCTTCAAAAGTCCGTTCGCCATACTAGCGTTCCACCCTTTCTTCCGGGAGGCGGCGCGCCGCTTCCCGCAGAGGTCTTCCGCCGCCAAAGCCAGGCGCTCCCCCAGCCTAGCGGCGCATATTCTTGTTTATTATACCACGGCGGCCCTTGGCATTGCAAGGAACTCCACAGTTTATTTACATTTAGCCCCCTCTGGGCGCAAAAAAGGCCGCCGCGGCAGGCGGCAGCCTCTTTCCTTTATTTTCCCTCCGGGCCGCCCAGGGGCAGCCGCGCGGTGAAGGTGGAGCCCTCCCCCAAGGCGCTTTCCGCCTGGATTGTGCCCCCGTGTGCCTGGGCAATCCACCGCACCATGGAGAGCCCCAGGCCGCTGCTCTCCCCGCTGCGGGCCGGGTCCACCTGGTAGAAGCGCTCCCAGATTTTGGGCAGCTGGTCCGGGGCGATGCCCACGCCGTCGTCCCGCACCTGGAGGGTGGCCACGCCCTCCCCGGCGGAGAGCTTCATCCAGATGTGGCCGCCCGCTTTGCCGTAGGTCACGGCGTTTTGCAGCAGGTTCCCCCACAGGCGCAGCAGCAGCGTCTGGTCCCCGGTGATGGCCACCCCCGGCTGGATGTCCGCCGCCAGGGCGATGCCCTTTTCCCCGGCCAGCTCCGCAAACTCCTGGGCCACCAGCTCGCTGAGCTCGGAGAGGTCCAGCTCCTCCAAGGCCAGCTTCTCCCGGCCCTGGTCCGCCCGGGAGAGCAGCAGCAGCTGGGAGACCATCCCCGCCATGGAGTCCACCTTCCGGCGGATGACCTCCACCTGCTGCCGGGCCTCCGGGGGCGTGTCCTCCCGGGCCAGCAGCTCCTCGCACTGCATCAGCGCCACGGAGAGGGGCGTGCGCAGCTCGTGGGCCACGTCGCTGGTGAACTGCTTCTCCCGGCGGAAGCTGGCCTCCACCTGGTCCAGCAGGCTGTCGAAGGTTTGGGCCAAGGTGTAGATTTCGTCCCGGCCCTCCCCCAGGCGCACCCGCTTGGAGAGGTCCCGCTCCTGCTGGATGTTCTGCACCGTCTGGGTGATTTGCGCCACCGGCCGCAAAGCCCGCCGGCTGAACAGGTACCCGCACAGGGCGGTCAGCGCCACCAGCAGGGGCAGCAGCACCAAGGCCAGCCGCAGCGTGGCCCGGAAGTCCCGCTCCGCCGCGGTGAGGGACACCACCCCCCGCATCACCAGCGTGCCGTAGCCCTCCACGGGGAACTGCAGATCCAGCACGGAGTACTCCGTGCCCCCGGCCGTGACGGTGCGCAGCTCCCCGTCGGACAGGGGCAGCGTATAGGCAAAGCCGTAGGGCAGCCGCCCGTAGAGCATGGAGGAGTCCCCCGGCTGGTACACAGAGAGGTACACGCCGTTTTCCAGGCTCAGCAGCTCCGAGTCGAACTCCAGCCGGCCCTGGGTGTACTCCACCTCCTCCACCCCCTGGGAGACCCGCTCCTCCAAGGTGGCCTGGGCGCTGGTTAAAATCTCCTGGGAGCTCAGCGAGAACAGCAGCCCCAGCACCAAGGCCACCACCAGCGTCATGGCGGCGGTGTGGAACAGCACCAGCCGGGTTTGAATGGAAAGCTTTTTCACCCCTCTCCCTCCTTGAGCACATAGCCAGCCCCCCGCACGGTGTGGATGTACTTCACCGGGTGGCCCTGGTCAAGCTTCTTGCGCAGGTAGCGGATGTACACGTCGATGACGTTGGAGCCCCCCGAGTAGCCGTAATCCCACACGTGCTGCTCCAGCTTCTCCCGGCTGAGGACGATGCCCGCGTTCTGCATCATGTACCGCAGCAGGGAGAACTCCTTGGAGGAGAGGCGCACCTCCTGGCCCTGGCGGAACACCTGGCGGGTGTCCAGGTGGAGCTCCAGCTCCCCCACCCGCAGCACGGTGGTCTTGCCCCCCTGGGGCTTGCGCAGCAGCACCCGCAGCCGGGCCAGCAGCTCCTCAAAGGCGAAGGGCTTTATCAGGTAGTCGTCGGCCCCGGCGTCCAGGCCCGCCACCCTGTCCTCGATGCTGTCCCGGGCGGTGAGCAGCAGCACGGGCACCTGGTTGCCCTCCCGCCGCAGCCGCCGCACCACCTGGATGCCGTCCACCTTGGGCATCATGATGTCCAGCACCAAGGCGTCGTACTCCGCCCCCAGCAGGTAGTCGAACACCGCCGCCCCGTCAAAGCAGGCGTCCACGCTGTAGCCCGCCTCCTTCAGGCGCTTTTTCAGCAGCTGGTTCAAGTCCCGCTGGTCCTCTGCGATTAAAATGCGCATGGCCTTCCCTCCTGCCCAAGAAAGCCCCGGTGCTCCCGAGGCTTCCTGCTTTAATCCTGATAGTCCACGCTCCACTGGATGAAGTCCCCGGTGGCGGCGTCAATCTCAAACTCGTGCTCGGCGCGGTTGCATATCACCTCGCCCTCGTAAACCTGGCGGCCGTCCTCTTCCTCCAGCTGGATGCGCACATCCTCGGAGGAGGCCCCGGGCACCCGGTCCAGCACCAGCTGCACCGCTTCCTCCAGGGTGATGGGCCCTGCCGCCGTGGAAGAGGTGCTGTTCCCCTGGCCGTTCTGCCGGCCGTTGCCGTTGCCCTGGCCATTGCCTTGGCCCAGGCCCCAGCCCTCAATGTCCTGGTCGTAAGAGAGGATTTCCCCGGTGTCCCGGGCCACGGTGTAGTCGTACTCCGTATTCCCGGAGAAGAACTCGATTTCATACACTTCCCGGCCGTCCTCATAATCCAGCTCCACCCGGTG
>DXIW01000011.1 GCA_019112625.1 Candidatus Acutalibacter stercorigallinarum | reverse complement strand
CCCACCCCCTGCCCCCTCCCGTAAGGGAAATGCGTAAGAGGGGAAGGCTTACTAGTACGGGAGGGGGATTATAATTTCAAAATTATATAAAGTTTTTCAAAGGGGACTATCGCCCCCTTTGGAACCCCTTTTGCAGTAGGTTAGGGCTGAGTGCGCCCTTACGGGGGGAAGAGCAACTCCCCCAGTCATGGCACAGCCATGACAGCCCCCTCAGAGAGGGGGTGAGCGAGCGCCGGTGGCGCTCTGCCGCGAACCGACCGAGGCGGCAGGCGAGACCCTGCCTCCCTCTTCGAGGGAGGTGGCTCGGCGGAGCCGAGCCGGAGGGAGTCTTTGCTGGGTGGGGGGCAGGGCTTGACTGGCCCACCGGCCTAAAACAGCAGGCGCAGGATGAAGCGGCCGTCCTTGGTCTGGCAGTCGATGGCGCCCTGGTACTTCTGGGCGAAGCTGGCGATGGACCGCAGACCGTAGCCGTGGCCCTCCGCCTGGCTGCGGGGCAGGCCGGTCTTTTTATCCAGCTCCAGCGTGCCGGTGAAGGTATTGGAAAACTCCAGCAGGCACTGCTCGCCCAGGGGTTTGCCCTTGACCGCGATGTCCCGGGGGCAGCCGGCGGGCTCCTGCCGCACGGCGTTGAGGGCGTTCTCCAATGCGTTGGAGAACACCACGGCCAGCTCTACTTCCTCCATGGCCAGCTCCTGGGGCAGGGTGATGCGCACCTGGAAGGCGGCGTCAAACTCCCCGGCCCGCTCCTCCGCCCGGGAGAGCACCATGTCCAGGATGGGCCGGCCGGTATAGCACCGCAGGTCCCCGGCCCGCATCAGGCCGCCGGCCTTTTCCTCCAGCATCTCCACCACACGCTGGGCGGAGGCGGTGTCGCCCCCCTCCAGGCTGCTGCGCAGCAGGCCGGTGTAGTGGCGCAGGTCGTGGCGGAGGATGCGGGTGTTCTGCTCGATGGTCTGGGCGTGGCGGGCCTCCCGCTCCAGGTAGTGAATCTCCGAGCGGAGCAGGTCCGCGTTTTTCCGGGACTCCGCCTCCTCCAGAGTGGCCCGCTGGAAGCGATACAGAGTCACATAGATGAGCACCGCCGCCACGGTGATCATCAGGGTGAAGATGGGGGGCATCTTCTTCCCCGCCAGGACCACGGGCATGTAGCTGGCCATCAGGCAGGCCCACAGGGACAGGGGGATGAGGGACACCCCTGCCCAGTTGATCTGGTTGCAGTCCAGCATCTCCCACAGCCGGCGGCGGCAGAAGAGGTAGAGCAGCAAAATCTGGACCAGGCCGGCCAGGATGCGCAGGACCACCCAGCCTGGGGTGCTCCGGGGGAAGAACACGCCGCACAAGGCGTCGCACAGCAGGCTGTAGAGGGCCAAGGTGACCATAAGAAACAAAAAACGACCATCCTTTAATTGGAAGCAGTACCAGAAGGCGGCGGTACAGATGACTGGGGACAGAAAGCCCACCAGCCAGGTACCCAGGGGGGTGGCGCCGAACAGCAGGCCCACCAGGGCGTTGAAGGCGGCGATACCCACCTCCAGGAGGAAGGCCCGGATTACCATGCCCCGGGGGGAGAACCGCCACCAGGGGATGAGCACCAGCACTGTGGGGATCATCACCCCCATCTGGATGGCTGAGGCTGTGAAGTCCCAGAATTGCGCGCTTTGCATGTCCTCTCCCCCTTTTCGCCTGTGTCATTCCCTGTCATTATAGCCGACTGGGGCGAAAAAGGAAAGGGCTTTCCCCCAAGAAAAGAGGAAAGCCTGTTTTTTGCGCAAAATCGGGGGCCACTGGGCGATTGACAAACGGGGGAAAAGAGAGTATACTAAATGTTAGTAATCGAACAGTACAGCGTATCGAACAATATCGCTGAAAAGAAGGGGGACGCGCTATGGAACATCGGGACGAGGTGGGGTTTCAGATCCGCAGGCTTTCCAAGCTGGTAAAGCGCCTGGTGGACCGGGTGGCTTTTTCCCAGGGGGAGGAACGCACCACCGGCATGCAGGGGTGGATTGTGGGCTACCTGTTTGAGAACCAGGGCCGGGACATCTACCAGCGGGACATTCAGGAGCAGTTCTCCGTGCGCCGGTCCACGGCCACGGGCATTTTGCAGCTGATGGAGAAGAACGGCCTCATCACCCGGAGCCCGGTGAGCCACGACGCCCGGCTGAAGAAGCTGACCCTCACCCCCAAGGCGGTGGAGCAGCACCAGCGCATCGTCAAGGGCATCCGCACCGTGGAGGAGCGGGTCTCCCAGTGCCTGACCCCCGAGGAGCGCCGCACCTTTTTGGGGCTGTGTGAGAAGATCGCCGCCAACCTGGAGGACGACGACCGGGAGCGGCCCCTCCCCCCGGGGAAGCAGGGGGAAGCATAGCCAGAGCAGGCGGGGCCGGGGCCCCGCTTTTTTGCGCCCTGGGGCTGGCGGGCTGCGGGCTCCCGCGCCGCCCCCACGGGGGCGGCCCCCCGGCCGCAGGCCGGGGGCACCCGCGGCAGGGCCGCGGGTGGGCGGGAGCCCGTGGGCGCCGGGACAAAAAAGGCCGGAAAAAAGCCTTACATCCTCACAAAAAAAGTGCTATAATAGTAAAAAGGAAAAAGTAAACCGAGTCTGGCAGAAAGGGGAAAAGGCGATGTATCATGCGGGCGATTATGTGGTGAGAAACGGGCGGGGCGTCTGCCGCGTTGAGGATGTGGAATATCTGGGCGCCAGGCAGTACTACTTGCTGGTCCCCCTGGGGGACCGGACCGACAAGCTCTACGTGCCGGTAGACCTGGAGGAGAGCCTTTTGCGGGATGTGATCAGCCCCGAGGACGCCTGGCACACCATCCAGTCCATCCCGGAGATCGAGGGGATGGCGGTGGCCGACGACAAGAGCCGGGAGCAGAGCTACAAGGAGGCCATCCGCAGCGGGCAGCCGGTGGCGCTCATCCAGGTCATCAAGCGCATTTACCAGCGCAACCGGCAGCGGGTGTCCCAGGGGAAGGACGTGATGGACATGGACAAGCGCTACTGCCGCCTGGCGGAGGACAAGCTCCACGAGGAGCTGGCCTTTGCCCTGGGCCGGGAGAAGAGCGAGATGCCCGCCCTGATCAAAAGCGCCATTGAAAAGCACTGAGCCCACAGCCCGGCCGCGGCAGGCCTTGTCTGGCAGCCGCGGCCGTTTCGCGCGCTACCCCAGGGGGGCGAAGCCGAAATAGCTGAGCAGCCCGTTGTAGATGCCCTGGGCGAAGGACTCCGGGTCCTGGCGGAGCTTTGCCGCGTCCCCCACATTGGTGAGGTAGGCCAGCTCCACCAGGGCGGCGGGCATGCGGGTGCGGCGCAGCACATAGAGGGAAGGGTTCAGCCGCACCCCGTTGTCCCGGGTGCCGGCCGATTTCACCAGGGCTTGCAGGATGTGCTGGGCCAGCCAGTAGGCCTGGGTGCCCTCCCGGTAGACGTACACTTCACTGCCGTTGATGTCCGGGTTGGTGCTGGCGTTGCAGTGGATGCTGAGGAAGTAGTCGGCGGGCCAGGCGTTGGCCATATTCACCCGGGCCTGGAGACTGGTGGCGTTGGAAGTCCCCAGGCGCTCCACCGGGGTGGTGCGGGAGACACGGGCGGTAAAGCGGGGGTCGCGGTTGAGAAGCTGGGCCAGGCGCTCCCCCACCAGGTAATTCACATCCTGCTCCCGCAGGCCGCTGCCTTCCGCCCCGGCGTTGGGGCCGCTGGGGTTGTGGCCCTGGTCGATGAAAATGCGAATGGGCAAAGGGACCTCCTCCTTTCTCCCCTATCCTATGCGGGAAGGGGGCGGATGTGACTTGCAAGTTCCCGGCCCATCCCTTACAATAGGAGAAAACACCAAGGAGGCGTGTGTATGCTGTTTGTCTGTTACCCCAAATGCTCCACCTGCAAAAAGGCCGAGGCCTGGCTGGTGGAAAAAGGCGTCTCATTCCAGAAGCGGGACATCAAAGAGGACAACCCCACCCGGGAGGAGCTGGCCCGGTGGCTGGCCGCCAGCGGCCTGCCGGTAAAGCGGTTTTTCAACACCAGCGGCCTGCAGTACAAGGCCCTGGGGCTGAAGGACCGGCTGCCCGCCATGACCGTGGAGGAGCAGCTGGACCTGCTCTCCACCGACGGCATGCTGGTAAAGCGCCCCATCCTGGTGGACGGGGACACCGTGCTGGTGGGCTTCAAGGAGGCGGAGTGGGCGGCGCACGTCCGCTAAAGGGCGGCGGGAGGCTTTCCCTTGCCGGGAAAAACCACGGCGCTGCGGGAAACGGGGGGGGGCGATGCCTCCCCTTTTTTGTTCTCTCTTTTGCTCTCTTCCGGCGGGCTGCCAGGGGGGACGCCCTCCGGCCCGGCACGGCCGGGCCAGCCTCCCCCGGGAGGGGGAGGCGCCTGCGCCCCAGGCGAAGGCGGAGGGCGTTCCCGCCGGGAGCGGCCTGCCGGAGAGGCAGCAAAAGGGGGAGAGCTTTCGCTCTCCCCCGCTTTTTTCGGGAAGGTGCGGGCTCAGCCCACAGGCAGCCAGACCCGCATCTGGGTGAGGCCCCGGTTGGCCCAGGCGTAGTAGGGGATGAGGCGGACCTCCGTCTCCTCCCGCTGGGGCAGGCCGTAGGCGTACAGGCCGCCGGCGTCCTTCTGCCGCCAGCCCTGGGCGGTGATGGGCGTGACGCCCCCCAGCAGAGCCGGGTCGAAGGCCTCGGCCTTGAGGGCGCCGTCCCGCCGGAAGGAGAGGCCCAGCACGTCATCGCTGTTGTCCACGCCCTCGGCGCAGTACACCAGGGGGCCCCGCTGCACTGCGGCGCAGCCGGTGGCGGCGGGCACCTTGGCGGAAGCCGTCACCCACTGGGGCGCCATGTCCAGGGTGAGGGTGATTCTATCCCCCTCCCGGAAGGTGCGGGTGAGATAGGCGTAGCCGTCTTTGGTGAGGGTGGCGAGGTCCGCTGGCTCCCCGTTTACGGTGAGGGCGGTCTTGCGGCTCCACCCGGGGATACGGAGGGCCAGGGTGGTGTTTTGCTCCAGGCCGTGGTAGGTGTAGCGCACCTCCCCCTGGTGGGGGTAGCCGGTCTCGCAGGAGAGGGACCAGCCCAGGCCGGTGTCCACGGTGCCCTCCAGATACAGGTGGGCAAAGAGGGTGTTCTCCCCCACGGTGTAGGCGTAGCTGCCGATGGAGGTGAGGAGCCGGGCCACGTTGGGCGGGCAGCAGGCGCAGATGTACCACTGGGGCCGCTGGGGCAGGTCGTGGCGCTGGGTGGCGGCCTCGCCGGAGATGCCCGGCACCACCTCCAGGGGGTTTACGTAGAAGAAACGGCGGCCGTCCAGGGCCATGCCCGCCAGCACCGTGTTGTACAGGGCCCGCTCCATCACGTCGCCGTACTCGCCCCGGGGCTCCAGCTCCAGCATGCGCCGGGCGAAGAAGATGAGCCCGATGGAGGCGCAGGTCTCGGCGTAGACCGTGGCGTTGGGCAGGTCATAGTCCACGGTGAAGGCCTCGCCGATGACGGTGGAACCGATGCCCCCGGTGACGTACATCCGCCGCTTCGTGATGCTGTCCCACAATGTCTTGCAGGCGGCTTTCAGGCTCTCGTCCCCGGACTCCTTGGCCAGGTCTGCCATGCCGGTGTACAGGTACACCGCCCGCACCGCGTGGCCCACCGCGTCCTCCTGCTCCCTTACAGGCTTGGTGCTCTGGGTGTAGTCGGTGTCCAGGGAGTCGTTGCCCCACACGTTCCAGCCCCGGGTCTTTTGCTCCTCGACGAAATAGTTGGGCTCCTGCCCACGCACGTCGATGAAGTGGGCGCAGAGCTCCTTGTACTTCTCGTTGCCCGTGGCCCGGTACAGGCGCATCAGGGCCAGCTCGATCTCCGGGTGGCCGGAGAAGCCCCTGGGGCACGCCTCCATAAAGTGGCGGTAGATGCAGTCCCCGTTTTTCTCCATGATTTTGAGGAAGCGGTCCTTCCCCGTGGCCTCGTAATAGGCGCAGGCGGCCTCCATCAGGTGGCCGGCGCAGTAGAGCTCGTGGGCCTCCTGCAGGTTGGTCCACTCCTTGCCCGGGGCCTTGACGGTGAAGTAGGAGTCCAGGTACCCGTCGGGGCGCTGGCCCTGCTCCAGCAGGTCGATGACCTCCTCCATGCGGGCCTCCAGCTCCGGGTCGGGGCCGGCGGCCAGGGCGTAGGCCGCGGCCTCCAGCCACTTGGCCACGTCGCTGTCCTGGAACACCATGCCGTAGAAGGCGTCGGGGGGAACCTCCTCCCCCGCCATCTTCCGGGCGGCCAGCCGCAGGTTCTCCAGGGCATGGCTCTTCTCCACCCCGGGGAGCTGGTCGTTTAGAATGTCGTACTGGTAGGGCAGCACCACCTGCCGCACCAGCTTCTGTTTTTGGGAGAGGAAGCCCTCCCCCGCCTGATAGGCCGTTACCGGCACTTCTCTGCTTTGCATGTGTGTTCTCCTTTCCTGTAGGATGTGGCGGGAAATCCTATATTGACAGGGCGTTCTCCTTCTTGCTACAATGGAAAAAAGACTTTCGGGAGGGAATGCCTGTGCCAGTCCGTAAGATGGAAGCAAACGATATAGCGGCCTGCGAGAAGATCCAGGCCATCGCCTTTGTAAGCCCCTTTGACGCCCAGGCCGTGGACGAGCGCCTGCAAAAAGAGGGCTGCCCGCAGGACGAATATGTGGGCTATGAAAACGAGGAGGGGACAATCACCGCCTGCATGGTGCTGCCCCGGTACCAGATGCGCTACGAGGGGGCCTGGGTGCCCATGGTGGGCATCGGCGGGGTGGCCTCCCTGCCGGAACACCGCTCCGGTGGGGCCATCCGGCAGATTTTTGAGTCTGAGCTGCCCCGGTGCCGGGCGGAGGGGGCGGTATTCACCATGCTGTACCCCTTCTCCCACAGCTTTTACCGGAAGTTCGGCTACGAGCTGTGCCAGATGGTCCAGGGCTGGGAGGTGGAAACGGCGGCGCTCTCCCACCTGCGGTGCGGCTGCAAGGCCCGGATGGTGGAGGGGAAAGAGGACTACCCCGCCCTGCGGGCCGTGTTCGAGGCCCACTTCGGCCGGTACAACACCGCCGTACAGCGGGAGGACCGCCACTGGGAGAGCCTGCTTTCCAAAGAGCCCTGCAAGGAGCGGGTGTACAGCTACCTGTTGGAGGACGGGGAGGGCCCCCTGGCCTATGTGATCTTCCAGGCCAAGGAGGCCACAGCCTACTCCAAGCGGGGGCAGGTGCGGGAGATGGCCTGGGCCAGGCCCCAGGGCTTCCGGGAGGTGCTGGGCTTTCTCAACCGGCTCTCCGCCCAGTACGACAGCTTCACCATCCCCCTGCCGGAGGACGCGCCCCTGGCCGCCCTGCTTTCGGAGAGCTACGACATCAAGCCCCTGGTGATGGACCAGCCCATGGCCCGGGTGCTCCACGTGCCCAAGGCATTGGCGGGGAAGCCCTGCCCGGAGGGGGCCGCCTACACCATCGCAGTGGAGGACCAGCTCCTGCCGGAGAACAGCGGGACCTTCCAGGTGCGGCGCCAAAACGGGGAGACCACTGTGGAGCGCACCGCCGCCCCGGCGGATCTGACTCTGGACGTGCGCACCCTCACCCAGCTGCTGCTGGGCACCCTCTCCCTGGAGGAGGCCCTGTACAAGCCAGACGTGGTCCTTACCGCCAACCGGGAGACCCTGGAAAAGGTGTTCCCCAAGCGGCCCGTGTTCTTGACGGAGCACTTCTGAGCCGGCCCGCACCCAAAGCCCCCAGACTGGGGGCTTTTTTGCTGCCCCGGGGGGGATGCACCTCTTACTTCTTACCTATTACCTATTACCTATCCTCCCCGCCCTCCGGCCCGGCGGAGCCGGGCCAGCGGCCGCAGGGCCGCGCTTTCGCCAGGGGCGAAAGCAGGAGGGCGGGGGGCCGGCCTGGCTCGCTATTCCCTGTCCTACCTGGGCCAGCGGGCGGGGGCTGGGGGCAGGGCCGGGAAGGTGGCGTGGGGCTCGGCCTGGTACCAGTAGGCCACCGAGGACACGTCGTCCCGGCGCTCGAACAGGCCGCCGTGGCCGACGCCGATCTGCTGGAGGGTCACCCGCAGGTCTTTCTCGAAGCGGATGGGGTCGGGGATATGCCAGCGGTAAAAACCCCGCATGGGCGGGCAGTCGTCGTTGTGGTAGTCGTTATGGATGGCGGTGTCGTGGTGGGAGTAGAAGGGGTACCCCAAAAACGGGGTGCAGAAGGTCTGCTCCACGGTGCGGCCGTTTTCCTGCTTCGCAAAGCTCCAGGCGCCGCCGAAGTAGTCCTCGGTGCCGGTGCCGCAGATGGTGGGGTAGTCGGTGTCCCCGTCCAGGTAGAATTTCATCTCCCCCTCGCCCCACCAGTAGCGCTCCAGGGTGGAGAGGGCCAGGTAGGTGCCTATGTACTGGCCGGGACCCTTTACGTTATCCAGGAGCACATAGTCCTGCCCCAAATCGGTGATGGGCTGCCGCCGCCACTGGGCGTGGAAGGTCCCGGCGTTTTCCGGCACCTCCTGGAGGCAGTAGTCGATCTGGTAGAAGAAGGCGGGCACCGGGTTTTTGTGCTGGTTCTCCACGGTGAGCCGGGCGGACTTGCGGAAGGGCATGGGGAAATAGCAGTTAAAGCCCCGGTTGGGGTTGACCGCGATGGGCAGGGAATTGACCAGACACCCCTGGCCAAAGCCGCAGCAGAAGAAGTCCCCCAGGGGCACTTCCACCGAGGGGGTCTCCTCCCCGTCCCAGTACATGCGCAGCACCAGGTCCCGGAGGACGAAGCGGTCGGCGTCGCTGGTCCTGTCGGTCACGGTAATCCAGATGTGCTGGATGACGCCGGGGCCTTCGATCTCCCCCAGGAGGGCGGTCTCCCCGGGCTTTACTTCCCCGATACAGGGGGAGCCCTTGCGGGAGGGCCCCAGATGGCTGGCGGCCATGCCGCCCCGGCCCTTCTCCCCCCGGGGGTTTTCGGCGTTGATGGCCCGGCTTTTTCCGCCGGCGATGAGGGGCAGGCCGCCCAGGCCGCCCCACAGGAAATTCTGCATACGGGCTCCTCCTTCGCGCTGGCCCTTTCTCCACTATTTGCGGAGGAAGGGGTGTGTTTTCTATGGAAACCGCTGGTATTGTACCACGGTGAAAAGGGGATGTCAATCGGGCTTGGGCAGAAACCCAGCCTTTACTTTTGCCTGGGGATTTGATAGAATAGATAAGGTTTAAAACTGCCCCGATCGCGGGGAATACGGGGGATGGATATGAAGCTGCCGGACCATTTTCAGAAGCGGGTGGGCATGACCACCGTGGGGGTGATCTTCTGCGCCCTGGCCGTGGGATTCTTCAAGTGCTCCAGCTTTGGGGTGGACCCCTTCCAGTGCTTTGCCCAGGGCACCTGGGAGCGGCTGTTCGGGGGAGTTACCACCTACGGGGTGTACTACATGATCTTAAGCGGGGTGATGCTGGTCCTGGACCTGTTCATCGCCCGGAGCTACATGGGGGTGGCCACCCTGGTGAACATGTTCCTCACCGGGTATATCGTGGACTTCGCCGTGTGGGTGCTGCAGAGCCTGTGGCCGGAGCCGGGCCTGGCCCTGCGCGTCGTGTTCCTGCTTATCGGCGTGCTGGTGATGTGCTTCGCCTCCTCCCTGTACATGACCTCCAACCTGGGGGTGTCGGTGTACGACGCCATCCCCATCGTCATCTCGGAGAAGCGGAAGTGGCCCTTCCGGTTCGTGCGCATCGGCTGCGATCTGATCTGCGTGGCCATCGGCACCCTGTCCGGGCTGCTGCCCGGGGTGGGCACCCTCATCACCGCCTTCTTCATGGGGCCCCTCATCGAGTTCTTCAACAACAAATTCTCCCGGCCCTTCCTCTTTGGGAAGGACGCCGGCAAGGCCTGAATCCCGCACAGGCGAGGCGCGTTGGCAAAAAGTTTGCCAACGCGCCTCTTTTTTTGCACACACTACTTGACTACCCCCCCCGAAAATAGTATAATGTGACCAAGTATAAACTTTTATTTAGGAAAATCTTTTTCTATTTTTCCAAATCGGAAGAAAGAGGGGCCTTGCGGGAAACGCCGGCTGCCCAGCGCCCGGCGGCTCCACCCCGGGGCGGGTTCCCAAAAAGAGCGGTTTTTTGTCGTTTCGTTCCAACGGTATTGCAGTCTGCTGGGGGAAACGCTATAGTAATCGCAAGCCATTTGGGCAAAAAACGCCATTCCGGCAAGGGCCCCGCTTGCTGAAACCAGATCTGCTGCCGTAAAAGAAAATACCATCACCCCGAGGGAGGCGGTACCATGAAAATGTGGAAGCGGTTTTTCGCCCTGGCGCTGTGCGCCTGCCTGCTGGTCCTGCCCGGCTGCCAGGGCCAGGAGGAGCAGGACGCCTACTACGCCAGCCTGATGGCCCAACGGGCCGCGCAGATGCCCGAGGAGCCGGAGCCCGGCACCTGGCGGTACCTGAACATGGAACCTCAGCCCGGTGACACCCTCCAGGGGGAGGTGGTCATCCGGGGGCTCTGGGAGGGAAACTGCTCCCTGCTGGCGGACCTGTCCAAGGAATTCATGCTCCAGCACCCGGCGGTGAAAATCACCCTGGATTGGGAGCAGAGCTTCATGGACGGCATCAACGCCGGCGCCGAGGTGAACCGGACCGTAAAACAGGCTTTCCAGGAGGAGCTGTACCTCACCATGGCCACCGGCACCGCGGACTACGTCTTTTTTGACGAGGGCGAGATCGACCTAGACGTGGCGACCCTCTCCACCAGCGGGGCGCTGGAGGATTTCGGCCCCTACCTGCGGGAGGGTTTCCCCGAGGGCTTTTTCTACGAGGACGTGCTGAAGGCCTTCCAGGTGGACGGCAGGCAGACGGTGCTGCCGGTGTCGTTCTATTACATGTCCGTCGCCTTTGACCAGGAGCGGCTGGAGGCCCTGGGGGTGGACCCGGCCGCCGTCCAGAAGGTGAGCACCACCCAGGTGATGGACTGGTACGAGCAGGCCCTGGAGCGGGAACCGGAGCTGGGGCTGTTCTTCAACAGTCCCCGGGTGGACCAGATGTTTGATCTGGAGCGCACCGCCTACATGGACCTGATCGACCGGACCTGCACCTTCGCCAGCGAACCTTTCGTGAAGTACCTGACCCAGCTGACGAAGATCCAGAACGACGAGCCCCTGCTGGATGATTGGCTGGTGGGCAACTCTGGGATCGACTATTTTAGCGTGTACCAGCTGTACCAGCACACAGGGAATCTGCGGGGGGATTACCAGGGCCTCGTGAATGACCCGAACCCCATGTACGACGGTACCCGGGAGATGGTGAAGATATTTTATGACGCGAAGCCCGCCCTGGCCGTTCTCGACTGGGCCAGGCCCCACTCGGTGCTCACCCAGTGGCAGCCCCTGGACTACCTGGCCGGGCCCTATCCCCTCACCAACTCCAAGGGGGAGATCGGGGTGGCCACATCGGAGAGCTTCCTGATGCCCTCCTCCATGCAGAATAAGGACCTGGCCTGGGAGTTCATCAAATACTGCATTGGCGAGCGGGAGGACCCCCGCATCTACGGGAACGGGCCGCCCCACTACTACACCCCCTATTTTCCCATCAACCGGTACAACCTGGCCACCATGGCGGAGGACGTGACCAACGGGGAGGGGCTGGGCTCCACCAACGCGCCCTTCGACACGGGCATCTACGGCATGGACCCCCAGCTCTACATCGACGCGGTGGAGGAGCTGTTCACCGGGCCCATGGTGCCGGTGGAATACTACGAGATCGACACCCAGGAATTTATCGATGAGATGATTTTGCAGCACTTCATCACCCCGGAGGAGTGTGCGGAGAAGATACAAGGCCGGGCTACCTTACAGCTCAACGAATGAGGAGGGAAGGTTTATGAAAAAGCGCAACGCCGCCTACTGGCTGTTCCTGCTGCCCAGCCTGGTGGGGGTGCTGGTGTTTTACGTGGTGCCCTTTGGGTACTCGCTGTGGTACGCCGTTACGGACAACATCATCGACCAGAATTTTGTGGGGCTGAAAAACTTTGCCGCCACCCTCTCCAATTCCCTGTTCCGTAACGCGGCCTTTAACAGCGCCGTGTTCATGGTGGTGTCTGTGCCCCTGGGCATGGCGCTGGCCCTGGTGCTGTCCATCTGCCTGCAGAAGATGAAAAAGGGCCGGGTGAT